>JBDGXI010000034.1:0-22968 GCA_039584685.1 Gemmatimonadota bacterium | reverse complement strand
AACGCCTTGAGCGCAGGCATCGACCGGGATCCGATGCTCGTCTGAACGACCGCTCCGATCTGCCGCACCGTCTGGACTTCGCGCAGCACCTCGACGGCCAGTGAGTCCACCACGTGATCCATCCGGTCCGCGAGACCCCTGATCTCCAAGTCCCCGATGGCCGCGCCAGCGACCACGTCCACGACCGTCGCGTCTACACGCACCGAGTCTTCGCCGAGCGCGAGCAGCGACCCGAACACGACGAGCCCGGCGCCCGCTCCATTCCCGAGCTCGTTCGCGCTCGCCACATCAGGCCTCCCGGACCATATGTTAACCGAGGTCGTGGGCGAGACGGTGCGAAGGGCGCCGGCGTTGTCCAGGCTTCTGGACAGATAGTCGACCACTCCCTCGCTCCAGGGCTCCAGCGCCGGGTCGAACACGCGGAAGGGAGCCACGGCCAGTCGGTTGGGTTCCAGGGACGGCCGCGCATCGGCAGGCACGGCCGGGCCAGCGTCCGCGGAGAAGAAGGATGTCAGCCATGCGCCTCCGACGGTGAGCCCTGCTGCGACCACGACCGTGGCTCCCACTCGGAGCATTCGCCGAGCGCTATACGTACCGCCGCGTCCGGGGCTGGCCAGCGCATCGGCGAACGCCTTAGCCGTCGGGAATCGGTCGTCCGGCGAAGTAGCTAGAGCCCTCTCGAGAGCATCGGCGAGCCCGGCCGGTACCGTCCGACGAATCACTTTCGAATCGCCTGGGCGCTCGGTGAGCTTGCGGGCGAGGATGGCCTGGGCCGAAGGGCCCTCGAAGGGGGACACGCCGGTCAACGACTCCCACAGAACACAGCCGAGGGCGTACACGTCGCTGCGCCGGTCGATTTCGCCCGAACCGGTCGCCTGCTCCGGGCTCATGTACCTGGGCGTGCCGACTGCCAGGCCGGTCACCGTCATCTGGTGGGCGCTCGCGGCGTCTATCGCGCGCGCTACGCCGAAGTCGGCGATTCGGGCACGGCCGGCCGAAAGCAGGATGTTTGCGGGTTTGATATCCCGATGTATGACTCCTGACTCGTGCGCGTACTCGAGCCCCTCGGCCACGTCCGTTGCGAGCCGAATCGCTTCGTCGACCGGGATCTGTCCCTCTCTCGTGAGCCGATCCTGGAGCGTTTCGCCGTCGATGAACGGCATCACGTAGTACAGGAGACCGCCTGCTTCCCCCGACGCGAACAGGGGAACGATGTAGGGATGTTCCAGATTCGCGGCGATTCGAATCTCGCGCAGGAAGCGGTCGGGTCCGAGGCTGGCGGCGATCTGCGGATGAAGGACCTTGAGCGCCACTTTGCGGTCGTGTGCCAGATCCTCCGCCAGGAAGACCGTGGCCATGCCACCGCGGCCGATCTCCCGATCGATCGCGTAGGTGTCGGCCAGCGCCGTTTCCAGTCTGTCGAGCACGTCGCTCATGCCAGCCCCTCCCCGGCTTGGTACCTGCCGACCCTGACATAAGGGGGCGAACCAGGCTTACACATTCAGCCTAGCCAAATAGGCTGCGATTGTGCAGTGCTGGCCGCTGGCACGCTTCTGGCCGCTCTTCCCCCAGGTCGTATGTCGGATCCAGCGTGGTGAGGAGGCCGGAAATGAGGAATCTGCTTCGTCGGGTAGCGATACTGGTGACCCTGGGAGTGAGCTTGGGATGCAGCGACGATGGCCCGGCGGGACCCGATTCTCCGGACCCTCCGGCCGGTGAGGTGGCCAGCTTCGTTACTCAGCTCAACGACCACCGGGAGTCGGTCGGATGCGACCCGCTCGTGTGGCATCCTGCAACGGCCGGGGTAGCCCGCGCGCACAGTCAGGACATGCAGGATCGGGGATTCTTTTTACATACCAACCCCGATGGCGAGAGTCCGTGGGACCGTCTCGCCGAAGGCGGTGTGACCTGGAACGGGCCCGCAGGCGAGAACATCGCGCAGACCCCCGGCGGGGCCGCATCCGCCCTCCAGTTGTGGCTCAACAGCGCCGGTCACAGGGCAAACATCGAGAACTGCGCCTTCAATCACCACGGGGTGGGGCTCGCCGGCACCCACTGGACGCACGTGTTCATCGCGAATCCCGACTGAGGCCGCAGCGGCTGGAAGGCAGTGGGTGAATCGGCGAGGGCTACACCAGGGCGACCAGCTCTTCGTTCTTCATGTCCCCCAGCGTCCTGTCTGGCGGAAGGTCCACGATCCTGGAGCCGTGAACGAGACTGTACAGCGTAACGCGGCCAACCGAATCGTCTCGGTATGTTTCGTCATCCACCGGGTGCGCGATCCACACGCCTCCGGCTTCGTCCTCGAACCGTCGCTTGAGCGGAACCAGTGACAGACGCCCCACGGTCTGCTCGGATAGCTCTTCCAACTCCGGGTCGAGCTCGAGAGACATTCGATTGACCGCATTGGAGGGATCCTCGAATCGGAGACGCTTGCCCGTCACATCCGACTTGGGCCAGGTGCGAAGTTCCTTTACACGCCAATCCCAGGTGCCCGACCTGGTCCTGATAGTACCCTCTGCGTCTTTCAGACCCATCGAAGGACCGCCTGCTTTTTGGGGTGAGTGCCTGTCTAATGTAACTAAACCCCAGAGTGAGCGAATGTATCCCTCGGATGGGGCGACCCGCAGGCGAGCTGCTTCCTTGCCTCGCCGGGGCGATGCGGGCGAGATTCGCACCATATGACTCAGAAACCCAGCGGTTACCAGCGGCTGTTCGCTGACATGAAGCGGCGGGCCGTATTCAAGGTCGCAGCCGTGTACGGCGCCGTTTCGTTCGTCGTGCTCCAGGTGGCGGACCTCATCTTCCCGGCCCTCGCCCTGCCGGAGTGGACCCTCACGTTCGTAGTCGCTCTAGCTGCGCTCGGTTTTCCGCTCGCACTGGTGCTGGCCTGGGCGTTCGAGAAGACCCCCGAGGGGATGCGCCGGACGGACCCTGCGGCGCAGGGTGAGCTGGAGGCGATCGTCGCGCAGCCTGCAGGCAGGCGCTGGCCTTCCGGTCTCCTGGCCCTTGCCGGGATTCTCCTGCTGTACGGCGGGGGCTGGTGGGTGATCGGTCGATCCGGCGCGTCGGTGAAGGCGACCGACGAGGCCGCTGAAGGCAGTCCCGCGGCTGTGGCCGCCGTGACCGCTGGAGCGCAATCACAGCCCGCCGACCGTCGCACCCTGGCCGTCCTGCCGTTCGAGAGCATGAGCCAGGACGAGGAGAGCGTTCTATTCACGTCCGGAATCCACGACGACATCCTCACCCAGCTCTACAAGATCCGCGCATTGAGCGTCACGTCGCGCACCACTGTGATTCAGTACGCCGAGACGGAGATGAGCCTCCCGGAGATCGCCCGGGAACTCAACGTCGCTAACATCCTCGAGGGGGCCGTGCGCCGCGCAGGGGACCGGGTCAGGATCAACGTCCAGCTGATCGACGCGGAAACGGACGAACATCTGTGGGCCGAAACGTACGATCGCGAGCTGACGGCCGAGAACGTGTTCGCGATTCAGAGCGAGATCGCCCTGAGCGTCGCGCAGGCCATGGAAGCCGAGCTCACCGACGAAGAGGCGCAGGGCCTGCGGGACGTGCCCACTCGAAGCATGGCCGCCCTCGACGCCTACCACCGAGGGAGGGTGTTCTTCGCGGCAAGAACGGATGCCGAAGATCGCGCCTCCGTGGCCTATTTCGAGCGCGCGGTCGAACTGGACCCGGAGTTTGCGATGGCGTGGGTCGGGTTGCTCCGCTCGAGGACCTGGCTGATCAGAACCGGCATCGAGTCGGATACGCTCCCGGCCCGGGAGAGTCTCGACCGGGCCCTCGCCCTGGCCCCGAACTCAGCTGAGGCGAGACTCGCCGCCGGCTACTACCACTACTACGCGCTCGGGGACTATGAGCGTGCGCTCGCAGAGTTCGCCGCCGCGGATAGCCTGCTGCCCGACCGAATCGAGCCCGTCGAAGCGCTTACCTACATCCATCGCAGGCTGGGCCACTGGAAGGAGACCGTGGCGCTTGGCCAGAAATCGCTGGAACTCGATCCGCGTGACGCCGGGCTCTACTGGAATCAGGGAGCGACGACCTGGGCGCTCGGCCAGTTCCCCGAAACGAATCAGCTGCTCGAACAGTCGCTTCGCATCCATCCCGAGGCCACGGTGGTCAACGGCTGGCGCTTCAAGGCGCTTCTCCGGAACCAGGCGGACACTGCCGCTGCCCGGAGCTTCGCCACGACGGCCTACGCCTTCGTCGACCCCGAGATGAGAGCGCTGTGGGATGCGGATCTGGCCCTGGCTACCCGGAACTATCAGGCCGCCGTGGAGGCGCTGGAATCCGTCGGCGGGATGGAACCACTTGAGTGGCTCCGCCTTCCAGCGGCGGCCAGAGGGCCGCTGTACGACGACCGCCTCCTGTACCTGTCCCTGGTGCACCGCTACGCAGGAGACGAGGATCGCAGCCTGGCCTACGCCGACTCATTGCTGGCGGAGGCGGAGCGGGAAATGGAGACCCGTCCGCGCGCCGTCCGGTTCGACGTGTTCGGGCGCCGGGCCATGGTTCACGTAATGATGGCGTATGCCTACGCCCTGCAGGGAGAGAATGCCGCTGCCCTGCGGGAAGGCGATCGAGCCATGGAACTGTTCGACGCCGAGTATGATGGCATCGACGGACCGACCGTCGAGGAGGCGTACGCCCGTGTTCTCGTGCTGGCCGGCGAGTACGACCGGGCGCTGACCCAGCTCGAGCGCCTGGCCACGATTCCCTCTTACCTGGCCCCGGGCCAGCTGCGGCTCGATCCGTTGTACGACCCACTGAGGGACGACCCCCGGTTCCAGGATCTCCTGGAGCGTGACTGGCGGCGCGAGGTGGACGGCCTGTGAAGCAGGTGACCATTCGGGCGGCGGTCGTCGGGCGGGTCCTCGCGACGATCGTCGGCTTGCTGTTGGCCGTGCATTTCGTCGTCTACATCGGGCGGCTCGAGCTCGGCATGGGCCAGGTGTACGGCCTCAAACCCCGCTTCGATCTCGGCGGTGAGGGCAACATCCCGGCCTTCTACTCGGCTGTGGCGCTATTTGTCGCCGGGGTCCTGTTGCTTACGATTGCGCGACTCAAGTTCGACGACCGAGACCGGCACCGATGGGGCTGGCTCGGTCTGGGGCTGGGATTCCTGCTGATGGCCGTGGATGAGGCGACACAGATCCATGAGCTGCTGTACCGTGTGCCCGGCTTCGCCTCCGGGGAGTGGCTCTGGATTGTTCCTTTCGGTATCCTGCTCCTGGTCATCGGCCTCGCGTTCCTTCGCTTCCTGATGCACCTGGAGCCCAGATATCGCCGCCTGTTCCTCCTGTCCGCCGCACTGTTCCTCGGCGGGGCCGTGGGCCTGGAGCTCGCTGCCGACATCATGATCGGGGGCACGAGCCAGGGTCCGAACTGGGCGACGGTCGTCTTCACGGCAGCGGAAGAGGGACTCGAGATGGCCGGCGTCGTCCTGTTCATCGTATCACTGCTGCGCTACCTCGCGGAGATCGTCGGCGAGATCGGTGTCCGATTCGAGTAGGGCGATCCGAAGCTCCCTTGCGCCAAGCGTGCGCGCCCACACCCTGGATGTAAGGAAGAGCAATGCCGGCACTGATGTTCCGGGGTGCCACCGCCCTGGCCGTCTTCGCCCTCCTGCCTCTGCTCGGATGCGCCGGCGAGGAAGCCGTCGGAGCAACTGAACGCGCGAGCCTCACCCGGAAGACTCTCCGGGGGTGGTCTAGCACCTCGCCTTGCGAGGCAAGCGCACAGATTGCGAGGCGGCCGCTCAGTCCATCTTGAGGCGGGACGAGAACCACTGGCTTCCATCCGGGCGGTACCAGATAGCGGTCATGTCGGATTCACCGGCGAATAGCCAGATCTCACCCTGCGGGCCACACTCGGAGGACTCCGCGATCTGCTCCGTTCGCATCCATTCCCCGATCTGTTCTTGTAGCTCGAGGACATAGGTGCACGCACCCGCCTGGTGCCAGTAGACAGCGCCTCCGATCGGTTGCCCCACGACGACGTCCTCGTACAGGCGAACGGTCACACGCGGGAGATCGCTTGGCGCCACGCCTTCCACGGCTCCGGACCAGCGGTCGAGGCCGGAGTCGGGAGCCCTCGCGCCGTCACCGTCGCGATCAAAGGGATTCGGATTCTTGGGCTTCCACGCGCCCCTGATCAGCTCCAGCCCACGGGTTGTTTCGCTTTCGGCATCCGGCTCAGAGGTCTCTGATCCAGCTCCCTCAGGTTGCTCCTCGCCCGACTGCTGCGCGCGCACGAAGGTCGCGAAGTCCATCTCCGGGCTGACAACCGCCGGTTGGTTCCTGTCATCCGCAATGGATAGCGAGGATGTCGATGCCGGTGCGGTGTCACTCAAGTAGCCGCTGTGAAGCCACCCAGCCTCCCGTCCGTCGTCCGCAACGACGGGCAACCAGGGGCCGTCGCTGCCAGGTCGCACCCGCACGCGGCTGCCTCTCTCGAGTGCGGATACGACCGGCGCATCTCGAGTGGGGCCGGACCGAACGTACAATCGCGAAGCCGTCACGTACTTCATCGCGTAGGAACCGGGAGACGGGCCCGCGTCGCGCGTCGACGGAGCGGGTGACGAAGGTGACGACGAATCACGCTCAGATTCGTTCGCAGACCCGGCTTCCCGTTCGCTCAACCAGCCCGGCAGTGACGACGCGACGAAAAAGACGACGGCCATTAGAGCGAACGCGGCAGCGACTCCCCAGAGGAACTTTTCAACCGTAGACGCGCGGGTGTCCTTCTCGGTCTTCGGCGCGGATACCGGGCGGGAGCGCCTTTCTCGCTCGGGCGCGGGCTCGCGTCCCTCGCCGCGTCCGCGAGCCTTTCCCGACTCGCCCTCCGTTCCTTCCGCCGGGCCACTATCGCTCTCGGCCAAGGACTCGACAGTGCTCCTGTGCTGAAGGAGCCACTGGTACGCTTCGTTGACCGCCTGGAACTGCTTCTCGGCTCGCGATCTGGCCCTCAGGTCAGAACCGAATCGATCAGGATGCCAGACCTTAGCAAGGAACCGGTAGCGGTCCTTTACCTGCTGCCACGACGCTCCTGGCTGCATATCCAGAATCGCCAGCTTTCGTCGTACCTCGTCGAGCAGGTGTGACATGGGAGCGCCTGGGGGTTGAGCACAGAAATCGCACTGCACCGCTCGTGAAAGGGCGCGATCTTAAGATACTGTCGGGCGGTAGCAGATGACAGCAGAGCCGCGGAGCGAATAGGGCTCCGCTACGCCAGTAGCGACGAGCGGCATATTCGAAGCACGCCTAGTAGCCCGGCCAACCCTCCCTTTCCCCGATCAACCGCAGAACCGCGTTGGACAGCTCGTCTCCCCTGTCGCTGTTCGTGAGGATCACCACGCCATATCCGTCGGTTCGGTGGGCGACCATCCGGCCGCGGAAGCCATCGTTGGCCCCGCTGTGCCCGAAGTAGTCCTGACCGTGGTGGGTCCAGAGATCGAAGCCGAGCGAATAGTCCCGTTCGACCTCCGTCAGCAGCAGCGCGGTGTTCTCCCGGCTCAGCACCCTGTCGGACTCGCCACGAAGCGACAGCTGCAGCTCGATGAGGAACAGCGCAACATCCGTTGGTGTGGTCCACAGACCGGCAGCGGCGATCTCGGGATATATGTGGTGGCCGCCCGGCACGGCCACGCCGTTCGCATAGTAACCCGAGGCGGCGGACCCCCTCTGCGACACCGGGAGAGGCTGCTCATAGGTGCTGTGGTTCATTCCGATCGGGCCGAGCACTCGATCCGAGATGAACTCGGGAAACGTCGTTCCAGTGACGTCCGTCACCGCCTGCTCCATGATCTCGTAGCCACCTCCTGAGTATCGGAACTGGCTGCCCGGAACCAGATCCACCACGATCGGATCCGAGTTGGCTGGCGGCTCACCGTTCAGAATCTGCATCAGCGTGGGCACCGGTTCGGTGTAGCGGTAGCCCCGGAACCCGCCAACCGTCGTTCCGGCCGTGTGGCTGAGCAGCCTCCTCAGGGTGACGTGCTCGGAATCCTGCAACGCGTTGTCCGGAACCTGCCATGAGGTGAGGTAGTCGTAGATGTTCGCGTCCAGGGATACGACGCCCTCCTGGACGAAGCTCATCACGCCCGCAGCGGAAACGCTCTTGCTCAGCGATGCCGCCTGGAACAGCGTACCCTTCGTGATCGGCTCCAGGGTGAACTCGCTCTTGACCCCGTGAACCTCCACGTAGTCCAGCTCGAACTCGTTGATCACGGCGATGCTGACGCCGGGGACGCCGTACAACTCCATCCAGGATCCGATATCGGTCGGGTCCTCGGGACTGAGAGCGGAACTGCAGCCGGCTGCGGCCAGCATTGAGGCCGTGAGGACTGCGCGCGGAATCATCCGGTCGTGACCGGCATGTGTGTCTGCCACCAGGTGGCGGCACGCTCCCTCGTCCACGGCTGCGGGAATTCGATTCTGCCTAACTCGAAGGCAAGATCCTCTGCCGTTCGTGGCCGATCATCTGGATCCTTGGAGAGACAGGCCAGGATGACGTCGTCGAGATCGGGGGGAATCGGTAGCTCGGAAAAGGCACTGGGAGGTTGGGGAGGAGTGTGCACGTGCGCGAAGATCGTAGCCACGACGTTCTTCTCTTCGAACACGGCGCGGCCGGTGAGTAGCTTGTAGGCTACACACGCCAGAGCGTAGGTGTCCACCCGCGAGTCCATGCTGTCGCTTCCCATGGCCATCTCCGGAGCCATGTAACCCGGGGTCCCGGCGAGCAGCCCCGTCTTCGTCACCGTCTCCTCGGGCTCCGTGGTGAGGGCCGACTGCCTCACGAGGCCGAAGTCGAGGACTTTCAGGAAGTCGGGCTCGAAGGCACGCTGGCACAGGTAGAGGTTGGCCGGTTTGAGGTCCCGGTGTATGAGCCCCCGACGGTGGGCCTCGCCGAGCGACCGGCACGCCTGCAGCATGATGTGCACGACGCGCTCAGCCGGAAGGGGACCGCAGCGTTGGACGAGTGATTCCAGATCGATTCCGTCCAGGAGCTCCATGACGTAGTAGAAGGACCCGTCCTCACTTACTCCGTAGTCGTAGAGCTCCACGGTGTGGGGTGACTGGAGGGACGCGGTCGCCTGGGCTTCCCTCTCGAAGCGAGCGAGTGCCACATCGAGGCCTCCCTGCCCTTTGTCGAGCACATCGCCACGAATAAATTTGATCGCCGCCGGACGGGCCAGCATGTTGTGGCTCGCCTTCCAGACCTCACCCATGCCACCCCGTCCGATGAGCTCTTGCAGGTGGTAGCTGCCCAGCTCCTCTGCATGGAGAATGTCTCTTCCCAATCCGTAGATGATCCGGGCGGCGACGTAGCTCGTAACGACCACGATCGCGTATGGAATTACGAAGACGGAGGAGAATTGCCCTGGTGACAGGTGCGGCATGTCACCGAAGCGAATCAGGAGCGCTACCGTGATGGGCACTGCGGATCCGGAAAGTGTGAGGGCGATCAGTGCGTGACGGGGCCTGGAGGGGAATAGGACCGCGAAGAACAGCATCCAGATCGCCACGGACGACAGCCCTACCAGATCACTTGTAATGCGACCGGCCTGCACGCCGGCGAAGGCCCCGTAGTACTGAGAGATCGGTATGCAGAAGCTGATGACAACCTGGAAGGTGAGCCCGGTGGCGATGACACGAGACGGCGACAGCCTGGAACCGCGTACCAGACCGAATACCAGCAGCGATGCTGCCATCATCGTCACGCCAGGGCCGAACTCCAGCGGGTTGGCGAACTCGGACGCGAGCTCGCCCTCGACCCAGTTTCCGCCGAGCCAGCTGAACGCCAGGATGACGAATAGCACCCCGCAAATGACCTGAAGGCGGTTCGAAGCCTTGCGCAGCAGCGAGAGCGGAAGGCCCGGAGTCGACTGACTCGGCGTCCCGGGTCCACCCCGTAGGCCAGCATGCCTCGGTTTGAGCACCAGCGTCTCATTTCCTTATGCGGACAGCGCTGCTCCCTCTTGATAATATGTGAGGACGCCCGTGCATTGCACGCAGGCTCATCCGACCGCCGCCCTGCGGACCTCGGCCGAAGCAGCGGTGCGCCGTCTCGAGTGATATCCGGCCGCGGGAGGTCACCAGAGGACCGTGAGCCTCGCTCTCACCCCGTCGAACCAGCTGCTTCCGCTGCGATCACCGTCCAGATCGAGCCCGGCGCCCAGGAGGAACATCACGTGCGAGTTGAATCGCCAGCCAGCCATGGCGTTCAGCCGATAGCTGTGCCAACCCAGCGTGCCCGCCGAGGGAACCTGTCCGTCGCCTCTGACTACATCCCGGACGTCCCAAAGGATGCCCAGGTCCGCGACCAGGCCCCGAGCCGTGGTTCGCCGAGCCACTACCTGACCGGTCCACGCCTGGTCCAGGTAATCGACATCAGGGAGCGTCCCATTCCGGTACTCTCGTTCCTCCGGGCGTCGATTCCTCGCGATGAAGGCCTCCATGTGCCACTGGCGGCCGATTCCATATAAGGCAAACGCGCCGACGTTCGTCGTCTCCTCTATCAGGCGATACTCGTCCACGCCAAGGCCTTCCGAGAGGGCAGAGCGTTCCGTCTGGGCGCGGACGTAAGTGGCGAATCCGCCGATTCTGAGGTTGGGCCGGGCCGACCACTCCACCAGTCCGCCCACGAAGCCGAATTCCTCTTCCTGACGAATGCCCTGGTCCCGGTTGAGGCCTTCGTACTGGTCGATCGTGGACGGAGTCGCTGCCATCCCGAATGCCTCCAGCCGCACGGTCCTCGTGATGGCACTCGAGACGGATCCGTGCAGCGCGAGCGGTTGTCGATCGTACGCCAGCGTGCTGTCGACTTGCGGCTGCTTGGCAGCGTTCAGCCCCAGATAGATCAGGTTGCTGGACCAGTCGACCACGGCCAGCGTGAGTCTGGCCTCATGACGGGGATTGCCTGTCGCTGCGCTGCGCCAGCCGATGCCCAACTCCAGGTCGGAATCCGGTTTCACCGGATCGAGCGATCCGCCTCCATACGCGAACACGCCGCTGCCCCAGCTCTTGTCGAATTCGAAACGCAGCCGGTTCCGGTTCGTGGTCGGGCTGACTTCCCGATCGAATTGAAGCCTGAAGTTCCAGCTCTTTCCGATCGGGACGGCCGTCTTGAACTGTGCACCGCTGAGTAGATCGCGTTTGGTGATGCTGGCGCCCGACCACCTGACCCCATTTCTCTCCAACCTGTACCAGGCATAGTCCTCCGTCATCGAAAAACCCGCCGCCAGCCGATCGATCTGATACTCGAAGTCGATGTCCTCGTGGAACCGCTGCAGGATCCCCAGGGAGCTTAAGCGACCTCCGTCGGCCGCGTCACGATTGAGAAACTGCAGCCAGTTGCTCTCGTCCCAGAGGCTGAGAGTCGCGTGCAGCGAGGCGGAGTCGACTTGAGCCGTGGTGCTGGTCGGGAATGCCGCGGCCCGCAGCGCCAGGAACAGGACCACTAACACGGTGCACCGGTGGGTCAGCGCATGTTTGATCAAAAGCGACTCTTGCTGAATACGCTCAAGCGGTACAGGCGGCCGCACATGAAGGTAGACGAGAACGCCTGCCTTGGGTACCATTGTGAGCACCTCTGCACCCATCTACCTGAGAGGCCATATCATGAAGTTCCCTTTCGCTGCAACCGTTTTACTCGCATTCGTGGTCCTGTCCGTGGGCGCGTGTGGCGAGGACTACAGTGACGCCGGCGCGGACGTGAGTGCCGATGCCGGACTCGAAGCCAGCGCCGCCGTGCAACTCACATCGGCGCCGTCCGACGAGGTCGCCCCCTCCGTTTCGGAGGATGGACAGCACATCGCTTACACATCCGACGAAACCGGCCGGCTGGCGCTGTACCGCATGCCGGCGAGCGGCGGCCCGGCTACGCAGGTCACCCCCGAACAGAACTGGATCGGAGGATCGGCGTGGTCGCCCGACGGAACCATGATCGCATACACGTCGGACCTGTACGCGCCGCCCGACGTTTTCGTCATATCCGCCGACGGGGGCGAGCCCATCCGGCTCACGTCCGACCCGGGGCTCGAGTTCGGCCCCTCGTGGTCACCCGACGGGTCCGTGATCCTGTATTCCGGCAACCGAGGCGGCGAGTTCAACCTCTACGCCGTGCCCGCCGGTGGCGGTGAAGCGACACAGATCACGAGCGGCCCCGGCAACAAGCAGGGAGCCGACTGGTCGCCCGACGGAAGCATGATCGCGTACGCATCCGACGCGAGCGGCTCGTCCAGCCTCTGGGTGATCGGGGCGGACGGGAGCGGTGCCCGCCAGGTCACGGATGACGCGGGTGACGACGGAGCCGTGATGTGGTCGAGCGATGGAAGCACGCTGCTGTTCGCGTCCGACCGCTCCGGCAACGCCGATATCTGGACGATCGGGGCCGACGGGACCGGCCTGACCCAGGTCACGATGGACGAGTCCGACGAGTTCGGCCCGCGCTACGCCGCAGGCGACACCTGGATCGTGTTCCGCTCGAACCGCGGCGGACAGACCGACGTGTACGCCGTGCCCGCGGCCGGTGGCGACGTCGTCCGCCTCACGAATGATGACGCGGCGGAGGGCGCGCCGGTTTGCGCCGACGAGTGCTCGCGGATCGTGTACACGTACAATGCCGCGAAGTCGCACATTTTCACCGTTCCTGCCGAAGGCGGCGAGCGGACCGCGGTCACCTCCGGAGCCTCCAACCACTTCGCGGCGACCCTGAGTCCCGATGGATCGATGTGGGCATACGGATCGGACGCGGAGGGCGCGAACGACCTGTGGGTCAGGGCCGTCGAAGGCGGTGAAGCGCTGAATCTAACAAGGGGCCAGGGGGACAGTTTCGCGGCCGACTGGTCTCCCGACGGCTCGCGGCTCCTGTTCGTTTCGGATCGCAATGGCTCGAGCGAGATTTTCGTCATCGGCCCTGACGGAGTGGGAGAACAGCTCCTGATCACCAGTGCGGGCGACGACCAGTCTCCGCGTTGGAGTCCCGATGGATCCGGTTTCGCGTTCATCTCCGACCGTGAAGGAGGTGACACCGACCTGTACGTCGCGTCGGCCGAGGGAGGAGAAGCGCAGCGCCTCACGACCATGGGCGGAGTGAACGGCCCGCGGTGGAGCCCCGACGGCTCACAGATCCTGTTCGCGTCCACGAACACGCCGAGCGGCCAGATGCAGCTGTTCCTGATCTCATCGAGCGGTGAGGTGCGGCAGCTCACGACCGAAGGATACAACGCGGCCGCCGAGTGGAGTCCGGACGGGTCACGAATCCTGTTCAACCACCACAGCGGCGTCGGATTCGACATCGCGGCTCTCGATGTAGCGACCGGCGAGATCACGCTGCTGGCGGGAGATCCCGCCTGGGAAGTCGGGTCCCGCTACTCGCCCGACGGGCAGTCGATAGTGTTCATGGGCAACATGGAGGGCAACTACGAGTTGTACGTGATGCCCGCGACCGGCGGCGAGGCCACGCGGCTCACGATGACCGACGGTGACGAAGGGGCTCCACAGTGGACGCCTGATGGCAGCCTGTACTACCAGATGGCCGAGGGCGACACGAACCTGCACGCCATGGATATGGAAGCCGCGCTGCCGAAGTAGGAACCCGGTTGGGGAGGCGCGGTGAAGACCGCGTCTCCCCGGTCGGCCGTCGAACCGCAGTACCCTCCGTTGGATGGCGCACTCCCCAATCGGTACCCGTATGACACACGTCTCGAGCGAGAGCCCGGGATGCCCGCCAGCGACCCGTGTCCGGTATTGAGTCACCAGTTCGCATACGTGGATGAGTGGATCACGTAACGAACCGGAACTCAAGGAGGAACCATGTCCACGATCACCAGCCCTGTCGACAACGGAGTCAACGTCGAAGCCCTGCTGGGAGCCCGCGAGGTACTGACCGGGATGCCGGAAGCCGCTCAGTTCACGTGGCGGGCGACCTGCGAGTGGGTGAACGGAACGCACAGCCGCTCCCGCGTAGAGGGTTTCTTCGGGCTCGGCGAGGAGCAGAAGCACCGGACGGTGTTCACCTACGATGCCGATCACCCTGAGATCTTCGCCTCCGAGGACCGCGGGGCTACTCCGGTCGAGCTCGTGTTGGCCGGACTGGCGAGCTGCCTGACCGCAGGCGTCGCTTCGGTAGCCCAGAATCGCGACATCCAGCTGAATTCGGTCGTAGCGACACTCGAGGGCGGGATGGACATCCAGGGCATCCTCGGCATCGACCCCGACGTCCGGAACGGCTTCAGCGGTATCAAGGTCACGTACGACATCGACGCCGATGCCACTCCCGACGAGATCAGGGCCGTCGTCGCCCAGTCGCAGAAGCGATCGGCCGTGTACGACGTCATCACCAACCCGACCAACGTCACGGTCGAGGTCAACTGAGCGCGGGCTCGGGGACTCTGGAGCCGTCATGCGCACTACGACCGTCGTTCTCGGAGCCGGCCATGCCGGATTGGCCATGAGCCGCTGCCTCACCGATCGCTCGATCGACCACGTGGTCCTCGAGCGCGGTGAGGTGGCGAACACCTGGAAGACCGAGCGGTGGGACTCGCTTCGTCTGCTCACCCCCAACTGGCAGAGCCGGCTGCCCGGGTACGCCTACCAGGGTGACGACCCGGACGGGTACCGGACGATGCCCGAGACGATAGCCTTCCTGGAACGGTACGCCGGACTGATCTCGGCCCCCGTCCAGACCCGGACCACCGTCACGTCGGTGCGAAGGGCCCACGACGGCTACGAGGTCGAGACGGACCGGGGGACCTGGCGGTGCCAGGCGGTCGCGATCGCGACCGGGGCGTGCAACATCCCGACCGTCCCGGCGATCGCCGAGATGTTGCCTGACCGAATCGATACGCTGACGCCGCTCGAGTACCGCAACCCGGATCAGCTGGCGGACGGTGAGGTTCTGGTCGTCGGCGCCGCTTCCTCGGGCGCACAGATCGCCGAGGAAATCCATCGCTCGGGCCGGTCCGTCACCCTGGCGGTCGGAGAGCACATCCGGGTGCCGCGGGTCTATCGCGGCAGGGACATCAAGTGGTGGATGGACGCGGTCGGCGTGCTGGATGAGAGCTACGAAGAGGTGGACAACCTCGTTCGCGCCCGAAACGTTCCTTCCCTGCAGCTCGTGGGGTCGGACGATCGCAGAGACCTGGACCTCAATCGTCTGACCGACATCGGCGTCCGACTCGTGGGCCGTCTCGCCGGGATTCAGAACACGAAGGTGCAGTTCTCGGGATCGCTACCCAACCAGTGCGCGATGTCGGACCTCAAGATGAACCGACTGCTGGACCGGATCGATGAGTGGGCGACCGAGAACTCGCTGAACGGCGATGTCGATCCGCCACACCGCTTCGAGCCCACCAGGGTCGAGGCATCGCCACCCCTGGACATGGATCTCGGTGGGATCCGGACCATTCTGTGGGCTACCGGATTTCGTCCTGACTACTCGTGGCTCGACGTGCCCGTTCTGGACCGGAAGGGTCGGGTACGGCACGATGGCGGAGTCGTGGAAGCACCTGGCATGTACCTGCTGGGAATGCCGTTTCTCAGACGCCGCAAGTCCAGCCTGATCGACGGAGCCGCGGACGATGCCCGCTACCTGAGCAATCACCTTTCGTCATTCCTGGACCGAGCGATCTCCCGACCGGGACCCGCCGTCCGAACCGCCTGAAGAGAGAATCCCGATGTCCAGCCCTGTAGAGCGGAAACGCTATGATGTATTGATCGCCGGCGCGCGCTGCGCGGGTGCTTCCACGGCCATGCTGCTGGCCCGCCGCGGGTTGCGCGTGCTGGTCGTGGACCCCGCCAGACGTGGGAGCGATACCCTGTCCACGCACGCGCTGATGAGGGGCGCGGTGCTCCAGCTTCATCGCTGGGGCCTGCTGGACGCCGTCCGATCCTCGGGGACCCCGGCGATCCGCAAGACCACGTTTCACTACGCCGACGAGGTCATCGGAATCCCGATCAAGGAGAGGGACGGCGTAGACTCGCTCTTTGCCCCCCGACGCACTGTCCTGGACTCGGTGCTCGTCGAAGCGGCGCTGGCGGCAGGTGCCGAAGTCGTCTACGGGCAGTCCGTGGTCGACCTGATATGGGACGAACATGGCCGAGTCCGGGGCGCCAGGATCTCGGGCGCAGACCGGCAGGTGGTAGATGTGGAAGCCACTCTCGTGATCGGCGCAGACGGGGTCAGATCACGTACGGCCCGTATCCTTGGTTTGGAAGCGTATGCCACGGCGTCACATGCAACGGCATCGATCTACGGGTACTGGAGCGGCCTGGGCCTGGAGGGATACCACTGGTACTACGATCTGGGCGCCGCCGTGGGTTCGATTCCCACGAACGATGGCGAGACGTGCGTATTCGCCTCGGTTCCCCAGCGGCGGTTCGAGACCCGGCGCAGTGGTGGCCTGGAGGCTCTCTATTTCGAGGCGCTCAAGGACGTTTCTGCCGACCTGGCCGAGCGCGTGGCGCGTAGCGAGGGTCCCGGAAAGCTGAGAGCTTTCGCCGGAGAGCCCGGGTTTCTCCGTCGGGCAACCGGACCGGGCTGGGCACTGGTCGGCGACGCCGGATATTTCCGGGATCCGCTCACCGCTCACGGCATCACCGATGCGCTCCGCGAAGCGGAGTTCCTTGTCCATGACGCTCTGGAAGGAAGTGATGCCGCCCTGATCCGCTATCAGGCATCACGCGACGAGCGAGTGCGGGGGCTCCTCGCCGTCACGGACCAGATCGCCTCCTTCGAGTGGAACATGCAGGATGTGAAGGAACAGCACCTCGTGCTGGCCCGGGAGATGAACGCCCTGGTCGACGCGGTACGTTCGCTCGGCACGGAGGTGTACGGGCGTGTCACTGCCGCCAGCGGAAGGGAAAACGCAGCATGAAGTTGACAGTCGGCGAAACGGCGACGCGTAGCATCACTCTTACGGCAGAGCATGTGGAGACCTATGCGCGAATGACGGGGGACAGAAACCCCCTTCACTTCGACGAGGACTTTGCCGGAAAGACCAGGTTCGGCCGTCTGGTGGTACAGGGAGGGCTCACCACGGGCCTGCTGCACGCACTCGTAGCCATGGACATGCCCGGCCCCGGAACCGTCTTCCTCAGCCAGAACTGGCGATACACGGCGCCCGTATTCATCGGCGACACGATCACGGCCACCGCGAGAGTGGTGAGCTTACACGCCTCGAAGCCGGTGACGGAGCTGGGGATCGAGATCGTTCGGGGCGACGGCGAGGTGGTTCTGGAAGGAGAGGCGTGGTGCTATACCTTCTCCCCCTCTGCTGAGCGGTTCGTGGACTGAATCTCGCGGCTGCCGACGAGGATGTCTGCGTACCGACCGCAGCTATCGCGGACGCCAGGCCGGATCGAAGTAGAAGAAGCCGGGCTCGGCGTCCACAAGCTCCGTCACGGTGCCGCTCGTGCGATCGAGAACCGAGGGCACCGATCCCTGGAACAGGATCCTGTCATCCGGCAACCAGGTGGGCGCGGCCTGCGCTCCCGCCATCGACAGTATCCGTTCCTGGTTGGACCCGTCCGCATCCATGACCCAAAGGTCGTAGCCCGACGACTCGGATCGATCGAGACGACGGAAGACGATCCCCGAACCGTCAGGTGACCAGGCAGGCTCGCGATCCAGGAGCTCCGGGTTCTGCGTCAGGTTCACCCGGCCGGATCCATCTGCGTTCACGACGTAAATATCGCTCTGCGCGACCGTGGCCCCCTCCACCGGCACCACGTACGCGATCTTCGTTCCGTCCGGAGACCAGGCCGGTTCGTAGGCTCCGGCGAAGAATGTCGCCTCCCCCGTACCATCGACATCGAGGATGAAAGTCCGCTCGGCGCTCTCATAGGCGATTTCTGTTCCGTCCGGAGACCAGTCCGGGTTGATCCCGGGCGCGAAAGACCCAAAGCCGGTTCCGTCGGAATTCACAACGTGGATCACACCG
Organism: Gemmatimonadota bacterium; assembly: GCA_039584685.1. Classification (GTDB taxonomy): domain Bacteria; phylum Gemmatimonadota; class Gemmatimonadetes; order Palauibacterales; family Palauibacteraceae; genus Benthicola. The sequence continues at coordinate 5,003 of JBDGXI010000034.1, read as the reverse complement.
TGTCGGCTGAACGCGAGGCGGGTTCCGTCCGCAGACCAGTCAGGGTACCGGTCGAAGGCCGGATGGAAAGTCAGCTGCACGGGTGCCGTCTCCCCCGCCGCGAGCCCGAAGAGGTTCAGGCTATCGGGATCCTGCTGACTACGCCCGAACGTCAGGGTGATGTCCTCAGGAACTCCGAGACACTCGATACCTAACTGAACGTCCCGTACCGATCCCGCGGCTACGGTGATCGACACGGGCATGCTGGAGAATCCGTGACACGTGTCTTGGAGGCCGTCGAGGGAGACAGCGTGCTCGCCGGCGGCGAGTTCGCCGATCGTTACGGTGTCTTCGATGCCTATGGTCGCGACAGATACCCCGTCCAGCAGGATCGTGTAGCCGTCCGCGTCCAGATTCCGGCCCACCGTGGCGGTGATGATCCGCAATCCGCCGGTGGTTTGCACCGTGACGGACGCAGAACCGGCGACACCTCCTGTCGTGGCCGTCACCGAGACGGAGCCCTCCGCGAAGGCGGTTACGAGGCCTGACGCGTTCACGGTCGCAACCGTCGGGGCGGACGAACTCCATGTGAAGGTCCGGCCGGCGACCAGACCGCCCTGGCTGTTTCGGGCGGAAGCCGCCAGGCGCAGCGTATCCCCGAGCACGCCAACGGTGGCGGCTGCCGGTGTTACCGTGACGGAAGCGACCTGCGGTCCACTCTCGGGCCCGGCGGCATCACTGCCACAGGACCACGCGGCTACACAGCAGGCGAGCGCAACTGTCAATTCAGTTGATTTCGAGAGCATTCTGCCGATTCATCCCGGTTGTCGGAGGTGGAGCCGACACGTGACGCAGGGGCGTAGCAGATGTGCGGCCTACCTCATCGGTCTCCGCTTCTCGAATCCCCTCATGATCCACATCACGACGACGACCACGAGCCCGATCGCGGCGAGCCAGATCACTGCTCTCAGGTCGTCGGCCGTAGAGCGGGAGTCGAAGAGAGCGCTCATCGAGTCCCGAAAACTGGCGAACATTCTGCGGACCAGGTGTCCGAAGGATTCTAACATGAGTCAAACGATACCCGGTCTGACCTGAGGATGGAAGGTGCCGGCGATCACGGCTCCTTGATCACCGACCAGTGGGCGTGAACCGTGTGCCAGTCGCCCTCCTCGTATCGATAGATGGAAGTGGCTTTCCAGCGGGGCAGCACTTCTCCGTCCGGTCCCAAGCCATGGTAATGCAGGGTCAGGATCCCGACATCCCCGTAGACCTGGACCTTCGGATCGATGATCTCATAGCTGTGCGGTGGCATCTCCAGGGAAGACAGGTAACTCCGCCACGCTTCGATGCCGTCGATGCGGTCGGCCGCGGCGATATCGTCGAAGTAGGTGACGTCATCGGCGGCACTGTGTGCATACCCCACGGGATCGCCGGCCGACCACCGGTCCAACCCTGCACGCTCCTGCGCGAGTATGCTTTCTTCGGCGTTCATGCTTCAGCTCCCTTATTGAGACGGACGCACCGTCACCAGGTGACACCGGATCGCCAGACATCGAAGCACGACGACCGCGGTTTCGAGAGAACGGAGCAGTGAATCTAGAGGATGCTGGCGCGGGGCGCCCGTCACGCGGGGCTTCCGGCCTCTGTACGAGCGGGCAAAGCGGTACGGAATCCGGCTCGGCATCTGGGGTGGGCCGGACGGCTTCGGCGACACGCCTGCGGAGGAGGCGGCCCGCACCGAGATGATGGTCTCCCTGTGTCGCGATTACGAATTCGCGCTTTTCAAATTCGACGCCGTGGCTGGACAGCTGCGCGACGAGAAGCAGGAGGCATTCGAGTGGATGATGGACGAGTGCCGATCACCGCCTATCCGGCTCCGTTCGTCGAGCGGGAACTGGTACTGGTGCCGTAGCAGAGACCGCCTGCCTAGCTAGTTCGCGGAATACGCTGCTCCATTCACCAGGCCGCGGCGGCAATCCACGGGCCCGATCATGTTCCGGAAGTTGACCGCCTGGTCGTTGCCCTCGACTGGCGGGTACGCGTCGTAGACACCGAAGTGCAGGTGTACGACGTCCGTGGTCCCGGAGTGGCCTGCGAGGGCAATGACCTGTCCGGCTTCCACGCTCTCTCCCACCTCGACCAACACGCCGTCCTGCTTCAGATGCGCGTAGAATCCCACCGTACCATCGGCGTGCTCCACCATCACATGGTTGTGGTCCGAGCCCTGTCCGTCGTCGGGCGAAGTCTCTCGGATCTGCCGTACCACACCTGCGCGAGCCGCTGCGATGGAATCACCGATCGGAATCAGGAAGTCGTAGGCCTGCTGCTGTCGGTGTCCGCCGGTCGGTACGCAGTAGCTGTTGCTGATGCTATATGTCTCTCCGACCGGCCACGGGAGGATGTACTCGGAGGATGCCGGGTTGCCGAACGAATCCCGTCCCAGGCAGCTGTCGAGATACTCGGTGGGCGAACTGAGGCGCACGCTGGCCTCCACGGTGCAGGCCTCCTGGGGACCGCACGAGCCCGGATCAAAAGTGACGTTGGTCGTAAGCGTTCCCTCCAGCAGCGTCGACGAACCCGCGACCGTCCCGGCGGACTGATGCGTGGACTGGCATCCGCCCAGATCGGTTTGAGTTTCGGTTCCGCTGAAGCTGAGATTCTGGCCGCTGACCGTTCCGGTTCCCCAGAGCCCACTCCCTGCGATCACATCTGCCCGGCTGCCACACTGCATGATGATGATTCGGTCCGTGCTGGTGCTTCCATCGGCGAGACCACAGGAATTGGAACTGACCGAAGTGGACAGCTGCCATACGGCGGTAAGCTCAAGCGAGTCGGGGGGATCCGTACTGGTGTCATCGCCATCACCACCGCAGGCCGCGATGATGACGAACGCAAGTGGGAGGGATGCCTGGAGGAAGGTTCGCATGATAAGCCTCCACGTTGCGTCGAACCGGAGGAAAGCGGCGGGAGGGGGCCTTCAGGCGCGCTTGAAACGCTCGCAAGACGACCTGACCATAATAGTGTGCGACATTGGCGGTAGCCAGCAGTTCTCGCGCGGTTGCCCGTCGCCCCCCGCATGGCTGATGTTGTAGTAATGACTCGGTCCACCTTTCACCTGGAGAACCCTCGTGATCCGTGCGCGCTTTCATCGGCTCTGTGTCACCTGCTTCCTGTTCGCGTCCGCGGTCTTCACGCCGACGTGCGTGTGGGCGCTGCAAGTCGACCAGGAGCCGGTTCCTCTCGGGTCAACGCAGAACTCGGTGGCCGCGATCCCGGCGGCCGAGCTCCCGGACGAGCTCGTGTATCTCACGTCGGGGCTGTCGGAGGAGATGCTCGCGTCGATCCGGGCCGTGGCGCCGAACATCAGGATCATCGGTGACCTGGACCGGGAGTCGGCGCTCCAGCATGCGGGCCAGGCGCACGGAGTGGACGCACACCTGCTCACCTCGGTGTTTCTCGACGCGGCCCCGAACCTACGGTGGGCCCAATCGGGCAGTGCGGGCGTGGACCGGTACATCTCGATCCCCGAACTGATGTCCCGGGACGAGGTCGTGCTGACGAACATGAAGGGCATGTACGGCCCGGTGATCGCGGAGCATGTGTTCGCGATGATGCTGTCTCGTACGAGGAGCCTGCCGCACTATCTGGACGCGGGTCGCCGGGGAGATTGGGACCGGAGCGCGGCCAGGACCATGACCGCCCTGCAGGGCAACACGATGCTGGTCGTGGGCCTGGGCGGTATCGGAAGCGAGATCGCCATGAGGGCGGACGCGTTCAACATGCGGGTGCTCGCGACGGTGCGTACCGAACGGCCGGCTCCTTCGTACGTCGATGTGCTGGGTGCGGGGCCGGACCTCGAGGGTCTGCTTCCGCAGGCGGACGTCGTCGTTCTGGCCGTTCCCCTCACCGACGAGACCCGCGGCATGATCGATCGGGAGACGATCGCCTTGATGAAGGACGGCGCCTGGCTCGTGAACATCGCCCGTGGTGCGGTCGTCGATACTGACGCGCTGGTCGAGGCGCTCGACACGGGGAAGATCGGAGCGGCATTCCTGGACGTGACCGATCCGGAGCCGCTTCCCGAGGGTCACACGCTGTGGAACCGAGAGAACGTACTGATCACGCCCCACGTTGCCGCCCGAGCGGAGCTGTCGTTGGAGCGCCGGCTGGCGCTCACCCTCGAGAACATGCTCCGGTTCGGTGCCGGGGAGCCGTTGCTGAACGTAGTGGACAAGGCGGCGGGCTACTGAGAACCGTATTGACCAGCAAGAAGGCGACCCTGCCGCAGCTACCGACAGGGTCGTCTCTACCAGTTCGGGACCCTACTCCTTGCCGAGCCAGCGATACACGGTCCCGGCGAGGACGGCGCCGACGATCGGCGCGACCCAGAACAACCATAGCTGGGAGAGCGCCCAGCCCCCGACGAACAGCGCCGGGCCGGTGCTCCGTGCTGGATTCACCGACAGATTCGTCACCGGGATCCCGACCAGGTGAATCGCGGTCAGGCTGAGGCCGATCGCGATCGGTGCAAACCCCGCCGGAGCCCGGCCGTCCGTGGCGCCGAGAATGATCATCAGGAAGGTGAAGGTCAGCACGATCTCCGCGACCAGGCCCGCCGCCATGGAGTAGCCGCCGGGTGAGTGCTCCGCGTAGCCATTGGCCGCGAAACCAGAAGCCAGATCAAACCCGGCAGCTCCGCTGGCGATGAAGTACAGCACCGTGGAGGCCACCGCAGCACCGACCACCTGCGCAATCGCGTAGGGAAGAATCTCCTTGCCGGGAAAGCGCCCTCCCGCCCAAAGGCCGATGCTGACCGCGGGATTCACGTGGCAGCCCGATATGTGTCCGATGGCGAAGGCCATGGCCATCAGGCTGAGTCCGAAGGCGAACGATACGCCGAGCCAGCCGATTCCGACGCCTGGAACGCCGGCAGCCAGTACGGCGCTGCCACAACCGAAGAAGACCAGCCAGAAGGTGCCGATCATCTCGGCGACGCTGCGACGACCCAAAGACATGAAACCCCC
>JBDGXI010000033.1:0-23079 GCA_039584685.1 Gemmatimonadota bacterium | reverse complement strand
ACTCCCTCGTGCGCGGTCCCAGCCGGCGGGCCAGCTGCCGGGCGATCTCGTACGGGGAGCCCTGAACTTCACCCGGCTCCGCCGCCTCGTCCGCGAGCCACTCCGTCCACGCAGACAACGCCTGGCGCTGCACGGAGCGCTCCAGGACCCGGCGCGTGTGCTCGAGCGCGGCCAGTCGGCGCTGCTCGTCGAGCATGCCCGTGCGCTGCAGCCACTCGAAGTGGTCGTCGAGGCCGGCGACCAGCTCGGCCACTCCCTCTCCGGCCGAGGCCGAGCACTTGAGCACCGGCGCTTCCCAATCGGGAATCGGAGGCGGGACATCGCCCTGTCCGCCGCCTTCGTCCGGGGATGCTTGCCGATCGTGGCCGGTGACGGCCGACAGGTCCACCCCGTGGTGCGCCGGGGCGGCTGCCATGGGGCTTCCCGCCCGGATGGCCTGCACGACCTCGATCTCCTTTTTGAGCCGATCGGCGCCCGGCCGGTCCGCCTTGTTCACCACGAACAGGTCGGCCACCTCCATGAGACCGGCCTTCATGGCCTGGATCCCGTCGCCCGACTCGGGCACGAGCACCACTACGGTGGTGTCCGCGTTCGTCGCCACCTCGAGCTCCGACTGACCGACCCCCACGGTCTCGAGTAGCACGTGATCGAAACCGAACGCGTCCATCAGGTCCGCGGCCTCGCGGGTGGTCGTGGCGAGCCCGCCGTGCGAGCCGCGGCTGGCCATGGAGCGGATGAAGATCCCGGGCTGCGTGGCCAGGTCGTCCATCCGTACACGGTCGCCGAGGAGCGCACCGCCGGTAAACGGGCTGCTGGGATCTACCGCCACGATGCCTACGGTCTCCCCGCGATCTACGAGAAGGCGAGCGACCGCCGCCGTGAGCGTGGACTTCCCGGCTCCCGGCGGACCCGTAATTCCGGTCCGCCTCGCCCGCCCCACCCCTTCATGGAGCTCGTGCAGCAGGTCCTCGAACCCCGGCGACTGGTTCTCCACCCGCGTGATGCAGCGGGCCAGCGCGAGGGGGTCGCCGGATCGGAAGCGCTCGACCAGCCGCAGCACGGGCGGCGTGAGCGAACCAGCGGAGGAGTCGTCCATGTCCGCGAAACTGCCTCGGACGAACCGGCCCTGCAAGAAGAGACGGCCACCCAGAAAGATCCTGAGTGGCCGCCAAGCCGCCTACTTCCTCCGACACGGCCGGGGATCGGCCGCCCGGGCGGTTACTTCGTCCGGGTGATCACCACGTACGGCGTGATCGCGCCGGCCAGGTCGCCACCGGAACCGGCCTCCATCAGACGCAGTCCCGTGCCGCCACTCGCGGCGGTTGCCCGCAGCGTGACGTAGCTCGTGGTTCCCGTGAACAGATCCATGTCGATGGTACTGGACAGGTTGAGGAGCCGGTCCGCCGGCATGAGAGGATACTGGCCACCAAAGGTCGAACTGGCTTCATACATGGCGCGCAGCTGGTACGACGTAAGCGTCAGGGTGGGTCTCGGCGGCCCGCCCAGGTCGTCCCGGTCCTCGATGTTAAGCATGGCAGCCCAATCGGCCGCCAGCTCATTGAATGGAACGCCGAACACGTTGGTGATCGATTCACGGGAGTCGACGGACGCATCGCCGTCCGTGAGCAGCTGTCGTGTCTTCTGCCACTCCGAAGCCGGTGCGCCGGTGCGATCGAGAAGGTAGCGCACGAAGCTCCAGGCCGTACCCCGCATCCTGAACGTGTTCTGGCCAAGCGGATCCTGGGAGTTCAGCAGCGCCGCCGTGTCTCCGGGCGCCAGCAGGTACTGCCCGAGGTTGATGAAATTGTCCCTGTAGTACTTGAGGAACACATCAAGCACCGGACCGGACAGCAACTCCGCCGGCCCCAGCTCGGTGCCCGGACCCAAGCCGGACGCCGCATGACCCACGACCTCCTCGGCGAGGTGCGAGAGGCCTTCGTTCAGCCACACCTCCATCCCCGGGAACGGCACCTTCTGAGAGTTGATCAGGTGCTGCAGCTCGTGCGCCACCGTGTTGTCCGTGATGCGAAGCACCTGGTCCTTGCTCAGCCCGTCGCCACCGTCCGGCGTGTAGTCACCGCCGGGATCGGGAACGAGGAGGTAAAACATCTTGGCGTCGTTGCCTCCCGCGAACCCTAGATCCTGCGGGCAGAAGAAGCCGGCGATGAAGCCGTCGGTGTAATTCTCCGTCAACTGGTTGACGCCCTGCGAATACAGGATGACGATCTGCCCCGGTGCGATGTCGCCCGGCACGTCCAGCAGGTCGCCGAAATATTGCGTCTCGGTACCGATGATCACGTCGTCGAAGTTCGTCGCGATGGCGTCGTACTCGGCCGGCGTGAAGGAGCCGCGAGACAGCGTGTCCTCCAGGATCACAGCGTTCGTCGACACCTTCACGACCTGGGCCGTGATGTCCGACGGAGCGTTCGGAAACTGGCTCGGTGTGATGCAAGAGAACCCGAAGTCCAGGATGTCTCCTTCCAGCGGAGCAGCGGCCGCCAGCCCGAAGCTCGATCCGCGGACCGCGTTTGCCTGAATGTGCGGCCGGAGCGGCCTTTCCATCTCCCGCAGCTGCATGTCCCACTCGTACTGCCGCGCGCGCCAGTCGGCCCCGTAGCCCTCGTCCGCCAGGGCGAAGGAACCGCGGGCGGCCAGGGAACCGGTCGGCGGCGCGACCGCCGGAGCCGGAGAGGCCGCGGCGGCGCCCGCAACCGCCAGCGTCATATCGTTGAAGCCGAGGGCCTGCGGAAGCGGCGTCACCGCCACCTCGTATTCGGCCCCCGCCGCGTGCGCCGGCAACTGCACACAAGCCACACCAGCGCCGCTGATCACCGCGTCTTCTCCCGGCTGCAGATCCAGGCTCCCGGCGCTCGCATCGCCGCCGCACGCGTAGCCCGAGAAATTGACCGACGAGCCGTTGGCGCTGGCGCCGACGGTAACGCTGCCGTTGGCGTCTCCGAAGGTCAGCAACGTCGACGCTTCGCCGTTCGCTCCCGTAGTCGCGACCGCCGGATCGACCGTCGCTCCCGCGCCCGCCGACTGCGTCACCTCGAACGCGACTTCCACACCGGCAACGCCGGCTCCGCCGGTGCCGAGCGCCTTGACGACCAGGGCGCGCCCCGCCTGCGCTCCGACCGTGCCGACCTGCCCGCTGCCCGACACGACGGTGAGCGCGCCCTCGTCGGTGGCCTCCACGGTGAACGTCACCGACGACCCGGGCACGGAGGCTCGAACCTGGTAGACGCCCACCGCATCGCCGAGAGTGAACGTATTGGACGTCCGCCCGTCCGTTTCGCTCGTCGTGCTGCTAGCACTCAGGCTCGAGTTCGGGCCTGCCGCCGAAGCCAGCGCCCAGGTCACCTGCTCGCCGCTCGCCGGATTCCCGGAGGCGTCCTCCACGAGTACGATCAACGGAGCCGGAAGCGGGATCCCGACCGCGCCCACCTGGCCGTCGCCGCTGACGATGCTCAGGTTCAGGTTCGTGCCCGGATTGCTGGGATTGTCACCGCCGCAGCCGACCAACGCCGTGGTGGCGAGAACGGCCAGGGCCGCTGTGCGAAGTCTCGTCATGAGGTCGCGCTCCATGCCTGTGTTCGGTGTCCGGCCGACAACTGCCGGGCCGTGACGCACTTATCCGGTCCACTGAGGGCAATATCAGTGCCGGCACCCGTCCGCTCCCCGGTCCGGGCCGCCGCGTCTCCGGCGCCGCCTGAAACACGCGAATGTGACGGGGGTTCCCGGGACATTTCGATTTTCCCGGCTCTCGTCCTCCGCCCGGCGGCCGGTCCCACGGCCAGCGCTCGTCTGCGGCATGCTCGATCACGAAGTGCCGCGTTTTGCAGGCCCTGGACCCTCGCGCATTCCTGACAGCCGCGCGGACGGCGTCACATAGGCTGCGAGCGACTCTCTACATAAGAACGGCTGTCGCCAGCCCCAGCAGGAGGAAGAACCCCCACAGGTCCGTGAGCGTCGTGACGAAGGGCGACGAGGCCACGGCGGGATCCACGCCGATACGCTCGAGGAAAATCGGGATGAAGGCCCCCGCGAACGAGGCGATGACCAGGCTGCCCCACATGGCCAGCATCACGACCACGCCGAACATGACGCCCGCGTCGGTGAACAGCAGTCCGAGCACGGCCGCCAGGACTCCCATCACGAGACCGTTGACCAGGCCCACGGCCAGCTCTTTCCAGATCACGCCGAGGCGCTCCCCCACGGTCTCGTCCGACAACGCGATCCGGCGGATCGTCACGGCCAGCGCCTGCGTGCCCGCGTTGCCTCCGACGCCGGCGATCACCGGCATGGCGACAGCCAGCAGGGCCATGGCCTCGATGGTGCTCTGGTAGGCGAACACCACCGACGATGCGATGGCAGCCGTAATGACGCTGAGGAACAACCACGGAAGACGGCTGCGAATGGCGTCGACGGTCGTGCCGCGCAGTTCCTCTTCCTCGGACACGGCCGCGAATCGCAGAATGTCCTCGGTGGCCTCCGCCTCCACTACGTCGATCACGTCGTCGAACGTGATGCGGCCCACCAGACGGCCCAGGCCATCCACTACGCCCAGCGAGGCCAGGTTGTATCGGGACAGGGCCTTCCCGACCTCCTCCTGATCGGTGTCCACCGTGACGACGACGGGTGGCTCCTCGGTAATCTCGGCGATCGGGGACTGCGGCTCGGCGATCACCAGGTCCCGGAGGGACACCACACCGCGGAAGTTGCCATCCGGATCGACCACGAAGATGGTGAAGAAATCGAAGTCCTCGTGGGCCTGCCGTCGGATCTCCGCGATTGCCTCCCCGGCGGTGAGGCGGGCGGAGACCGAGAGGACGTCCCGGGTCATCAGGCCGCCAGCCGATTCCTCCGGATAAGTCAGGAGCTCCTCGATGTCGGCCGCTTCCTCGTCCGACACCACCGCCAGCACGCGGGCCTGCTCCTCCGGCTCCAGCTCCCCGATCACGTCGGCGGCATCGTCGTCCGCCATTTCGTGAACGATCTCGGCCGTGCGCTCGGGCTCGAGCTGCAGCAGGAGCTCACCGGGACGCTCGACGTCCTCCATCTCGGCGAGCGTGTCGGCCGCGAGATCCGATGGCATATGCTGAAGCAGGGACAGCCGCTGCTCGGCTTCGAGGTGCTCGACGAAATCCGCGAGGTCGCTGGGATGCACGGCCCCGAGCGCGAGGGCCAGGCCTTCGTGGTCCCCGGCCTCCAGGAGACTGAGCACCCGGCCCAGTGCTTGCTCCAGCTGGTCGGCTTTCTCGCTCATCGGTCTTCCATCACGGGCTCGGGTTTGGCCGATTCGGGCACGGCCATTCCGGCGGAGAAGATCATCTTGAAACCTTCCTCGACCGTCATGTCCAGGCGATGCACCCTGTCTCTGGGGAGAAAGAGCAGAAAGCCCGAGGCCGGATTGGGCACGGTGGGAAGGAATACGGAAACCGAGGGCTCACCGATCACCTGTTCCGCTTCGCGCGCTGCCTCCGCCGTCTCGAACACGAGTGTATAAGATCCCGGTGAAGGATACTCGATGAGGGCGCAGTGCCGGAAGAGCTTGCGCTCCTGTGTCAGCACGGCTTCGAACACGTGCGATGAGGCGCTGTACAGTCTGCGGGCGACGGGCACGCGGTTGGCGAACCGGTTCCAGGCACGGAGTGTCCTGCGGCCGAGTGCCTTCTGGGAGGCCCACCCCACTGCGATCAGCACCAGAAGGAGCGCCACCAGGCCGAGACCGCGCGGCTCGTAGCCGGCGATGGGAGGAAGATACCTTCCGACGATCGGATCCAGCGTCTGGAACAGCCACGACAGCACGAAGACCGTGACCCCGACCGGGGCGATGACGATCAGTCCGGTCACGAGGTACCGTCGCAGACGCTGTGCGATCCTCTGCATCTCGGCCGCCTGGCTGGGTGCGGGACTGGCTTGCGCCGTTAGCCTAGCCGTCCGTCAGGGACCGGAGCAACTCCTCCTGCAGGACGAACATCGGAGCCGACTCCCGCTCCGGGCCTTCCGGGTGATCCAGGCCTATGACGTGCAGAGACCCGTGCACGACAAGTCGCAGCATCTCTCGCTGCGCCGTTTCGCCGTGATCGGCCGCGTTGGCGGCCGCCACTTCCGGCGAAATGTAGACGTCGCCGAGGAGGTCGCCCCCATCCCCCAGATCGAACGCGATCACGTCGGTAGGGTGGTCGCGCTGCAGGTAGTCACGGTTCAGGCCGCGGATCTCTTCTGCCGACACGAAGGTGTACGACACCTCACCCGACTTCTCTCCTCGTGACTCCAGGGCCGCCAGGGCGGCCCGTCTGAGGAGGGACTCCGAGTCCCGCACCGCGGGCCACTCACCGAGTCGGTTCAAGTGCAGTTCGGGCGGCATCGGCGACCGGTCCGGATCAGGACGGCGCCGCGCCGGCTTCGGATCCCGCGTCCGGCTCGGCGGGCGCAGGTGCTGCCGCATGGACCCCTGAAGGGTACTCGATCCTCTGGTGGTACATGCCGATGAGGACGCGCGCGAACTCGGCCTTCGCGATTTCGAGGTCGCGCAACGTCAGGGGGCACTGATCGAGCTGGTTCTCCTCGATGCGCATGTTCACGATCTGGTCGATCGTCGCCCGGATTCGGTCCGGGGTGGGGTCCTGGAGAACGCGGGTAGCCGACTCGATCGCATCGGCCAGCATGACGACCGCCGTCTCCCTGCTCTGCGGCTTCGGACCCGGATACGCGAAATCGGACGGATCGAGGTCGAGGTCCGGCTCGGCTTCCCGTGCCTTGTCCAGGAAGAAGGAGATCATGGTCGTACCGTGGTGCTCCCTTATGAAGTCCTGGATCACCCGGGGCAGATGATGCTCGGACGCGAGGCGGAGGCCTTCCTTCACGTGGTCCCGGATGATGGCGGCGCTGCGCCGCGGGGCCAGGCGGTCGTGCGGATTCCGGCCGCGCGGCTGATTCTCCACGAAGAACTGCGGATTCGCCATCTTTCCGATGTCGTGGTAGTACACGCCCGCCCGGACGAGCAGCGGGTTCGCACCGATGCCCAGGCACGCGGCCTCGGCAAGGTTCGCCACGTTGATCGAATGTGCGTACGTGCCGGGTGCCTCGCGGGAAAGTTCGCGGAGGAGCGGAGCGTTGAGGTTGCTCAGCTCGAGGAGCGTCTGGTCCGTGCTGACGCCTGTCAGCTTCTCCAGGGCCGGGATGAACGCAGCCACCGCGAGGACCGTACACAGGGTGGCGCTGACGCCTCCCCAGAACAGAGCCAGCAGTATCTCGCTAACCGGCAGCGACCGCAGGAGGACCAGCGCCACCCCGGCCAGGAAGTAGGCGCCGGCGATGAGCGCGATCAGCACCCAGCTGTGGCTGCGCCGCCGCACTCGCCCGATGCCTAGGGCCCCCGCGCCTCCGGCCGCGACCATCTTGAACGGAACGCTGACCGCGGCCAGCGCGAACACGGCCTCTCCGAGCAGCACGATCTGTCCGCCCACCACGCCTGCTACGACCACTACGGCCACGATTGCGATGAGCCCGTCGTACAGCGCGCCCACCAGGAGCGCCAGCAGGGCCACCGGGATGAGCTCAGATGGATAACCAGCCTGTTGGATCAGGCTCGCCGACACCATGACCGCGGCCACCAGGCCCATCACGATCAGATACGCCCGCACGTCCCGGTATATGGCCGGACGGAACATGAGAAGCACGGCCGCCAGCAGCGAGATGAGGATTCCGGTGTACAGGACACTCCCGGCGCCGGCGAGCCGCCGGCTCGCGCTCCCGGCCAGGCCCCTCTGCACCAGCTCCTGGTTGTAAGCGCGGAGCCGGTGCAGGTCGCGACTGGCGACCCGCTCGTGCGCCGTCACGATCCGCTCCCCTTCGAGGATCACGTCGGACACTGTGTCCACCGCAGCCCGGGCCTGCTCGCGGGCCGTCCGGGTCGCGAGATCGTCGGGAAGGAGCGTCGGCTTGCGGAACCTGATCAGCAGACTTCCATAGATCTGGAACCCGTCGACGGACGCGTCCTGAGGCGCGTACACCAGCGCGTCCTCGTGAAACCGGTTCAGGGTCGTGACGGAGTCCCGCGGCACCAGTCGATCCGTGCCCTCCCGCACGGTCACGACATTCGTCGATCGCCCGCCGGGGTCGAGCACGGCCGCCACGCCGGCCGGCAGGAGGGCGGCGAAAGCCGTCTCGATCGAGCTCTGGAGGGCGCTCCGACGCACCGGGTCGGCCATGTAGGCCAGTTGCGCGTCGGTCACCTCCAGGCCGTTCGACGAGAGGAAAGCCCTCGCATCGGAGAGGTCCGCGCCCGGAGCTGCGGCAAATACCGAATCTGCCTCAGCGAAGAAACGCTCAACGTTCGCGAGCGCCGTGTCGGCCATTCTGGCGTCCAGGATGTAGACCGGCAGGACGAGCCGCTCGGCGTCCTCCCGCTCTCTCGCGAGCTGTGCCCCCGGCTTGGGCACCGTGAATTCGAAGGCAGCGATCACGTCTTCCGTTGCCACGGCGCCCATCTGGACATCCACCGTCTCCGGAAGCGTGCGGCCCCGGAACAGCAACGGCACCGCCACCGCGATCGCGACCACGACGGCTATTCTGAAACCGTGGTGGAAGAGCTGATCCCGCCAGCCCTGACCTGGCTGTCGGTCGATCGCTCGGGCCGCGTCGCGCCACGTCTCCCGGAACCGGGCCGCGCTCATCGGCTTCGCTCTCCGCCGTTGTCGTGGTCGGCGTACGCCCGGATGATCTCCTTCACCAGCCGATGGCGTACGACGTCCGACTCGGTGAGGTACACGAAGTCGATTCCCTCCACATCCTTGAGGATGTGCTCGATTTCCAGCAGTCCCGAGTCTTCTGGACGCGGGAGGTCGATCTGGGTCACGTCGCCGGTGATCACCGTCCTCGAATTCAGGCCCAGGCGGGTCAGGAACATCTTCATCTGCGCCGTCGTGGCGTTCTGAGCCTCGTCCAGGATCAGAAAGGCATCCGACAGAGTGCGCCCTCGCATGTACGCCAGCGGCGCTATCTCGATCGTGTGCTCCTCGATCGCGCGGCGCATCCGGTCCGTGGGAAGCATGTCCTCCAGCGCGTCGTACAACGGACGCAGGTACGGGTCCACCTTATCCCTGATGTCACCGGGAAGGAACCCGAGCGCCTCGCCGGCCTCGACCGCGGGGCGGGTCAGGATGATGCGGCGGACTCGCTTACGGGCGAGCGCGTCCACGGCCATCGCCACGCCCAGATAGGTCTTCCCGGTCCCGGCCGGCCCGATGCCAACCACGATGTCGTTCTGTCGGATGGCCGAAAGGTAATCCTTTTGTCCCTTAGACTTAGGCCGAATGACCTTACGTGCTCCAGGAAGTGCGACGACCTCTTCCTCGGCTTCCGTCACCGGCGCGAGGGGCTCGCTCTCGGACTCGGCGAAGAAACGCTCCACGTCCGCCAGATCGAACGAGCGCCTGAGCTGAGCCATGCGAATCATCCGCTGCGCAACCGGCGTGCAGCGCTCGACCGCCTCGACGTCGCCCGACAGAATGAGCTGGTCGTTGCGCAGGATGACGCGCAGGTCACCGAGGCGCGCCAGGGCCTTCAGGTGGACGTCGTTTACCCCGGCCAGGAGCAGCTCGTCGGCTCCGTCCGCCGAGAGGCGGTGCTGGATGACCGGTGCGTCCACGGAATCCGGACTCGCCGGGCGCGCCTCACTCATCAGATGTCGTCCCTCCCCCGACCAGCCGGATTCCGAGGTCGGTCAGCAGGTCGTCGTCCACCCTGGATGGGGCCCCCTCCATCAGTCCCCGGGCGGTAGTGGTCTTCGGAAACGCGATGACGTCCCGGAGAGACGGTACGCCCACCATGAGGGCGATCAGTCGATCGAGGCCCAGAGCGAAGCCACCGTGCGGCGGCACGCCGTACCGGAACGCTTCGAGAAGGAAGCCGAACCTGGAATCCACCTGTTCCGGAGTCATGCCGAGGACCTCGAGGATCGCCCTCTGAAGGGACGGCTCGTGACACCGGATGCTGCCGCTGGCCAGCTCCGTTCCGTTCAGGACCAGGTCGTACGCCCGCGACAGGACGGAGAACGGATCCGCCGACAACTCCTCCGGCGTCACGTCCACGGGCATGGTGAACGGGTGATGGCTGGCGGCCGCGGCGCCGGTCTCGGGATCGAGTTCGAACAAGGGGAAGTCCGTCACCCACAGCCACTCGTCGCGGTCCGACAGGGCACCCAGCTCGGCGGCCAGCTCGCGGCGCAATACGTCCAGGGCCGGTGAGCTCTCCACGTCTGAACCGGCTACCAGAACCAGCAGGTCGCCCGCTTCCAGTCCGTAGTCCGACCTGAGGATCTGGCCGGCTTCCTGGTCCACGGAGCGCGCCGCCGGGCCCGAGAAAGAGTCCTCGCCGCACTTCAGCCACAGGGCTCCCCTGGCGCCGGCGCCACGTGCCGTTTCGTTGATCGCGTCGAGCCGCGACCGGGACAGCGAAGCGCCACCGGGCGCGACGATTCCCCTGACCCGTCCTCCCGCCGCGATCGCACCGTCGATGATCCCGAATCCCCGACCGCCGAGGACCCCGGAAAAGTCCAGAATCTCCCAATCGATCCTGAGATCGGGCTTGTCGGTACCGTACGACTCCATCGCTTCGGCCCAGGTCATCCGCGGAAACGGTACGTCGATGGACCTGTCCAGCGCGGAGGCGAACATGTCCGCCAGCATCCGCTCGCAGGCCGCGAATACATCGTCTTCCGCCACGAACGCCATCTCGACGTCGATCTGCGTGAACTCCGGCTGCCGGTCGGCCCTCAGGTCCTCATCACGCAAGCACCGGGCGATCTGGAAGTAGCGATCGAACCCCGACACCATCAGAAGCTGCTTGTAGAGCTGGGGTGACTGGGGAAGCGCGTAGAACTCGCCGTGATGAATGCGGCTGGGCACGAGATAGTCCCTGGCCCCCTCGGGCGTTCGCCTGGTGAGGAACGGAGTCTCGACCTCCAGGAAACCCTGCTGCGACAGCGACGCGCGCGCCGCGTTGGTGGCCAGGTGGCGTACCACGAAGTTGCGCTGGATCTCGGGGCGGCGCAGATCGAGAACCCGATGGCGGAGGCGCAGCTCTTCCGAGGGAAGTTCTTCGCCTGGTGGCACCGCGACCAGGATCGGAAGCGGATCGGATTCGGCCAGGACGTTCATGCCCCGGACCCTGATTTCTACGGCCCCGGTGTCCATCTCGGGGTTGACCGCCCCGGGCGGGCGTGCCTCGACGTCACCCTCGATCCACAGAACGTCCTCCGGATTCAGGCTGCCCGCGGCACTCAGGACTTCGGGTGGCGTGGTGTCGGGCTCGAACGCGAGCTGCACCGACCCGGTACGGTCGCGCAGCAGGACGAACTTCACGCCGCCCTTGTCGCGGCGGCGGTGCACCCAGCCCGCTAGACGCACTGGTTTACCGACCCAACTGGCATCGACCAGGCCGCACGCGACGTCGCGATAGCGGGTTGAACCCGGCAGCCCGCGGAAGGTCTCGCGATCGACGTGCCCCTTCGGCTCCCTGCCTCCCTCGTGACTCAGATGTCCTCCCTGTTTCCTTGCCCGTTCGCGCTCTCCGAACCAGCGGTTGGAGGGCTCTTCCACAGTATCATACCGACCGTGAGGCCGATCGTCGCGCCCAGGGCGTCCGCCCACCAGTCGCCGAGGCTCGCCACTCGCCCCGGTAGCCACATCTGGTGAACCTCGTCCACGAGGGCAAACACGAACAGCGCCAGCAGAGCGATCGCCCACGCCGAGAAGGTGCGACGGCCCGCCGCGCAAACCGCGGCGCCCACCAGCCAGCCCAGCACCAGGTACAGGACGCCGTGCACGACCTTGTCCAGCCAGAGTGTCGGCGGCCGCAGCACGAGGTCCGTAAGAGGCACCGTCGTCGCGATGAGAATCAGCACTGCCCAGACGGCGACGGACCGCCAGGAACCGGACGGACGTCTCAAGCGCCGGCTTCCAGGATCAGTCTGCGAAAACGGCTCGCGTCCTCCGCGTGCGAGAGCCGGTCCCTGAGCTCCGTGTTGCGAAGCGTCCTGCTGATGTGACCGAGGGTCTTGACGTGGTACCCGACGGCCGACGGGGGACCCACCATCATGAGAATCAGGCGAACCGGGTCGCCATCGACCGCATCGAAGTCGACTGGCTCCCTCGTGGTCCCGGCCACGATCTCGAGACGCTCCAGCCCGGCGCACTTTCCGTGTGGAAGCGCGATTCCCGAGCCGACGCCCGTGCTCAGGACTGCCTCCCGCTCGACCACCACCCGGTGGATGTCGTCCAGGCGATCGGGCAAGCCCGCACTGCTGGCGAGGAGAGAGCACATCTCCCTGAGGATCCCCTCCTTGTCCAGGGAATCCAGGGGTACCTTGATACGCTCCTCCGTCAGACGGGAGGCAAGCGTCAGGGGCGGGCCTGGAGAACGGGTACTCGTGGCCGAGCTCCGCAGGCATGAGAGTCTGAGGGAAGCGCCCATCTCGCGCCTCCGTCTTCGCGGGGGCTCAAGATACCGGGGACCGGAAGGGCCAGCAAGCCAGCCCTTGCGCAACGCGGGACCGATCGGAATCGTCGATCGCATGACTGAAACGAAGCAGGATATGGAACGGCCGGAGCTGCTCGCCCACCTTCCGAAGGACTACGAGGCGATCCTTGGACCGACGCTCGCCGAGCTCGGGCAGCCGGCCTACCGGGGTCGGCAGATCGCCGAGTGGGTGTACGAGCGGTTCGCGGCCTCGTTCGAGGAAATGACCGACCTCCCGGCGGGCCTGAGGCCCCTTCTGGCCAGCCGTTTCTCGATATCTCCACTCGAGATGGCGTTCGAAGCACGCTCGCGGGACGGCACCGTCAAGCACCTGTGGCGGCTGCGTGACGGCGAGCAGGTGGAGTCGGTTCTCATCCCGTCACGGGAACGGGTAACTCTGTGCCTGTCTTCGCAGGCCGGGTGCGCCCTGGCGTGCCGGTTCTGTGCCACCGGCGACTTCGGTTTCCGGCGGCAGCTAGGCACCGCGGAGATCGTCGCTCAGTTCCGTGACTCCGAACGCGTGTCCCGCGAGAGGTTCGGGCGCGGAATCTCGAACATCGTGTACATGGGGATGGGCGAGCCGCTGGCGAATCTGGAAGCGGTCCTCGCCTCGCTGTCCGTCCTTCACGGCGGATTCGGATTCGGCGCTCGCCGCATCACGGTGTCCACGGTCGGCCTCGTGCCGGGAATCGAGGCGCTGGCGGCCAGGCCCGAGCCCTTTCGGCTCGCCGTGTCTCTCCACTCACCGGAGCACACGCTGCGTCAGACGCTCGTTCCTATCGAAAAGCGGTACCCGCTGCCCGAGCTGTTCGCGGCCCTGCGCGAGTACCAGGAGGCCAGGGGCCGGCGTATCACCTTCGAGTATATTCTCATCGACCGGGTCAACGACTCGCCGGAGTTGGCCGAGGGCCTGGCGGATCTCCTTCAGGATATGGACGGATTCGTCAATCTGATCCCCTACAACCCGATACCCGGGCGGGACTGGCAGCCGAGTCCCCCCGAGCGCATCCAGAACTTCCTCCGGACACTCGAAGGACGTGGCGTCGAAGCGGCCGTCCGGCGGCCGCGCGGTCGCGACATCGCCGCGGCGTGCGGGCAGCTGCGATTGGAGCGCGAAGGGATGGACGTCCAGGGAGGCTAGCGGAGTTCGCCGAGCCGCTGTCTCCAGTCGCGGCCCAGGATGATCGTCGCGTCGAGGTACAGCTCGGGCCGCGGCTCCGAGCGAACTTCCTCCACGCCCAGTGCATCGGCCACCGAGCGCGCCGCGTCCGGGCGTCTCGATCGATCGATCACGATCGTGCTGTCGTACTCGAAGCTCGCGGCGTTGCCGAACGTCTTCACGTCGTAGCCCAAATCGCGCAGCGCCTCTGTGATCCGGGCCGCGGCGCCTGGCTCGCCGGCTCCGTTCAGCACTTCGACACTGATGCGACCGGATGGATCTTCGGACGACATCGACGAAGGCAGCCCCTCGAAATCCTCGGACGCGGCGGGCACCCCGAGTTCGACACCGCGCCACTCGAGGAGAAAAGAGCCCAGGAGCACGCCCGCTCCGAGCAGCACCAGCACGACGAGAGCGGTCTGCGCCCTGGCGATCACCGGCCCACCAGCCGATTCCAGAAGTCGACCGAACAACCCAGGAGCGGGCGGTTCTTCTCGAGCAACCTGCCCAATCTCTGGCGCACGACGACGATCAGCACCTCGTACCGGTCGTCGGGCAGCCTTTCGCGAAGCTTGCTCCGCTTCTCGGCGCCTCCGTTCCGGCCCGGCTCCAGGTAGTCGGCGAGGATCAGGTACTCGCCGAGATCGTCCAGGTCGGAGTGACCCACCGGGTGATACCGGATGGCATCCAGCAGCGAGTCGTCCTCCACGCCGTCCGCCGCCAGTCGGACGGCGCAGGCGGGCGCGTGAACCACGGGGTCCGGCCATTCGCCACCCGCTTCCTCACGCTGTTCAGCGAGCGGAGCGTCCTTCAGGGCATCGTGCAGCACGCCCGCGGCGCGCCACCGAATCCGCTCCGTCTCGGGAAGCCTGAGCCGGGTGGCCCACGTCTCCAGGAGATCACCCACGCGCACACCGTGAGCCCGCCGGCCTGGACTGCACCTGGCCCATGCGGGCAATTCCGCGGACGTTCCCGCCCGCTTCACGACTGGATGCATTCCGGATCAGCTCCCTGGTTCACGATCGGTGGCGACGCCGACGGCAGGGGTGTGCCGCGGCGAGCGTACAGATAGATATTGAATCGACCCGGTAGCAACAACGGGTGTGCACGCGGCGGGGAGCCGCCGCGATCGACAACAACCCATAGCCGGAAAGGAATCCGCCGTTGGCCCTTCGGTACGATCCGGCCCTCGTTTCGGGACTGTGCCGGGAGATCGGGTCCCGGTGGACCGGCCGCCGCGTGGACGGTTTGCGTCTGAACCGCGAGACCCGCGAGGCGTGGATGTTGTTCGCGGAAGGGCCGGGCGAGGAAAGGGCCCAGGAGAGGGCCATCGGCTTTCTTCTGCACCCGTCCCGCGGGTTTATCGTCAGCGGCGCCGGGCCGCGGCCGGTGATCGAGGGATCTGAGCGTCGAATCGACTTTCGCCGGCTGTTCCTGACCGCCGTGTGGTCGCCGGACGACGAGCGGCTGCTGGTGCTCGACCTGGCGGGTGGCCGGGCTCAGTACTCGCGGGGCCAGCCGCAGTCGGAACTTACGCCCGTTTACCGTCTGTTCGTGGAGCTGCACACCAACCAGTGGAACGCCGTGCTGGCACGCGGCACCGATGACCGTGTCGAAGCCGTGCTGTGGTCGCGGGCGGCGGGAGGGCGCTCTCTTCGACCGGGTGCCAGGTACGCCCGGCCGGAGGGAGCGCGGGACTGGGCGGCCGGTCCGCCGGCTGAATCCGAGTGGGTCCGGCTGCTGGAATCCGTTCCACCCGAGGGACGGCGCGAGATGCTGCTTCGCTCGGCGGCATGGACCAGTTCTCTCAACGTGGACTGGATCCTCGGCGAAGCGGCCCGTGTCGACGCGGCAGCCGAAGGCGGCCCCGTCGGGCCGCTGGCCACGGCCTACGAAAGGTACTCGCGAATCAGGAACGTCGGGGCAGGTGAGGCCTGGCTGCTGGCCCGCGGGACCGTCGCGCAGCCCTACCCCGTTCGGCTGGACGCCGACGCGCGCCCGATCGGCAGCCTCATGGAAGCCATGCTAGTGGCGGCCGCGGAGAACTCGGCGTGGCCCGAGACCGACGCCGCTGGCGCCGGCGTGCGCACCGGACCCGGTGCGGCGCCCGACGTGGAACGCCTGGAGCGCTCCCTGCGCCGCCGGATCCGAGACCTCGAGAAGCGACGGGCGGCGCTGCAACGCCAGCTCGAGGGGGAGTCGGCCGACGACCTTCGGAACATCGGGCACCTGCTGCTCAGCCGTCAGCGAGACGTGCCGAAGGGCGCCGAAAGCGTGTCGCTCGAAAGTTTCGATGGGTCGGAAACGAATATCCGGCTCGACCCGCGGCTCGACGCCATCCAGAACGCGGAGCGCTTCTACGAGCGGGCTCGCCGGAGAGAGCGAGCCGCTCGCAAGATTCCCGGGCGCCTGCAGCATACGACCGACAGGATCCTCCGCCTGGAGGCCGGCCTCGAGGTGCTGCTCTCATCCGGACCGTCGGACGACCTGTGGGACCTGCTCGGAGGAGACCCGGAGCAGGGGCGGGTCGGACGCGGCGCACGGCGCGCGGCGGACGACTCACCGCTCCCGTACCGGCGGTATCGCTCCTCGGGAGGACTCGAGATCCGGGTCGGTCGGTCCTCGCGGGCCAACGACAGCCTCACGTTTCGTCACTCCTCACCCGAGGATATCTGGTTGCACGCTCGCCAGGCGGCGGGAGCGCACGTGATCCTGCGCTGGGAGAGGCGCGACCAGAACCCTCCGCTCGCGGACCTGACAGAGGCGGCCGTGCTCGCGGCGCTTCACAGCGAGGCCCGTCACAGCGGAATGGCGGCCGTGGACTGGACGCGGCGGAAGTACGTTCGCAAGCCCCGCAAGGCGGCGCCAGGGGCCGTCGTCCCCGAGCGTGTCTCGACGCTGTTCGTAGAACCGGATGCAGCGGTCGCGGTTCGGCTGTCCCTCGACGACTGAGCAAGGAGGGCCCGTCATCCACACGGACGACGGGCCCTCCTTACTCTTCACGGAGCGAGGCC
Source organism: Gemmatimonadota bacterium (assembly GCA_039584685.1). Classification (GTDB taxonomy): domain Bacteria; phylum Gemmatimonadota; class Gemmatimonadetes; order Palauibacterales; family Palauibacteraceae; genus Benthicola. Next base: position 6,381 of record JBDGXI010000033.1, on the reverse strand, counting down.
GCGCGCGCCCTCGCGATCAGTCCGTGGTCGTTGTCTCCACCGGCTTCCGCGGCATCATCTCGTCACGCATCGCGAGATGGTAAGCCGTGGCGGCTACGACGACCGCCGCCTGCTTCAGGTCGTCGAGCATGAGACGCTCGAACGTGTCGGCTGCCGTGTGGTGCGTGAACGTCTCGTACTCGATCGGGTCCTGGATGTAGTTGAATCCGGGGATACCCGCGGCGTCGAACGCGAGGTGGTCGGTGCCACCCGTGTTGCCGTGCTTGACGGCCACGACTCCCAGGTCCCTGAACGGCCACAGGATCTGCTCGAACACCGGTATGGCCGCCGCGTTGCTCTGGTCCCAGATCCCGCGCACGCGGCCGGTGCCGTTATCCACGTTGAGATAGGCGGAGATCTTCGGATGCAGGTCGGCGTGATTCTCGACCCAGCCCCGCGATCCGAGCAGCCCCTGCTCCTCGCCGGCCCACAGGGCGATGCGAATGGTGCGACGGGGCTGCAGGTCGAGCGCCTTGAGGATCCGCATGGCCTCCATCATCACCACCGAGCCGGCTCCGTCGTCCGTGGCGCCCGTACCGTAGTGCCACGAGTCGAGGTGGGCCCCGATCATCACGTACTCATCGGCGAGGTCGGACCCCGGAATGTCGCCGAGCGTGTTGTAGGATTGCAGGTCGTCCGAGAAGAACCGGTTCTGCACGTTGATCTCGAGCTCGACCGGGATGCCCCGCTGCACGTTGCGGAAAATCTGGTTGTACTGCTCACCGGCCACGTTGAGCTCCGGCGGAGGTTCGGGGTTCGCGGGGTCGCGACCGGCTCCACTCCCGCCTCCGCGGACCAGCGTATACTCGCGTGTCGACGGCACCAGGAAGCCTGCGATGCCCTCATTCGCCAGGTAATCGCTCATGGCCTCGCGCACTTCCCTCGTGCGCCGCCATTCCGCGATCCGGCGCCTCCGCGCCTCCGGATCTATCTGCTCCCGCCCCTCGCGCTCTTCGGCGGTCTCGAGAAGATCCTCGAGCGGAGTCCGCAGTGGGCTCGGCTCCCAGTCCGGGCTCATCTCGACCTCAGGCCTGGACAGGACCCACGCGCCGGCCAGCTGGCCCCGATACTTCTCCAGGTCGGCTACCGAGTCGGCCTCGATGATCACGGCCGGGCCGGTGATGGTCCCCTGCGTGCTCCCGGTCCAGCCGGATGGCTGCGCGACGAGCGGCTGGACGAACGGCGTCAGAATCCGGCCGCTGTAGGACACTCGCTCCCAGCCACGTCCGAACTCGCCCCACGGCTCGATCTGGACGTTGGCCAGGCCCCACTCCGCGAGCATCTCGGCGGTCCACTCGTTGGCCCGCGTCATGCCCGGGGAATTGGTGAGGCGGGGGCCGATCACGTCCATCAGATACCCGGCCAGCTCCTCGATCTGAGAGTTCTCGAGACCCTCGACTCGGATGCGCTCGACGGCATCCATGTCCACTGCTTCCTGCGCCATTTGAGCGGGCGCGGCGGGCACCAGGGCCAGAATCGCCGCGGCCGCGACGCCCATGCGAACCATGCGTCGCTTCACGAAACGCCTCCATTGTGCGGTAACTGTGTGAGACAGGATTCCGGCCGGCCGCCGGATCCGGATCGACGGAGTCCGCTCCGCCACTTCCTCTGCATGCATGAATGCCCGACGTACCGAAAACGTTTAGGAGGCCCCGTTCCCCCGTCAGTGCACGAGGAGAAGGCGGCCGGACCGGGTCTCCTCGCCGAGTCGCAGAACGTACAGGTAGGCCCCAGATGCCGCCTCCAGACCGTCGGCCAGCAGCCCGTCCCAGTTGACTCGCGGCAGCGAGCCGCTCGGCGCCAGCACATGCGTCTGCCGCACGAGCCGTCGGCCGGCCACATCGTACACCTCGAACACCAACGAGCGGCCCTGGTCGCGTGCTTCCTCGGGAACCGTGTACGGGAAGTTCATGACCCTGCCGCCCCCGGTACGCAGCGGATTGGGAAAAGGCGGCTGGATCTCGAACCGCCCACCCGGTCCCGGCGGTTCGATCGGCTCGTCGCGAAGTTCCCGCAGACGGGCCGCTGCCGCGGCTTCGGTCTGAGACGCGAGAAGCCAGAACCGAACGGTGCGGGAATCACCGGCCGCGAGATCGAACGGTCCGACACTGAGGAGCGCCGCCCGGTCGGTCGCCGACGAGTAGCCGGGGAGTCCGCTCGGATCCACTCCACGAACGAGGTCTAGCTTCGTGCTCTCCTCGAACGTGTCCCACAGCACTCCGCTGTCCGGCTCGTAGGCCGCTCCGATCGCCGGTGTGCCGAGTGGAACCGACGACCGGCCGATCACGCTGCCTTCCGATGCCAGCACGGTGATCGGACCTGCGCCGTCGAGTGGCTCCGAGACCAGCGCCTCCATGTCCGCCGACCAGCGCACCGACTCTCCACCGGCAAGGTCCCAATCCGCCAGGAAGGCCGGGATCGCGTCGGCAATCCGTCCGCCCGTCACGTTGCGAACCGTCGCGATCACCGTGAGAGCCCCGACCCCTCCCACGTCGCTCGCTTCCGCGACCGCCCGCACCTCCAGCCCGACAGGGACCAGGGCCTCCAGGTCGTCGAACCGGAATTCGGCCTTTGTCTCCTCGACGTCGGTTTCCGATCTCGACGGCGCCCAGTCCGTCTCGATGGCGGGCGCAGACGACTTGAGGTCCGCCCGTCCGAGCACCGTCGTGTAGAACCCGTCGGAGATCCGGCCGGCGCCGGCGACCGCGATGCCCCCGGCCGTGAGCAGCTCCTCGCTTCTCCACTCGAAGCCCCTGAACGCGGCGACGCGCCCGAACCGGCCGAAGTCGTTTCCGCCGGCCGCCAGGTCGCCGCTCTCCAGGATCCAGCCTCCGAACAGGTTCGGCGGTCCGTTCACCAGGACGCGCGACAGCACGATGGCGCCTGACAGGTCCGTAACGGCGACACGTACGCTGCGCACGGCGGCATCGGGGTCGATCGGAACTCCGAAGGTCACCACCGAGCCGGGGTCGAGGAAAGGCAGATCTCTCGCCACCGGGGGCCTACCCTCCGCGATCACCCACACCTCACCGCCGCTCCACCTGCCGGCTCCCCTGTTTCCGATCGCCACGACCAAGCTGTCCGGTGCTCCGCGGGCGAGAAAGGCCTGGAGCATCCCGCCGGCGAAGGAAGCGTTGGCTCGCTGGACGGCGGCGGGCACGTTCAACAGCCCCCATCCGGAATCGTTGTCCGGACCCGCCGGAGCCACATCTTCGGCCGTATCCAGCAGAATGCGCTTCGCCTCCTCGGGTCCGGCCGCGGGTCGCACCTGGAGCACCAGCGCGAGAGCGCCCGAGACCTGCGCCGTCGAGAACGAAGTCCCCGTCACCGCGAAACCGGTGAGTCGGGCCGCCGAGCTGCCGGCCGCCCTCACCTCGGGAACGAGGCCGGGTGCGCCGAGATCCGGCTTCACGCCACCGCCACACGGGGAAGGGCCGCGGCCGCTGTAGTCGGGCACCGAAAGGCTGCCGGGAACTCCCGAAGTGGCGCCGACCGCGAAGCTCCCGAGATCCGCGTCATCCCGCGCGCCCGGGGGTGTCACCGAGCCGGGGTCGGGGCCGGTGTTCCCGGAGGCGAACACCACGGCGATCCCCGCCGCTTCCGCAGCGTCGATCGCTTCATACAGAATGCCGGAGCAGGTTTCGAATTCCGTCGCACCGGAGAGCAGACCCCAGCTGTTGTTGATCACATCCGGGGCATCTGGAGTGGCGGGGTTCCCGTCCGGATCGATTGCCCACTGGAAGGCCTGGAGGAGCACAGAGAGCCTGGTGTATACCTCGCCGCCGAAGCGCTCGAACACCCGCGCCGCGATCCACTCCGCACGGGGCGCCGGCCCGGTCACCACATCGATCGGCGATGAAGCCACGATCACGCTGCCGTCCGGGAACTTCAGCGTGTCGCCCGTCGACAGGGCCCCGAGCGCCGAGACTGCCACCTGCGTGCCGTGCCCCACCAGGTCCTGTGGCGTGGACGCCCGGACGTAAGGATCGAACCAGGAGGCCCGCAGGTCGGAGCTCCTTCCTCTCCAGCGCGACGAGACCATCGCGTTGGATCCATCCACCCCAGAGTCGAAGAAGGCGATCGTCGTGCCCTCACCGGTGACGCCCTGATCCCACACTGCGTCGGCACCGATGGTCTGCATCGCCTGTGAGGTGAAGCTCGGATCGGCGATCGCCCCCGCGGGCGGGGAGAGATTCACCGGCAGTCTCTCGTCGAGATAGATGCGGAGCACCGACGGATCGGCCGCCAGGGCCTCAACTGCGGCGGGCGTGGCTTCCGCGATCACGGCGGGCACCACCCAGAGCCGCTCTCTCACCCGGAGTCGATCCCCGAGACTACGGGCGGCGGAGTCCAGCCGGACCATGGCGTCCGCTGCGCGTACCTGGAGCCGCAGAGCCTGGTCCGCGGCCGGACCGGGAGCCGGAGCGGGCGCCGCATACTGTATGATGATCGGCAGAGTGTCGGTCGGCGCCGCCCGTCCGATGGCCACGCTGAGCGATGGTGCCACTCTAGCCCCTGCGGCCGCCCCGGCCTCCTGCCCGGTGACCACCTCGGGAGTCCCGATGACGGCTGCGGTCATCATCGCCAGAACGGGAAGCAGTCCTCCCGCTCGCAGGCTCCGGCGCCGCCCGGTCGTCGCGCTCCGACTCGTGGTCATGTTCCTCCCGTGAGAGCTCCCGGTCTCGCCCGTGAGACCGAACGGCGAGGAACATATGGGGGGCGTCGCCGGATTCCAACCTCGGCCGGCTTGCGTTTCGGTTCCTGTTCGGGTAGCTTGATTTCGGTGTCCGTTCGGTTCCCTTTCCGGCCGGCAGGAGAGAACAGGTCATGGCCCTGACGAGACGGCAGAAGGAAATCCTGGATTTCATCGAGAGCTTCCTCGACGCTCGCGGGTATTCGCCGAGCTTCGAGGAGATCGCGGGCTTCTTCCAGTACCGGTCCCTGGCCACGGTGCACGAACACCTCTCGAACCTCGAGGCCAAGGGATACATCCGGAAGAACTACAACGAGAGCCGGTCCATCGAGCTCGCGCGCACGGAGATGAGGCTCGCGGCAGTGGATCTTCCCCTTCTCGGAACGGTGGCCGCGGGAGAGCCGATCGAGGCGGTCGCGGAGAAGGAGGCGATCGCCGTACCCGAGGACATGGTATCGGGGACGGTGGCCCACTACGTCCTCCGTGTGCGGGGCGATTCGATGATCGAAGAACAGATCCGGGACGGCGACTATGTCATCGTCCGGGCGCGCGACACCGCGAACAACTCCGAGATGGTGATAGCGCTCATCGATGGCGAGAATGCCACGGTCAAGAAGTTCTATCGGGAGCCCGACGGAGTCGTGCGACTTCAGCCGGCCAATCCGGACCTCGAGCCCATGTACTTCACGGCCGACCGGGTGACCGTCCAGGGCATCGTCGTCGGCGTGATCCGGAAGTACTAGCCGTGATCCCGGCACCGGTCTCCGCATCGTTTCCGAAACTCGAAAAGGGCCCGGAGCTGGTGCAGCGACCGCCGCGTCAGCCGTTTCTGGTGGGCCGACAGGTCCGCGGCACGTCCACGATCTGGTTTCTCCGCCCTACCTCTCCTCCCGTTCCGGGACCGTGGGACGTGGCCATGCTGGTACGCGGGGTCTGAGCCGCTCCGCTTCCCGCGCACCGCCGCGCTTCCGTCGCCGAGGCCGAGCGTTGACACCCGTTTCGGCCGGCCGGTAGCTTGCCGCCGTGCACTCCCCGGATGGAACGCGCTACCGCGCCACGGTTCACTACGACGGCTCCGCCTTCGCCGGCTGGCAGGTGCAGCCGCAGGTGCGCACGGTCCAGGGGGAACTCGAGGCCGCCCTGCACAGACTCGGCATCGAAGGCAGACTGCACGCCGCCGGCCGGACCGATGCCGGCGTTCACGCCGCCGGCCAGGAGATGTCTTTCGACGCCCCCGCCAGTTGGACCGCCCCGCGCCTGAGCCGCGCCCTGGATGCCGTAATCCCGGCTGACGTGTGGATCGAGACACTGCAGGAGGCGGCGGCCGACTTCCACCCCCGATTCCAGGCCACGGGCAGGCGCTACGAGTATTTCCTGGCTCCCGGGCCGGACGGTCGTGCCCCCAGTCGGCGCCGCGGTACCGCCTGGATCGCACACGCCCCACACCTCGAGCTCCTGCGGGCGGCGGCCCGTCCGATCCTTGGCCGGCATGACTTCGCCCGGTTCGCCAAGTCCGGTCAGCCGGACGTGAAGACCGTGTGCACGGTCGAGAAGGCCGAATGGCTGAGGACGTCGCTCGGCGACCTGCGCTTCACCATCGTGGCGGACCGATTCCTCCATCGGATGGTACGATATCTGGTCGCTACAAT
>JBDGXI010000297.1:0-3006 GCA_039584685.1 Gemmatimonadota bacterium | reverse complement strand
GTTCCGCCGGAGCCGGGCCCAGACCGAGAATGCGCTCAGCGTGCTCCTGGGGCAGGCGCCCGTGGATATCGAGCGCGGTCTCAAGCTGACGGAACAGGTGTTTCCGCCCGACATACCGGTGGGCTTGCCATCAGAGCTGGTGCAGCGCCGCCCAGACATCCTTCAGGCGGAGCGCCGGCTTGCCGCTCAGACCGCCCGCATCGGGGTGGCCGAGGCGCTGAAGTTCCCTTCGTTGAGCCTTACCGGGTCCGCGGGAGTGAGCGGCGACCTCACGAATCCAAGCCTGGCCACCGGTTTCCTCAACCTGGGCGCCAACCTGCTCGGACCGATTTTCAACGCCGGCAAGAACGAGCGCCGGGTGGAGATCGAGGTCGCACGCACCGAACAGCTTCTGAACCAGTACGAGCAGACGATCCTCACCGCGTTCCGGGAGGTGGAGGACGCGATCGTGTCTACCTACACCTACCGCGCCGAGCACGAGGCGCGGCAGCGGCAGGTGGAATCGGCCGTAAACGCGGCCGACCTGTCGTGGATACGCTACGAAGGCGGCATGACGAGCTACCTCGAAGTGCTGGACCTGCAGCGCTCGCAGTTCTCGGCCGAGCTCCAGGCATCGGCTGCACTGCAGCAGCAGCTCGCGTCGGTGGTCCAGCTGTACAAGGCGCTCGGGGGCGGTTGGCCGGTGGGGCCCGAGGCGGACGTGGAAGCGGACGCCGACTGAGCCGCCCGAGTTGCGGTCAGCTATCCTGCTCTGCGTAACCGCTGCGGAGGCTCGGGCCCAGGACGATGGATCCGAGCTGAGCCTTTTCAAACCGTACGGCGATTTCAGGTTGCGTCTCGAGCAGGATTGGGATTCCCGCCAGGGGGACGGGACCGAGCGAGATGACCGCCTGAGACTGCGCTTCCGAATTCGCCTGGGTCTCGATCTCAATTTCAGCGAGCAGTGGCGTGCGCGCGTTCAGCTCAGAAGCGGCCCCCACGACTCCCAGCAGTCACCCCACATCACGATATACGATTTCGACGGCGGCCCCAACGGACCCTACCAGTTCAACTTCGACTACTGGTATCTGAGCTTCCGGACCGGCGGCCTGGAGGTCTGGGCGGGCCGGAACCAGCTTTCCTTCTGGCATCAGGACGATCTCTTTCTGATCGACAACGTCACGTTCGCGGGCGCGGGAGGTTCATACAGCCACCCGCTGGCGGGCGGAGAGATGACGTGGCACGCCAACTATGTCGCACTGCCGGTCGGCATGCGCGACTTCTCGGGTACCAGCCTGATCGCCCAGGCGGAGTTCTCTCGTGAGTTCTCGTCCACGGGATTCAGCGTCGCGGCCGGCTATTTCGGCAGTCGGGCGGATCCCGATGACCCGGCCGGCGAGTCGCTGCTGACCGAAAACAACACGCGTGACTACGATGTGCTCAATCTGCAGCTCCAGCACCGCTCCAGCGTTCTCGGACGTCCCCTGCGGCTGGGAGCCGAATACGGCCGCAACTTCAAGGACTACAGCCAGGCACCGGCCGGCAGTTTCAGCGAGTTTCACCAGAAGCACGTCGACGGCTGGGTGCTCGAGGCGCTCTGGGGCCCCAGCGGCGAGGCGGGTGATCTCCTCGTTGGATACTACTATTCTCACATGGAGGCGCTGGCGGCCAACAGCTCCTACATCCAGGACGACTGGGCTCGCTGGGGCACGTCCACGCAGGCACGACTCACGAACATGAAGGGCAGTGAATTCAGGGTTCTGTTCACGATCACGCCCAACCAGAACATCTTCGCCCGGTTGTTCCTCGTCGATGCGATCGATCTGCTGCAACCCGGCGATGTCGCTCTGGAGGATGGAAAGCGCTTCCGGATCGAGTACAACATCTCGTTTTGAAGGATGGAGACTGGACGACTGCGGGAGCATCTCGCGCTGTCAATTGATCTAAGAGGAGATACGCCATGGATACCTTGGTGCAGTGGATGAACCAGCCGGGGATCGCCGGTTGGATCGTGGACATCCTCGTCCTCCCTGCGATCGCCATCCTGCTGATATTCGGCGTCCGGGCATTCCTGCTTCGCTTCACCCTGCGGGGGGAGAAGTTCGAGGGGTACCAGACAGGAAGCAGACGACCAAGGTCATCGCCATTCTGGCCAGCCTGGCTGCCGTCACCATGATCTGGCGGCTCAGGTTGGAGCAGATGGCAAGCCGCACGACGGAGTCAACCGAGCGCCGGGAGGTACTCGTCGACTGGATGGGCGGCACGGTCAACGCTCTCATCGCGACGGTGATCCTCCTCTTCCTGCTGCTCCTTCTGAGCAGGGGCTATCGGACGGCCGTGGCCCGGCTGGACGCCTGGAAGGAGGCGCGGACCGGAGTGAAGGTGCAGGGCACGACCCTGATCCGCCCGCAGCAGGTCCGCCAGTTCATCGTGCTGGGCCTCAAGGCCGTACGGTTCGTACTTACGCTGGCCCTCTTCTACGCATACGTGCCACTGATCCTGAGCTTCATCCCGGTCACCCGGCCGCTGGCCGGCCAGGTGATGCCAGTGGTGATCGGCCCGGTGCGCGACCTGGGTGTCGCGTTCCTCAGTTACCTGCCGCGCCTCGTTTCCATGATCCTGATCATCATCGTCATCCGCTACTTTCTCCGCTTGCTCACATTCCTGATGGAGGCCGTAGGGCGCGGGGCGATTCGCATACCGGGCTTCGATTCTGAGTGGGCCGACCAGACGGCGAGGCTCGCGAAGATCGTGGTGATTCTGGGTTCGCTGATGCTGCTATACCCCTTCCTCCCGGGCGCCGGGAGCGACGTGTTCAAGGGGTTCTCTTTGTTCGTGGGGGCCCTGTTCACGCTCGGCGCGAGTTCGTCCGTCAGCAATCTGATCTCCGGGATCATCCTCACCTACACCCGGTCGTTTCGCCTCGACGATCGGATCCACGTCGGCGGGACGACGGGTGACGTCATCACGCGGGGCCTCTTCGTCACCCGCCTGCGGACCATCTACAACGAAGAGGTCACCGTACCA
>JBDGXI010000032.1:0-23594 GCA_039584685.1 Gemmatimonadota bacterium | reverse complement strand
TCCACGGCGTCCTCTCGATTCGCGGTCACGATTCCGACTCCTCGATCAGCCCCGCCTGCCGCGCGAAGGCCACCAGCCGCTGCGCCCGAAGTACGACGGGCGGGTCTACCATGCGCGTACCCAGGCTCACCACGCCCAACCCCCTTGCCTCGGCCTCATGGAATGCGTCCACGACCCGGAGGGCCCTCTCGATCTCCGCGCCTGAGGGCGCGAACGCCTCGTGGATCGGACGGATCTGTCGCGGATGGATGCAACCCATTCCCTCGAAGCCCATACCCCGTGAGCGGGAGGCCCAGGCCCGCAGACCGACCTCGTCCCCCACGTCGCCGAACACGGAGTCGATGGCCTGGACTGCCGCGGCCCTGGCGGCGTTCACGAGGCGCCCGCGAGCGTAGAGCGATTCGGCTCCCTCGGCTGTCTTCCGCACGCCCAGGTCCGCCGTGTAGTCCTCGAGCCCGATGGTGAGGGCCACGACGGCCGGAGAGGCGGAGGCGATCTCGAACGCGTTCTCGATCCCGAGCGCCGACTCGAGGATCGGCATGATCCACACGGGCGGATCGCCAGAGGCTGGTTCGCCGAGGATATCCCTGATACGGGAGTCCACCTCGGTGACGTGGTCAGCCGTCTCGGTCTTCGGGATCAGCACGAGGTCCGGTCGCTCGGGGACGATCGCCTGCAGGTCTTCGATCCCCAGGGGCAATTGGTTGATCCTCACCATGCGCTCGGCCTGGCCGAAGTCGACGCAGCGAAGGGCATTGCGGACCACGAGCCTGGCCGCGTCCTTCTGACTCGGGTGCACGCTGTCCTCGAGGTCGAGGATCACCGCGTCCGGTCCGTGGAGACCCGCGTTCAGCTGCAGTTTCGGCTGGTCGCCGGGCAGGTACAGGCGCGACCTGCGCAGCCTGTCCCGCAGCGTGTGCTCGCTCTCAGGTGCCGTGCGCGGCGGCCGCCCGTCTCCCCCGTCGAGCGCACCGGCGAGCTTCGCGGCCGCTTCGACACGTGCCGCGATGACGAACGGAACCGCGCCCTTATCATCGACGCGGACACGGGCGTGCTGCACGCCGAGGCCGACCAGCGTCGACCGGGCGGTCTCCCGGATCGAGTCACCGTACAGCGAGCCGACCCTCGAGACCACCTCGATCTCGAGCCCGCCGCCGTCCGTGAGCGCCACATCGGCATGAAGATCGGACCGAACGTCGTCGCCCGATCGGCCGGCTTCGCCTCTGCCTCTGTCCGCCACTCGGATCTCCTCAGTCCAGGTGTGCGATGATGGCGTCCGTAATCTCTGTCGTCGACGCCGCTCCATTGGAGAGCACGTCGGGTCCGCCGGCGAGCCGAAGCATGTCGTACGCTCGCACTCTGCCTTCGGCGACCACCGCGGCGACGGCTTGCCGAACGGCCGCAGCCCGGTCGAGGTCTCCGACGTGATCCAGCAACATCGCCGCCGTGAGGATCATGGCGATCGGATTCACGATCGATGGCTCCAGGTCGGCATACTTCGGCGCCGAACCGTGTGTCGGCTCGAACACCGCGACCTCGTCGCCGATGTTGGCCGAGCACGCGAACCCGAGGCCTCCCACGAGACCGGCGAACGCGTCCGAGACTATGTCACCGAACATGTTGCCGGCCACGATCACGGAGTAATCCTCCGGGTTCTTGGTCAGCCACATCATCTGCGCGTCGATGTTGGTGGACCACAGCTGGATATCCGGGTACTCCGCCTTCACCTTGCGAGCTTCCTCCTCCATCATGCCGGACGTCTCACGCAGCACGTTCGGTTTCTCGCAGACGGTCACCGACGGATAGCCGTATTTGGCCGCGTACTCGAAAGCGGCCCGGGTGATGCGGGCGCAGGCCCGGCGGGTGAAGATGCGGCTCGAAATGGCGAGGTCGGGGCCCGGCGTGTCCGCGAACCGCTCGAACTTGGGGTGCTGCTTCAGGGCCGCGCGGACGAAGTCCGGCGGGTCGGTCCACTCCACTCCGCCGTACAGGCCTTCCGTGTTCTGCCGGAAGATCACCGCGTCCACCGGGGGCTCCTCCCACCCTCCGTCGGCCGTCCGCCGGATGAAGTTCAAGGGGTTCCCGGCGAAGGAGCGGCACGGCCGAATGGAGACGTCCAGGTTGAACCGTTGTCGGAGGCCGACGATGGGGCTGTAGTAGACCAGGCCACTCCCCTGCAGCTCGGGGCTCAGCTCTGCCACCGCCTCGTTCTTCGGCTTCGACGTGATGGCGCCGAACAGCCCGAGTCCGTGTTCGGCCAGGAGGTCTACGGTGCGCTCCGGCAAGGGATTCCCCTCGGTGATCCAGAATTCCCACCCAATGTCGGCGTGCACGTAATCCGCCTCGAAGCCCACCGCGTCCAGAACGCGAATCGCCTCGGGCAGTACGATCTGTCCGATCCCATCACCCGGCATGGATACTACGGTTCGACGGGCCATGTGCTTGCCTCTCCTATGCTTGAACTCCGAGCCGGGCCCGGATCTGGTTCTCAATGCCTCCCGCTACCACGAGGGTCTGGGGGACGGCGCCCAGCGGGACGAACCTGAACACCTCCTCCTGCCATTCAACGGTGCCGCGGGCGAAGTCGATATCAAGCTGATCGCCCGGGATCAGCGTGGGGGATTCGTGGTCGGCGAACCTCTCCCGCAGGCGATCGACGAGCGCCGGACATTCGATGCACACGAACCCGTTGTTGAAAGCGTTGCGCAGGTAGGTCTGCGAGAAGCTGCCGGCGATCACGAGTGCGATTCCGGCCGCCTGCAGCGCGGTCGCGGCCTGCTCCCGGCTCGAGCCGGTTCCGAAGTTGTACCCTCCGACCAGCACGTCACCGGGCTGGACGGCGGAGGCGAAGTCGGGGTCGTAGTTTCGCATCACGACCTCGGCCATTTCCTCCGGTGTCATGCCCTCGCGATACGTGAAGTCCTTCCCGTAGATGCCGTCCGTGTTGAGGTTGTCGGGCGGTACGAACAGGAGGCGTCCCCGGTGGCTCGCCGGAAACCCCGGCTGGATTTGTACGGCCGCGACTTCGGGTTCGTCTGTGTCGGCCAGCCGGAAGACGTAGGCCGGGGCTCCGTCGCCGGATGCCTGCGGAGCCAGTATGTAGCCGGCCACGGCCGATGCGGCCACGACCGCCGGACTGGCCAGATAGGCCTGCGCATCCCGACTGCCCATGCGCCCCTTGAAGTTCCTGTTGGTGGCCGAGATTCCGACCTCTCCCGCCTCGAGAAGTCCCGTCCCGAGTCCGATGCAAGGGCCACAGCCGGGCGGGAGCGCGTGGGCCCCTGCGCCCACCAGCGTACCCCACGCCCCGGATGCTTCGGCCGCTTCCTGCACCTCGCGGCTCGCAGCGGCGACATACATCTCGACTCCGTCGGCCACCCGCCGACCCGCCAGCACGGCAGCGGCCGCCTCGAGGTCCTCGAGCCGACTGTTCACGCACGACACGAGGTACGCTTTCTGGATCGCCACCTTCTCGGCCTCGATGTCGGCCACCGATCTCATCACCTGTACGGAGTCCGGTCCTGACACATGCGGCGTGACCCGCGCCAGATCCAACTCGATGACGCCGGCGTAGCGGGCCGTGGATCCGGGACGGGGCGGGTCTGTCGCCCATTCCTCGAGCTCCGCTTCACTGAACCTGTCGAACGCGCCCGCCTGGCCCAGCGTCTCGCGGCGCGTCCTCAGGTAGGCCACCGTGACGTCGTCGACCGGGAACCAGCCCACCAGGGCTCCCCACTCGGTGGTCATGTTCGCAATGCTGAACCTCTCGTCCATCGAGAGTCCGGCGATACCCGGGCCGTGGAACTCCACCGCAGCGTTCAGCACCTCGCCGCGGTTGTACAGGCCGCAAAGCGTAATGATGACGTCTTTTCCCGTGACGCCCCCCTCAAGCCGGCCCTTGAGGACGACCTTCACCGTGCGCGGGATCGGCCACCAGAACTCGCCGGTGGCCCAGATGGCTGCCGCGTCCGTCCGCACCACGGGCGTGCCCAGCGCCCCCAGCGCTCCATACATGTTGGAATGGGAATCCGACCCGACCACGAGTGCCCCGGGCACGACGAATCCGTGCGACACCATGATCTGGTGCCCGATTCCCGTGCCGGCCGGATAGAACCGGATGCCGTGCTCGACCGCGAACGACTCGATTCGAGCATACTTGTCGAGGTTCGCGTCGGACCGATTCTGAATGTCGTGATCGAGCACGAACACGGGCTGATCCGCGTCCGCCACGGCCGGTGCCCCGATCGCCTCGAACTTCTTCATGACCGCGGACGTGTTGTCGTGCGTCAGCACGTGACGCGGCCGCAGGGATACCACGTCCCCTGCCTGGAGGGGCCTCGCGGGACCCTCCATCAGGTGGTTCTGTGCGATCCGCTCGACCATTGTCTGGCCCATCATCACCTCCGGCGCCGGGGGGTGAGAATCAAAGATCCGTCGCGCACAGCTCGAGGAGCTCGGAAACCGAGTCCAGCTCGTCCACCCGCCACACGGCGTCCTTCAGACGGCGTGCCTTGTCCTTCGACAGGACGCCCTCCGCCAGCGCGTCGAACTTGCCCTCGATCTCGTCTTCGGTCAGTGGATTGCGCGGATCTCCCTTCGGGTAATCCAGCTCCATGCCCACCTGCCGCCCGTCCGTGGTGTCGATCGTCACTCCCACGCGTTGCAGCGCCGGGAAGACCTTCTCGATCTCCGGGTCCGCTATCACCTCGACTTTGTGAAGCTGCTCCCGAATGCGTGGGTCCATGATCTTCTCCGGCTCGAACTGGGCCGGCGTCACCTTCCGCTCGACGAGGGCCGCGGCGATCACGTAAGGCAGACTGTGGTCGGCCGTCTCCTTACTGCGTGGATCGTACTTCGTGGGGTCCGCCAGGATGTCGGCGGCGCGCGCCAGCGACCGGATGCGGATTTTCGCCACGTCCTCGGGAACAAGGTCGTTCTCTTCAACGAGCTGCAGGACGGCCGAGATGGGGGCGTGCGTGAGAGCTTCGGTGGGGAAGTACTTCATCCCGCAGCGCTCGATGCGCCAGGTGTCGCCGAGTCCGTCCGTCAGGATCTCCAGCTTCCACTCCGGGCCCATACAGTGCACGAGTCCTTCCTTGCCGTCGATCACGTGCTCCGGTCCCGTATAACCCTTCTCCGCCAGAAGGGCCGCCATGACGCCGGCCTCCGTGGCCATCGGGTCCACGGTGTTCTTCATCATCGTCAGCTTGCCGGCGGTGACCGCACCCAGGGTGCCGGAGTGTGACGCGGAGATCCCGATCGCGTGCTGGATCTTCTCCCATGACATGTCGAGCATACGTCCCGCGACGATGGGAGACGCGAAGGCCGTCAGCGTACCGTGGTGCCAACCGCGCTCTCGAATCCCCGGAAACGCCGCCTCGCAGAGTCGCATCTCGAACTCGTGACCTAGCACGATGCCCACGATGAGCTCGCGGCCGCCCTTGCCCTGTCGCTCGGCGCAGGCCAGGGCGGCGGGGATGATGTCCGACGGGTGCGACGGATCCTGCTGCCAGTAGATGTCGTTGTAGTCCATCACGCGGACCATGAGGGCGTTGGCCAGGGCTGCCGATACGACGTCCACCCGCGCACCCGAGCCGATAACCGTCGCGGGACCCTCGCCCGCCACTTCGTCCAGCACATCCAGCGCGATCTCCACGTCCTCCTGCTGGAAGCCTCCCAGGGCGCAGCCGATCGAGTCGAGCAGGTAGCGGCGCGCCTCGTGGACGGCCCGCTCGCCGATATCCTCGTACTTCAGGTCGGCGGCCCACCGGGACATGGTGGCCGTGATCGTATCGGACATGTCGAAAGCCTCCTTAGCGGGTCGCTGAAGAGCCCCGGTCGCCGCGGGTCAGCCGGCCAGGTTCTTGAACGGTAGATAACTCATGAAATCCGCGTGGTGGACGATGGTCGCTTCCGTCGTACGCTTCACCAGGTCGCCCTCTCCCGCGTGCGCGGCGATGATGTGACACACTTCGTCCGGAACGCCGCATTCGAGTGCCACCGCCACCCCGGTGAACGGATGCCGGAGAGCCCTGCCGCGAGCGCTCTGCTGCGCCTCACCGTCGACCTTCTCGTACTCCAGCACCTTGCCGACGTCGGCCAGGATCGCCCCGGCGATGACCGTGTCCATGTCGATCGGCAGGGCGTGGCCCAGGAAGTCCCGCATCGCTTCCGCCGAGCGACGCGCGATGTGGACCACGCAGCGCTTGTGCTGCATGAACGTGGCTGGGCAATCGGGCACGAGGAGGGTGAAGGGGATCTCCTCGAGGTCAGCCGGCTCGAGCGGGCTGCGCTCCATGCTCCGGACCCAGGTCTCGGTCACGGCCTCCCGCAGGTCGGGGTCCTCAATCCACTGAATCTCCGGCCACAGGCGCTCGACGGCCTCTCGCATCTCGAGCCTCCGCGAAGTTCGAGGGCGCGGCGCCCTGCGGCAGCCGCGTGACTATATACTCTGCCGGGGGTGCACGAAGCGTACCGCGCCGCCCCGCCGGGGTGCGCCGGAGTCCATTTCACAACTTGTTTTGGTGTATTCATTTACAAGACGTCCACCGACCGACTCGGGGCTTCCACTCGGGTTCTCTATCGGCCGGCAGGGTCAGGGCGAGACAAAGCGTCCCACAGCGGGACGGAGTGCGGCCCGGCCCGCACGGGACGCGGTCGTCGCGGCGTGGACCATGGCACACCGATTGCTCATTCCTTTAGGATTCGTCTCGAGCCGATACGACACTGAACCGGAGAAGGTCATGCCATCGCCGCTGCCCGATCCGCGGACTACCGGTCCGCTTTCCCTCGAAGAAGCGATCCGCGGACGTCGTTCCGTTCGCGAGTTCCACGCCTCACCGTTGAGCGCGGAGGCGATCTCGCAGCTGCTGTGGGCGACGCAGGGCGTTACGGGCGAGCAGGGCTATCGCGCCGCGCCGTCGGCAGGAGCCTTCTATCCACTGGAGCTGTATGTGATCACTGCGGATGGAGTCGATCACTACGAGGTCGAATCTCACGCGCTCCGTCGGGTGGCGGAGGGCGATTTCCGGGAGGCGATCCGCTCCGTCTCGCTGGACCAGGCGTGCGTCACATCCGCGCCTGTGGTGTTCGCGTTCACCGCCGTCTACGAGCGTACGTGCCGGGAGTACGGTGGACGAGGGCGGATGTACGTCCACATGGATGTCGGGCACGCGGCCCAGAACCTCTTGCTTCAGGCCGAGGCGCTCGGTTTGGCCGGCGTGCCCGTGGCGGCCTTCGATCCCGAGGGACTGGCCCGGGTTCTGTCGCTCCCCGAGGACGAGGAGCCGGTCTACCTGGTGCCGATCGGCGTGCCCGCCTGACCGATCCGCGACCCGGGCGCGGCCGCGACGCCACGCATCTATATTCGCTGCGTTCCCCGGGACGGCTCGCGGCGCCCGATCCCGACCGCAACTAGCGGAGGTGCGATGAACCTCTCGTTCGCGACGTCCGACCGCCGAACCGGTCGCTTCTTCCCCATCTTGAAAGTGCTCATCCTGGTGCTCGCCGTGCTGGCGGTCCCGAGGCCCAGCGGTGCGCAGACGGTGGACCTCGAAGCCCTCGACGCCTGGATCGAGAGCCTCATGAAGGATTGGCCGACGCCCGGATTGGCGGTCGGCATCGTTCACGGTGACAGCCTGGTCTTCGCGCGCGGCTACGGCGTGCGGGAGATTGGCGGCTCGGCACCGGTGGACGAGCATACCCGCTTCGCGATCGCCTCCAACTCGAAGGCATTCACGGCTGCGGTCTTGGGGATGCTGGTCGAGGAGGACGAGCTCGGTTGGGACGATCGGGTGATCGATCACCTGCCGGACTACCAGATGTGGGATCCGTGGGTGACTCGAGATATCCGTGTTCGGGATCTTCTCACCCACCGAAGCGGCCTGGCCACGTTCGGGGGCGACCACCTGTGGATCGGGGCGACGAACGACCGGGAGGAGATCATCTCGCGGATTCGGTACATGGAGCCCGTGGGGCCTTTTCGTGCCTCGTATCACTACCAGAACCTGATGTTCCTCGTGGCCGGCCAGGTGGTCCCGGCAGTGACCGGGATATCGTGGGACGAGATGGTCGCCACCCGGATCTTCGGGCCGCTCGGGATGAGTGAGAGCAGCACGTCAGTGCGTGACCTCGCGGGTCTCGAAAACGTGGCTTCCGCACACGAGGTGGTTCAGGGCGAGCTACGCGCGGTCGAGTACGACAACGTGGACGGTGTGGCGCCTGCGGCCGCCATCAATTCGAACGTCGTGGACATGGCCCGCTGGATGCGAGTCAACTTGAATGAGGGGGCTTTCGAAGGCCGCCAGGTGTTCTCCACGGGGACCGCGCGTGAGATGCAGCGGATCCAGTACCCGCTCGGAGTCTCCGCGTGGGCCGGCGAGAATCTCGGCCGCAGGTTCAACGGCTATGGCCTGGGATGGTTCGTCTCCGACTACAAGGGTCGAAAGGTGGTGAGCCACTCCGGCGGGCTCACGGGCATGATATCCCTGCAGACGCTGCTCCCCGAGGAAGGGCTCGGGGTGATCGTGCTCACCAACTACGCTCCGAGCGCGCCCACGTCGGCGATCACGTATCGGATCCTCGATGCGTACCTGGGCGAGCCCGAGCGTGACTGGAACGAGGTCTTCGTCGGGTTCCGGAACCAGGGAGAAGATCGGGCGCTGCAGCGGGAAGCGCAGCTTGAGGCGTCCCGCATCCCGGGCACCCAGCCATCGCTGTCCCTCGAAGCGTACACCGGGACGTACGTGGAGGCGGTATCAGGCGAGACCGAGGTCAGGCTCGAGGACGGCCACCTCGTGTTCGACTACAATCCCAGGCACCTGGGCGACATGGAGCACTGGCACCATGACGTGTTCCGGGCCACCTGGAGGCACCCGATATTCGACATGGCGGCCAGGTCGTTCGTCAGTTTCGAACTGAACGAAAAAGGGGAGGTGACGGGCCTGGAAGTGACGTTCTACGACCCGATCCGTTTCGACAAGATCGACTAGCCGGGCGGGGCGGCGTGATGGGCGTCCGTCCCGAGCAGCCACCGCAGCGGTCCGGAGGGCGAGATGAGCGTGTCGCTGCTGAGTATGCCTGCGGCCGTGGGTCAGGAAGGGGAGAGCGACGGTCTCCTCCTGCGCCGCTCCCGCATCGCTCTTGGCCTTGGTCTGGCCGTCTCGGTCGCACTCCTGTCCGTGGGAGAAATCCGGGTTCTCATCGCCGGCAGGCCATCTCCGTCCGCGTCCGAGCGCTGGGTCTATACCGCGTACATCGGGGTGTTCCTGCTCGGGTTTCTGGGGTCGTTTCTGGGGCGCGGCCGGGCGAGCCGGATTCGTTGGCTCGATCTCGCCGTCACCGCCGGTCTGCTGGTCGTGCTCGCCGCAGACACCGTTCTTCATACGGGCGACTACCCTCCACTGGCTCTGGTCGCCCTGATCCTGTTCGGCGCCGCAGCCCTCATCCCTTGGACGGTGGCTTTCCAGGCGGGACTGGTCGGCGCTTCCCTCGCGGCCGTTCCGGTCGTTCGAATCCTGCTCGACCGCGGCGTCGGGGACCCGGGATGGTGGTCGTGGCCCGTCCTCCAATCGGACCCCGCCTCAGGGGCGCTCTTCGGCGCTGTCGGGGTCGCTCTGCTGGGAGGGGTCTCGGTCGCCATCACCGGTACTCTGTACGACCTGAGGGAGCGGGCTCGGGTCGCCGAGCGGCTCGGGGGATACACGCTCCTCGAGCGGTTGGGCGAGGGTGGGGCCGGGGCCGTCTACCTGGCCGAGCATTGCCGGATGTGCAGGCCGAGCGCGGTGAAGATCATCACGGCCTCCCCGGATCACGACTCTGCCCTGATCTCACGCTTCCAGCGGGAAATCGAGATGGCGTCCCGCCTCGATCATCCCAACACGATCGAAATACGAGACTACGGGCGAGCCGACGACTCGACTTTCTTTCTGGCCATGGAGTACCTGGTCGGTCTCGACCTCCACCACCTCGTCAGGCGCTTCGGGCCGATTCCGCCGCAGCGAACGGTGCACATTCTCCGACAGGTGTGCGACTCGCTGGCCGAAGCGCACGACAAGGGAATCGTCCACAGAGACCTCAAGCCGGCGAACGTCTTCGTGACCCGGCGCGGTGGCATCTGCGACTTTGTGAAGGTCCTCGACTTTGGCCTGGCCAAGCTGATCGACAGCTCGGGCGAGGACACGATCACCAGCGCCGGGGCGATCGTGGGGACGCCCCATTACATGGCCCCGGAGGCGATCGACGGACCGGGGTACTACGAGGCCAGGAGCGATCTCTACAGCCTGGGCTGTACCGCGTACTGGATGCTGGCCGGTCGGCCTCCGTACGAGGGGGCAACGGCTCCCGAGGTCATTGCGGCGCACGTGCGCAGAGAGCCGGTGCCGATCGACGCGGCGTCAGAATTCGAGATGCCAGAGATCCTCGCTCGCGCTGTCATGCGGTGCATGAGCAAGGAGGTGGGCGATCGCTTCGACGGCGCTCTCGAGCTGAAGGCCAGCCTCGAGTCCATCGCCTTCGAGCAACCCTGGACGGCCGAGTCAGCTCGAGAATGGTGGAATCTCCACCTGTCCGACGAGCCCGGAAGAGCGAGCACCTCTAGTCCGCGGACGCCTGCGCTTTCCGGCCTTTGAGCGTCCAACCGAGGACCGCCCCGAGCCAGCCAGTGAACGAGGAAGCCAGGGTGCCGAGCGGCAGGAGGTTCCACGTGGCCGTGCCGAGCTGAATCGCCAGGGCGAGCCCGATGGCTGCGCCTATCGCGCCGATCAGCAATCCACCGGTCGAGGCGGCCCTGAGGCTGAGCACCTCCCGGACGGCGAAGAACCAGCCGACCACGAGCGGAATGCCCATCCCGAAGACGCCCGACAGGCTGAGCACGGTGTCAGAGACCTGGCCCAGAAGAACCATCGCGACCTGGAGAGCGAGTGCGATGAGCACGTAGCGACGCCGACGCGGCATGCAGCCTCCTCGATGCGGGGAGATCTGAGAATCGCCCCAAGCTACACAAGAGCAAGCTCATCCGGCAATCCGGCCTTTCGACGTTGACACGCGGTCCACGCCATGACGAGCTTCGGACGGACATGGGCGCGCCGCACAGGGCGCGGGAGTGACCGCGGACGTCGGGCTGGCGGGAGGAGCACATGGGCGAGGTTGAGGCACACATCACCCCCGAGCTGTTCGGATTTCTTTCGGAGCTCGCGGAGAACAACGACCGGGCCTGGTTCGAAGCCCACAGGTTTCGCTACGAGGAAGCGGTGCGCGAACCGCTGCGTGCCTTCATCCGGGACATCGACGCTCCTCTGGAGCAGATCAGCCCCCACGTGGTGGCGGACGACAGGAAGTCGGGCGGTTCGTTGTTCCGCATCCACCGTGACGTCCGATTCTCGAAGGACAAGAGCCCGTACAAGACCTGGGCTGCCGTGCAGTTTCGACACGAGGCCGGGAAGGACGCGCACGCCCCAGGCTTCTACCTCCACCTGCAGCCCGGCAACGTGATGATGGGGGCCGGTGTCTGGCACCCGGCCCGCGAAGCGCTCGAGGGGATCCGCGACGCGATCTCCGAGCGGCCCGACGAGTGGTTCGAGGCGCGAGATGAGCTGCTGGCGGCGGGCTTCGAGTTCGAGGGCGAATCGCTCAAGCGACCGCCGAGGGGGTACGCCGTGGATCACCCGGCCGTGGACGACCTCAGGCGCAAGGACTTCATCGCCGTGCACCACATGTCCGAGGAGGCCGCGTGTGCGCCGGACTTCGTTAACGCCTATGCCGGCCTGTGCTCCGCTGCGGCTCCGCTGATGCGTTTCCTCACCTCGGCCATCGGCGTACGGTGGTGACCCCGGTCTGTCCCCGCGGCCGTCCGGAGGGCGCGCACTGGACAGGGCGGAAGCGCCGCATCAACTTGGCCAGGTCCTGAGTGGACGTGCCGGTCGGGTCTTCCGAGGTGCCCGGGATCGGCAATCAACATCAGAAACGAGGTTGACCATGCACCGGAGAGCCGGCCTGGCTTTCGGCGCCACCCTGGCATTCGTCGCCGGTCTTTCGGCGGCGGCGTGCGGGACGGACGAGGCGCCCGACTCGACGGGCAACGCTGCGCCCGAGACGTCGGAAGTGTCCCGAACAGCTCAGACGACGCCCGCCACGCAGCCCGTGGTTACCGTCTACAAGTCACCTACCTGAGGGTGCTGCGAATCGTGGGTGGGTCACCTGCGTGAGAACGGCTTCGAAGTCGAGACGGAAGACGTCGCCGACATGGCGCCCGTCAAAGCGAAGTTCGGTGTGCAGCCTCACCACCAGGGCTGTCACACGGCCGTGGTGGACGGGTACGTGATCGAAGGTCACGTGCCGGCTGCCGACATCGCCCGGCTCCTGGAGGAGAGACCCGAGGTCAAAGGGCTCTCGGTGCCCGGAATGCCCAGAGGCTCGCCCGGGATGGAAGGACCGGTCAGTGATTCCTACGACGTGCTGACGTTCGATGAGTCGGGAGGCGAGACCGTCTTCGCCAGCTACTGATCAGCACGACCGGGACCAGGAAGAGGGGCGCACTCCGACCGGGGATGCGCCCCTCCGTACATCCGCAGAAGTCTCACGGCTACCTCCGGGGTGCGTGTGCGAACGCGGCTCCGGGCATCTCGCTCGGGCCAAAATCCTCGACCGGGCGTCCGATCGGCCAGGGCCGAGCCGGTGCCTCCCGGTCGCCATTCGCCGGGAGTACGCCTCCGTAGCGGCGATCGCGGCCCCGGAACTCCCTGACCGCGCTCTCGAGATCCTCCACCCGGAACGCCGGCCACGGCACGTCGGAGAACACCAGCTCGGCGTAGGCGCTCTCCCACAGCAGGAAGTCGCTCAAGCGGCGCTCTCCGCCCGTGCGCACCAGGAGATCCACATCGGACACGGGGGTGCGGGCGTGGACCGCTCTCTGCAGACTCCAGCGGAACTCGCGGCGGCTCGTGGGAGCCGCCAGAGCGGCAGCGAGGATGGCGTCGCGACCCGAATAGTCGATCGCCAGGCGCAGAAGCAAGCGGTCACCGTGCGCCGTGAGACCCTCGGCGGCCGCCATCTCGCGCACTACGAGCGGGGGGAGGCGATCTCTTCTTCCGATTACCTCGATACGGACGCCGTTCTTCACGCAGCGCTCGGTTTCCGACCTCAGATAAGCCCGCAGAAGCCGCATCAAGCAGTGAACCTCCCTGGCTGGCCGCTTCCAGTTGTCCGCGGAGAACGCGTACAGCGTCAGCACCCCGATCCCGAACGAGGGGGAGGCTTCGACCACGGCTCGGGCTACCCGAGCACCCTCGACGTGGCCCCGGGAGCGGGTTCGGCCCCTCGCCCTGGCCCACCTGCCGTTGCCGTCCATGATGATGCCGGCGTGCAGTCCGGCCGGCGCCTTTGGGTGTAGAGTACTCTGCATTACAAAGTCTCCAGTCACATGAAAAGGCGACTCAGGCGTCGCCCCGTGAATGACGTCCGCCGGTGGCGGACGAGCTACGATTCTAACCTTCCCGGGTCATCCGGATCAGGGCCTCCATGTGCGCCAGATACTCCGTGAGGCGGCTCCTCCCCAGGGGCGTCAGGGAGTACTCGGTGTGCGGAACCCGACCGGCGAACGACTTCTGACACTCGATGTATCCGGCGTCTTCGAGCTTGCGCGCGTGGGCGCTCAGGTTCCCGTCCGTGATGTCCAGCACCTGGCGTAGCTCGGTAAACGCGAGCCTGTCGTTGACGGAAAGAGCGCTCACGATTCCGAGACGCGCCCTCTCGTGAATCAGGCCGTCCAGGGCCAGGGGAGCACCGGATGCCGCAGGGCTCAACCGAGAGCCGGACTTCCCTGTGGGCGCATCCCGATGTCCGTCCACCGGTTCGTCCGAGTCCAGCTTGCGTGCCGTAGCCCTCCGCTCGTCAGCCACCATACCTCCTGGCGATGACCGCGCCGAATGTCAGGTGCAGTCCTCCGAAACCCACGGCCATGAGAGCCGGACCCCACTGCGGGACCGCGAGCCCCAGGACGCCCAGGGCCATAAAGGCGAGGCCCATGGCCGGTACGACGCGGACAGAGAACGCGCCACCGGTCACGACTCCGGTCCCATACAGAAGGAGCCAGGTGCCTGGTAGCAGATCGGGAAGCCCCGCGGCCAGAAGGGCGACCGTCAGTGCGCCGGCGGCGGCGATCGACGGCATGAAGTTGAGGACGAACTTGCGCCCCGGTCCAGAGAGCGCCGACTCCTTGCGGTGGCGTGCCTTGCGGACGATCGCATAGCCGGAAACCGCTCCCGAAAGGACCGCAGCTCCCGCCCATATGAGCAGCCGCGCCTCCAGGCCGGGGAAGCGGCTCGCATAGACCGCGGCCAGGAGCGCCAGCACGCCCATGCCCATCACTCCCGTTCCCGAAACGGAAGTGAACGTGCCCGAAGCCTCCATCGTGCGGCGGATGAAGCTGAGATTCGCAATCGCCCTATCGCTCAGGGCCGTTGGCGGAGTCGGCGGGTCGTCCAGCCGCAATCGTCTCTCCATGAAGAAGAGAGTACACGCTACGGTGAGCAGTGTCAAGTACTTTGCATGACAAAGTAACACCGAGGGAGATTCCAGTCAGTCTTGGGGAAGGGTGGTGGCGGGGTCGCGGAGGGCGACCTACCATGTCGGTCGCGTGCCATGGGGAGAGCCACCTTTCACAGCAGGATACGAGAGTGGGACTTCGGATTCGGTCGAGCCGTCACGCAGCTGCGGTGATTGTGCTTTCCGGCCTGGCGCTGGCCTGCCGTCCGGTTGAGAAGCCGGAAAGTGATCCTCCGTTGAGCGAGGGCGCCGCTCAACTCTTCGTGCACCCCGACTCGTTCGAATTCGCCAGCAACCCGGCGCTTCTCCAGCGCATTCGGGAGAGTCCGCATGGGTATTTCCGCTTCATCAACATCCCGTTCAGCCGGGCTGTGTGTAATCGGTTCGAGCACCTGGACGATGGCGGTCCGCTGGGGTCGGGGCGCTTCCCCTTCAATCTGCACGGCGACGCTCACGTTGAGCAGTACGCGATCACCGACCTCGGGCGAGGCCTCACTGATTTCGACGATTCCTCCGAGGGCCCCGCCTGGATAGACGGCGTCCGCTTCTCCGTATCGCTGCGGCTGGCGGCTCTGATAAACGGATGGGAGGACCGCGCGGACGACGTAGTGGCTGAGTTCGGCCGCGGCTACTGGGACGTGATCGCCGATTCGACGCTGTCGGCACCCGTTCCGGCCGTGGTGGCGAGGTACCAGGCTGCCTTCGAGTACGACAGCCTGGCCTACCTGGCATCGGTGGACTCCATGATGCAGCCACTTTCGGAAACCGAGCGGCAGGCCCTGGTCACATCGCTGGAGCCCTATGCGGAGCTCATGCTGGCCACCAACTCGGGCCTGCCGGCCGACTTCTTCCATCCGGTTCGCCTCGGGGCCCTCCAGCTGGGAGTGGGCAGCGCCCTCGACAAGAAGTACCTGGTCCGGCTGACCGGCCCCACCGCAGATCCGGCGGACGACGTCGTGGTAGAGCTGAAGCGCGTCCGCAGTCTGGCGGGGATTCCATGCATCCAGGCGGATGACGATGATCCGTTCCGGGTGCTGCAGGGCGGAGCCCGCATCGCCTATCAGCCGTTCCGATTCCTCGGATTCGTCGAGCACGGAGGGGAGATGTTCTGGACGCACGCCTGGGTGGCGAATTACGAGGAGCTGAAGGTAGGGGAGAGCTTCCGGAGTCCCGAAGAGCTGGCTGAAGTGGCGTATGACGTAGGCGTCCAGCTGGGGCTCGGCCAACTTCGCGACGTCGGGGGAGCGTTTCAGCAGATGGTGCGCGTCAGCGTGCAGGAGCGGGGACGCGAGATCGAGGCCCAGCTCTTCGATGAAAGCCGGAAACTGACCGACGAGGTAGTCGAAGCGTGGGAAGCATTCGTGCGGGCCTCGGACGGACCCGGTTCCTAGCCGCCGGCCGCGGCCTCCCCGTCCGGGGCGGCCCCGCTCCAGGTGATGGTGCCGTCGGCGGCGAACTCCAGGCCGACCTCCGGGAAGTCCTCCCGCGAAAGTTCTTCGATCAGCCGCGCCGCTCGCGCACCGGGATCCAGGCGAGGCGAACCGAGGCCCATCTGGCGGGCACTCACGATGCGAGCGCTGACCGCGCGGCCCTCCCGGTCGACCGCGAGGTCGAGCACGGGTGCCATCCCGTTCGGCCCCCGGAGATTGAACCGGGCCCAAGTCCAGAAATTGCCCAGGCTGTAGGCGATGAACCGGTTCCGGTAGATCTCCACCGCTCTGGGAACGTGCGGGCCGTGGCCGATCACGACGTCCGCCCCGGCGTCCACGGCGGCGTGCGCGAACTCGTACACGTTACCCCGCCGCTCGCCGTAGAACTCCTCGGGCTCGCGCGTGACGTGCGTCCGGTCGGCGCCCTCGGCTCCGCCATGGAACGACACGATGACCAGCTCGTGCGTCCGGTCGAGATCCGCGACGACTTTCCTCAATCCGTCGATGTCGTGGATGCTGACCGTGCCCTTGTTCGGGGAGAAACCCGCCAGCCCCACGCGGGTGCCGTCGTCGAGCACCAGCGTTCCGGTGAGCGCCCCGGGCTGCGCGAGGCCGCCATGCACGATTCCGTTTCTTTCCAGCGCGGCGATGGTCGCCGCTCGGCCCGCGTCCAGAAAATCTCCGCTGTGATTGTTCGCCAGCGACATCAGGTTGAATCCCATGTCCGCCAGCAGATCGGCGTACCACTCGGGACTGCGGAACGCATAGCACGCGTCCATGTTGCGGCACCGCTTCGACTCGCCGCCCTCGTCGAACAGGGCGCCCTCCAGGTTGCCGAACACCACGTCGCCGGAGCGCAGGATGTCCACCAGGTCCCTGCCGATCAAATGCTCAGGCGATACGCCCGGGACGATTCTCGGGTCGAGGTAGGTCGAATCGGGAAACGCGGTGCCCATCATGATATCGCCGACGGCCAGGATGCGGACCGTCCCGGCCTGTGGATCGGCTTCCGCGGCCGTCCGGACACCGCTCGCCAGGCCGGAGGCTGGACTCTGGGCCCCTGCCGACCCGGGCGCGCAGACGGTCGCGAGGACGATGAGACCTGAACACAGGCGACGAAACCGGTCGGTCGGTCGTGGACTGGACTTCAAGCGCGGGCTCCCGTTCGGGTCCGAGCGAGTATGCTCCCGATCCCCGGGAACGGGCAAGGTCTCCTGTCGCCCAGCGGGTCGCCAGGGAACAGCGCGCGACGCGGCTGGTATTGTCTCGGCCTCGGGAGCGGGCGCGCGGATCGAGCCTACTCGAACAGGAATTGAACGGAGGCAGGTTTGCGGATTCCTTGCAGCACCATGAAGCGCGGCATCATCGCCGGCGCGAGCGCCGCCATCCTCGGCGCCTGCTCGAGCGCTCCTCCGCCCGCTCGGCCGGTCGCACCTCCCATCACGGACGATGCCGCCCCTGGGGTACTGGCGGGCAAAGTCGTGTGGCACGATCTGCTGACGCACGATGCGGAAGCTGCGCGTGAGTTCTATGGCGACCTGTTCGGATGGAGTTTCGACGGGTCCGAGAGAGCTCCCGGCCGCTACTGGGACATCACCCGCGAGGGTGAGATCATCGGCAGCGTATTCTCTGTCGATCCCGACGAAGTGGACTCGCCTCTGTGGCTGGTGTCCGTTTCGGTATCGGACGTGGATGGCGCTGTGTCGCGGGCGAGCGGTCTGGGCGCGGCGATCACGAGTAGGCCCTCCGACTTTCCGAACCGAGGACGCTACGCAGTGGTGGAGGACCCGCACGGTGCGTTCTTGGTCCTCCTGCGTTCGACGTCCGGCGACCCGAAAGACGGGCGGGAGATCGAGCCGGGCCAGTGGCTGTGGACCGAGCTGTGGACCACCGATGCGCCAGGCGCTGTCGAGTTCTACGAGGCTCTGCTCGGGTACCGGTCGGAGGGAATCGCCGGGCGCCTCCAGGACTCGGCCGAGGACGAGTACGGCGAAACGCCTGCCGAAGGAGACCTGCCCATCGTGTTCTTCGCGATGTACTCCGGCGAGCAGGCGCGAGCCGGGATTCACCAGCTGCCCGTTGAGGCCCCTCCGTACTGGCTATCGTACATAGCGGTCCGTGACGTGGCGGAAGCGACGGCGCGCGCCGTGGAGTTGGGTGCCGAGGTGCTCCTGCCCCCCGAAGTCGTGAATCGCGGAGAGGCCGCGATCCTGGTCGATCCGACCGGGGCGCCGTTCGGTGTGCAGCAATGGCCGCGTCCCGAGGGAGGTGACCGATGAGGCGCCGCGCGCGATGGACGCTGGTCGTTTGCGTGGCAGCCATGGGATTGGTCTTCGCGGGGTGTTCGGGGGCCGGCTACAACACGGGCGTGTACGTGGGAGTCAGTGGTCCCGGACCCTACTGGGGAGGGCCATACGGCGGCTACGGCGGTCCGTACGGCGGCGGCTACTGGGGGCCGGGCCGGGTAGGCGGCGGAGTGGTGATCACGGGCCGGCCGTACTAGAGGCCGCGACCCGCTGCAGGTGAGAACGCCCGGAAGAGCCTTACCAGGCGCGCATGGCGTTGGCCACCACGAAGGTCACCGCGAACGCGATCCCCAGTGGCATCAACGCGCCCAGGGTGGTCCACCTCCGGCTCCGGGTCTCCTTCCACATCGTGTAAATAGCTGTGCCGCACGGATTGTGGAGGAGCGAAAACAGCATCAGACAGACCGCCGTGACCATCGTCCAGCCGTGCTCATCCACGAGCATGGTCCGCAGGGCGTCGTAGGACGCCGGTTCCGTCATCATCCCGAGGCCCGCGTACACCATCAACATGGTGGGGACCACGATCTCGTTCGCCGGAATCGCGATCACGTAGGCCAGCAGGATCACACCGTCGAGCCCGAGGGCCTGGCCGAACGGGTCCATCCACCCGGCCGCAATTTGCGCCAGGCTGGAGTCTCCGGCGTACACGTTGGCCATGACCCAGATCACCCCGCCTGCCGGCGCAGCCACCACGATCGCACGCCACAGGACTAGCAGGGTACGGTCGATCAGGGATGTATACAGGATTCGCAGCACTCCCGGCCGACGGTAGGGCGGAAGCTCCAGGGTGAACGCGGTGGGCTGTCCCTTGAGCACGGTCTTCGAGAGAGCCCACGACACGAGCAGGGTGAAGAAGACGCCGATCAGCACGACGCCTACGACGGTGCCGGCCGCCGCAAACGAAGCGAGGGCGGGCGGGACGGAGGCGGCCACGAACACCGTGGCCAGCATGATCAGGGTGGGGAACCGCCCGTTACACGGCACGAAGTTGTTCGTCAGAATGGCGATCAGGCGCTCACGCGGAGAGTCGATGATCCGCGTCGAGATGATCCCGGCGGCGTTGCACCCGAAACCCATGGCCATGGACAGCGACTGCTTGCCATGCGCGCCGGCTTTCCTGAACAGCCAGTCCAGGTTGAACGCGACACGGGGCAGGTATCCCAGATCCTCGAGCAGCGTGAACATCGGGAAGAAGATCGCCATGGGCGGCAACATGACGCTGACCACCCAGGCCAGGCCCCTGAATACCCCGTGCCACACGAACCCTGTCAGCCAGTCCGGCGACCCGAGGCTGGTGAATACGCCCGCTGCCCATCCCTCGACCGAGAAGAACATCGAGGCGAGGATCTGTGAGGGCACGTTTGCGCCGATCACGGTGATCCAGAACACCAGGGACAGGAGGCCGAGCATGATGGGAAGCCCGAACACGGGCGACGTGACGATCCGGTCGATGCGTCGGTCCAGGTCACGGATCCGGCTGGATCCCTTCTCGCTCACGGCCTCCGCCACCGCGACCTCGGCTCTGGCATACAGTGCCTCGACGGTCGCGTCGCGAAAATCCGGGGCCAGGGTGGGCCTCAATTCGTCGGCCCGCGCGACCAGCTCCCGCGCTTCCCTCTCCCGGCCGTCCTCCTCGCCCACCGCAAGCTCACCGGTAGCGAGCGCCTGCCGCACCCGGTGATCTCCATCGAGCAGGCGATAGGCGATCCACCGCGGATTCTCGGCGTCCGGGGCCGCGAGGGAGGCCAGAGGCGACAGCTCGTCCAGCGCAGCGGCGATCTGCGGAGGCGGGTCGGCCAGGCGTGGCGCCGCGATTCGACTGCCTTCGGCGACATCGTATACCGTCTCCACGAGCTCCCGCACACCGCGGCCCGAGCGGGCCGACGTGAGGACCACCGGGACTCCCAGCTCGCCGGACAGGGCTTCTGCGTCCACCCGGATTCCCTTGCGCTCCGCCTCGTCGATCAGGTTGACGCACACCACGACCCGGCTGGTGACCTCCATCACCTGGAGCACCATGTTGAGGTTGCGCTCCAGCGCCGTGGAGTCGGTGACGACCACCGTGCAGTCGGGTCGGGCGAACAGCAGGAAGTCTCGCGCAACTTCCTCGTCCTGCGATGCGGCCATCAAGGAGTAGGTGCCCGGCAGGTCCACCAGCTTGAAGCGTACGTCCCGGTACTCGAAACCGCCCTCGGCCCGCGACACCGTCTTGCCCGGCCAGTTGCCCGTGTGCTGCCGCAGACCGGTGAGCGCATTGAATAGCGTTGACTTCCCGGTATTCGGGTTCCCGGCAAGAGCCACGACGCGGTCGTACCTCCCCATGGAGATGCCCATGCGGGTGAGCTGCTCGTAAGCCGGACACGTTTCGCACGCGCTCACGAAGCCTCCCGCTCACCGGAATCCAAGACTGAATCCCCATCGTCCCGCATCGGACGGACCTGGATGCCCGCGGCCTGCTCATCTCTCAGGGCCACCAGTGTCTGGCGGATTCTGAACGCCCGCGGCCTACCGAACAGAGGCTCCAGCTCCGGCCGGATCTTCGTACCGGGGGTGACGCCCAGGTCCAGCAACCGGCGGCGCGTGAGGCCGCGTACCCGGTCATCGATACGGACGACTTCCGCGTCCTGATTCCGCCCCAGCCGGTCCAGCGGGATGAGGTCCGTGGCTGTCTCGGCGGGCTCGCGGAGCGGCCCCACGTGTACGTTGGCCGCCGCGACCGACGGCAGCGACACGGCGCGCCCGTCCACCTCCAGGCGGACGAGGCCCGGCAGGCGGTCCGTGACCCGGACGTGCGCCCCGTGCGAAAGGCCCGCCCGCAGGATCGACTCGAATACTCCCGGCGGCTCGTCCTCGAGATGGGTGACCTCGGCGTCGTCGCCTTCCGGAAGGTCCGTGAGCGGCACGCCCGGGAACGGCGCGATATGGCCCGCGGTCGTGGGAATCGGGTCACCGTGCGGGTCGGTGGGTGGGTGACCGAGCTGGGCGTCCAACCGGTCCGCCTGGTCGACGGTGAGCCGGTGCTCCGCGCGATCGGCAGCAAGATGGATCGCGGTGAGCGGCACGTCCGTCTCGTCGTCGAGGTAGCGCTCCCACAGTCGGTGCGCCCGCACGACTTGCAGGGCGTAGTCCCGCCCCCGGGCGGTCAGCGTGAGCGCGCTGGCTCGAGTCTCCGCCAGACCTTCGCGCTCAATCTCTTCGATGAGGGCCGTGGCTGACGAAGCTCCGATGCCGACGGCACCGGCCACGGACTCGCCGGTCGCCGCCACTCCTCGCTGATTGGCGGCGAGCATGTGCTTGAGGGCGTCTTCCACGCGCACGCGGTGGCGCGCCTCCCGCCACCGGGCGAAGTGTGCGGCCGCTCCATGGCGGGGCAGGAACCACACGACGAGGCTCACGACCAACACCGCTACGAACCAGATCCCGGACATCGAATGTCTCCACTGAACGAACCACGCGCCCCGCGAACGCAACAATTTAGTCTACACTAAATCTGACTCAACGTTCGGGAATGCGCAATTGGAGAGCAACCAGCACGCTACGGCGACCGATGAATCGATCCGCCCTTCATCACGAACACGACGTGGCGCGCTGCCTCGATATCGACCGTCGGATCGCCTCGCACGGCCACGAGGTCGGCAAGCGCTCCCTGCCAGATTTCACCGACCTGGCCCTCGAGTCCCAGGGCGCCGGCGTTCACGACCGTGGCCGCCTGCAGTGCCTCGGCCGGCGACATTCCGGCTCGCACCAGCCACGCCAGCTCCCGCCAGCTCTCACCATGCGGGAATACGCCCACGTCGCTGCCGAGGCCGACGATCACTCCGGCCTGCCGCGCGTCGCGGACGGCCTGGAGAGAGCGAGCGATACGGGGGCTGAGCTGTCCTTCCGGGGTGTCCAGTTCCCATCCGGCGTCCAGGCCACTGAAGTACTCGTCGTAGGCTGCCGCCGCGGCGAGGGTGGGATAGAACACGACGCCTCGTTCGGCCATCAGCCGGAACACCTCCGGCGTACCCTCTGACCCGTGCTCGATCGTCCGGGCGCCGGCCTGCGTTGCCCTTCGCATGCCCGCGGGCGAGCTCGCGTGCGCCGACACGGGAAGACCTGCCGCCGTTGCCTCATCTACCAGGGCCTCGAGCTCGGCGAGCGTGAACGTCGGCGCCGTTCCGGAGGCACGACGGAAGTCCGCGTACACCTTGATCACATCGGCGCCGTGCCCTGCCTGCTCGCGTACGGCGCGCCGGATCTCGGTCTCTCCTGTCACCATCTGTGCGCCCTGTGGAAGAACGAGGTCGGGGTCCCAGCCTCGAGGGCCAGGGGCATAGGAAGCGGTCGCCGCGATGGCGAGCGTAGCCGTCAGCACCCTGGGTCCT
This sequence comes from Gemmatimonadota bacterium, assembly GCA_039584685.1. GTDB lineage: Bacteria > Gemmatimonadota > Gemmatimonadetes > Palauibacterales > Palauibacteraceae > Benthicola. The sequence continues at coordinate 950 of JBDGXI010000032.1, read as the reverse complement.
GGAATCAGGCCATCGGCGATCGCGTCGCGCACCGCGAGATCGGCCCAGCCCGCCCCCTCGGATCCCAAATCCCGCAGGAGCGTGAAACCGGACATGAGCGTACGCTCTGCGTTGACTCCCGCCATCAGAGTCCGGTAGGCGCGCGCCTCCTTGAGCACCTGGTCGTCCCACAGGGTCTCGTCATACGGATGCAGGAACAGGTGAGAGTGCGCGTCGATCAGTCCTGGAAGCAGCGTCGCGCCCGGCAGGTCCACCGCCCGGGCGCCCCGCGGTGCCTGGACGTCCTCGACAGGTCCAACGGACTGGATCCGTTCACCCGCGACCAGCACGGCCCAACCTCCGGTCGGATCAGCGTGTGCGTCGGCTCGGCCTCCTGCGCCAGACCCGGAATCGCGCCGATCGCCAGGAAAAGTGAGGCCATTCCGGGGGCCCGAAGCGAGCGTCGGCTGGTTGAGGCTGTCATGTGATCGTCCTCCTGTGGTCCGTGATTAGCCTGAAGTTGACACGCTCGCGGGCCGAGCGCACGTTTCCAATACAGGCCGGATTTTCTCCCTCCCGAATCCGGGTCACCCGCACCACGCGGAGGATGTCGTGCTGCGCTATTCCTCGACCGCCGCCCTCGTGGCCGGCGCTGTGCTCCTTTGCGCTGCCGCTCTGCCCGAGAGCTCACCGGTTTCCGACCCCGACCTGTACGTATCCGCCGGCTGTTCGAGTTGTCACGGAGCCGGGGCAGCAGGAGCGTTTGGCCCGACCCTCGCCGGGACCGACCTCACGTTCGAGGCCTTCCTCGAGCAGCTACGTTCGCCGATGGGGATGATGCCTCCGGTCGCCCTCAGTCTGGTTTCGGACGAGCAGGCTCGCAGCCTGTTCGACTACGTGACGGGGCTGGAGGAGCCCGAAGGAGGTCCGGTGGCCGGGACCGGGTGTCCGGGTGGGCATCACGGCTGTGG
>JBDGXI010000031.1:0-23206 GCA_039584685.1 Gemmatimonadota bacterium | reverse complement strand
TGGTGGATCAGATTTCGGGGAGCACCGCCTTGCTGCCGGACTAACTTAATCTGTGGTAGCACTCTTGGGGGCAGGTCACCAGTGCCGAGGTGTTTGACTTTGTCACTCATCGTGGCCCCCATGCGCCAGAAGTTGCGGGGTCGCGGGCCATCTCCTGGGCGAGCTCCAACGCCGTCAGCGGCCGGCCCGTGTGATCGCGGCGAATCTCGCCGTCCTCGTCGGTCGCGACTACCTCGCCGTCGTCATCGATGACAAGGCGGGTGTTGAGTGCGGGTCCAGCAAGGTTGGGATAGGTACAGTGGGTTGCGGCGAGTGCCGCTTGGGCCGTTGCTCGGATGAGCATAGCCCTGAGTGCTGCTTCCTTCATCGTCGCCCCTTGCCCTTTCTTGGGCCGTTGGCTTGCTGACGCGGCGACTCGGCACGAAAAAAACCGAGCCGCGATGGTCAAAAAGGACCACACTCTGGTGTGCCCCCTTTTAAACATCACGCTCGGCGTAGCCGACGCGGCACTCGCCCCCACAAGGGGCTCAAACGTGCCTGACGATGATCCCTGCCGACCGGGCCACAAGCCCACCGCGTAGCGGCTTCAGGTCGGTTCCAGGCCGGCGGCTGTCCAAGATCCGCCGGGTCAACGGGAAAATATGGGGTCATGCATAACGCAGTCAAGTCCGCCCGCCGACTTGTTACAATTGGGATAAGGCCGCGCAATTTGCCTCGCACCCCGGGGCTAGGCGCGGGCGATGCCGGTGTGGCAGTAGTGTGACGCTCGCACGGCGGCGGGCGGGATGCTGCAAGGCCGCAACAGTTGACCTACCTACGAGCCCTTGGCGTTATTGGAATCTCGCACCCCAGTGGTCCCTAGTCTTAGGAGGTTCTCATGCGCAGACGCCCCTCGCTCACACTCCTCTTGGTCCCATTATTGGCCTTGGCCTGTACCGAGGCGGAGGAACCCACGCTGCTTGAGCCGCAGCCTCCCTCGTTCGATGTAACCACGGAAGCTGCCCCGGTGTTGGGAGTCCTTGAGACGACGGTATGGTATCCCTGGTCAGCCTGTAACGTGCAGGCGGGCGAATCTAGTGGTGACTTTACCATCGGGGCTGACGGCTTCTTTTGCATCAGAGTCAGCGTCAAACTCGGCGCCACCCCTGTAACCAAAGGCACAGTCGTCTTCCAGGCCTGTGATATTGCAGGGCCGGGATCTAGCGGCCGGCCGAAGGCCAACTGTGAGAGTGGCTCGGATCAATGGGTGACTTTCGCGAGAGTGAGAGTCGACCAGAATGGCGAAGCCGAAGTGAGAAGCAAGTATCAGGTGTTTGATCTCGTCAATGTGGATGGATACCGCTGGCGGTACATAGGCCAGGGAAGCGGCGTAAAGAACCACTGGGAAGCGGCTTTTGACGTAGGGTCATCAGGCTGAGTGATCCTCTGGTCTGACTCGTCTACTACCAGCGCCCGGTTCACGCCGGGCGCTTCGCTTTTCAAATGGTAATGAAATGGTAACGGCCAACCCGTTGGCAATCCCGTTGGCAAAACGCCCCCGACATTGGATGCCGGGGGCGTAAGTTGTTGCAGGGTAAGTGGGCCCGGCTGGACTCGAACCAGCGACCTTGGGATTATGAGTCCCCTGCTCTAACCAACTGAGCTACGGGCCCGTGGGTCCTGCGGCGCGCTCATTCTATCTCGTTTACCAGCGGTGCGCGACCCGCCGATCCTTGCCTGAGGACCACGCGGCGCGGATCTTTCCGCTTCGACGTTCGCCACCACCGCAGAGCGGGGTCCGTACCCAAAATGCGCATACTCATCGTCGGCGCCGGCGAGGTCGGTTACCACGTAGCCGAGCGGCTGTCCAAGGAACACCATGACGTCGTCGTGATCGATGTCGATCGCGATCGTCTGGACTACGTCGAGAGCCACCTGGATGTGGCGGTGGTCGAGGGAAGCGGCGTGAACCCCACGGTGCTCGAAACGGCCGGCGTCAGCCAGGCCGGCGTTCTCCTGGCCGTGACCAGTGTGGACGAAGTCAACCTGGTCTGCTGCATGTCCGTGCCGCCGCGCCGGGGACTCACGAAGGTGGCCCGCGTTTCCAACCCCGACTTCTACCGCGGTGGAGAGGCCCTGCGTCCAGCCCGGTTCGGGGTGGACCTCCTCATCAACCCGGAACGAGAGCTCGCCCTCGAGACTTTCGCGCTGCTCGAGTCCACGGCGGCTACCGACCTCACGCTGTTCGCCGGCGGCGCGGTGCAGCTGATCGGCCTCACCGTGCTGGAGGGGGCCCCCGTCGATGGGAAGACGCTGGGCGAGATCGGCCGCAAGGTGGGTCGCCGGTCGCTGCTCGCCGTGGCGATCGAGCGCGACGGCGAGACCATGATCCCGGACGGCGACAGCGAGATCAGGGCCTTCGACCACGTGTACGCGATCGCCGCTGAGGACGAGATCACTCGCGCCATGGAGCTGTGTGGCTATTCGCCCACCAAACTGACGCGCGTGATGATCGCCGGACACAGCCGGGAGGCCTTCTACCTCGCCAGGCTGCTCGAACAGCACGGAATCGAGGGGACGGTACTGATCGCGGACCCCGAGATGGCGCATGAGTTCGCCGTCCGCCTCGAGAAGACACTGATCCTGCGTTGCGACGCCACGGACGTCGAGCTGCTCGAGTTCGAGGGCGTCGGGGAGACCGATGCCTTCGTGGCGTTCACGGACGAGGACGAGATGAACATCATTTCGTCCCTGGTGGCGCGGGACCTGGGTGTCAAGCAGATCGTCACGCTTCTCAACCGCACCGACTATCTGCCCCTGGCCCGGCGCATCGGGCTGGAGACGGCGGTCAGCCCGCGGATCAGTGCCGCCAACGCCATCCTGTCGCACGTGCGGCGCGGCTCGATTCAGAACGTGACCGTGTTCAAGGACTCGGACGCCGAGGTCATCGATTTCATCGTATCGGAGGACAATCCGCTGATCGGCAAGCGGCTCGAGGAGATCCGGCTCCCCGAGCATGCCATCCTCGCCACCATCGTGCGCGATGACAAGATGATGATCCCACAGGGAAGCGACGCGCTTCGGGCCGGAGACGAAGCCATCGTGTTCGCCCTGGCCGATGCGGTGCCGGACGTGACCGAGCTCTTCCCATCCTGATCGCGCGCGGCCAGGAGAGAGACCGGTGAGATACAGCGAGATCCTCCATGTCCTGGGCGGCCTGTTGATGGCCGTTGCGGTGGCCATGATCCCGGCCGCCGCGTTGGGAGTGGCCGAGGGCACGTGGCTCGCGTGGCTCGTCTCTCTGCTCATCCCGGGCCTGCTGGGGCTCGCCTTCTACGTCTTCACTCCCGGGAAGGTGGATCTCTCGGCACGCGAAGCGCTCGCCATCGTCGGACTCGGGTGGCTGGGGATCGTGTTCGCGGGTGCCGTGCCCTTCCTCATCACCGGCACGACCGATTCCGTGGCCTGGGCGCTCTTCGAGTCCGTCTCGGGATTCACCACGACCGGGGCCACGGTGTTCGCAGTGATCGAAGAGCTGCCGCCGAGCATTCTCCTGTGGCGCAGCATTTCTCACTGGGTCGGAGGGATGGGCATCATCGTGCTCGGCGTGGCCATCCTGCCGCTCATCGGAGTGGGAGGCGCCCAGCTCTTCTCGGCCGAGGCGCCCGGGATGACGACCGACAAAGTGCAGCCGCGCATCGCCACGACGGCTCGCCTGTTGTGGGGCGTTTATGTCGCTATGACTCTTATTCTTGGAGTCTCTTACCTCATCTTAGGCATGAGCTTCTTCGATGCGGTGAATCACGCCATGAGCGCGCTCGCCACGGGAGGCTTTTCGACGCGCACCGCATCGATGGGATACTACTCGCCGGCAATCCAGTGGGTGACGATTCTGTTCATGTTCCTGGCCGGCGTGAACTTCACCCTGCACTACCGGACGTTCACCGGTCATCCGCGCGAGATGTTCCGGAACGCGGAGTGGCAGTGGTACTTCACTTCGGTACTGGCGGTGTCCGCCGTGTGCTTCGTGGCTCTCGGCGTGTCGGAAGGGGAGTTCTCGTTCGAGCTCGTTCGCCGGGCCACCTTCTCGGTCGCTTCGATCCACAGCACCACGGGCTTCGGAACCGCGGACTTCGCGATCTGGCCCCTCGTGACCCAGGTGCTTCTGCTCGGGCTGATGTTCATGGGGGGGATGGGAGGCTCGACGGGCGGCGGGTTCAAGGTGATCCGCGGGGCCGTAGTCACACAGCACGTTCTGGACGAGATCCGGAAGGTCCTCCACCCCAGGGCCGTGATCATCACGCGAGTCGGAGGCAAGCCGATCCGCGAAGAGCTGGTGCTCAAGGTGCTGGCGTTCCTGGCCATGTACATGGCGACGCACGCCGTCGGGACTCTGATTCTGGCCGCGCTGGGCAACGACCTCGTGACATCGCTCAGCGCCTCGCTGGCCGCCCTGTCGAGCATCGGTCCGGGCCTGGGCGAGGTGGGACCCGCGGCCAACTACGGGCACATGGGTGCGCCCGCGCTCGTCACGCTCTGCGCCCTGATGCTGCTCGGAAGGCTGGAGTTCTACACGCTGCTCGTGCTCCTCATCCCGAGCACCTGGACCCGCACGCACCGCACGCCGAGACCCCCGCGGGTGTGGCGTCGCGAGCGCCGGCGGGCGGCCACGCGAACGGGGAGGAAGGCCGACCCCATGAGTTCCTGGCCATCCCACCCGTAGGAACCTGCCGGCGGCTCAGTCCGTCCCGAACAGCCGGTCTCCCGCGTCTCCCAGTCCCGGAAGGATGTACCCGCGCTCGTTCAGCTCCCGGTCCAGGGCCGCCGCGTAGACGGGCACGTCCGGATGATCGTCCAGCATGCGCTGCACGCCCTCCGGCGCGGCCACGATGCACATCATCCGGATGTGGCTGCCGCCCGACTTCTTGAGGTACGAAACGGCGGCGCTCGCGGATCCACCGGTGGCGAGCATCGGGTCCACCACGATGAGCACGCTTTCCTCCAGGGGCGGAGGGATCTTGAAGTAGTAGTCGATCGGCTCGAGGGTGTCGTGGTCCCGCTGCAATCCTATATGTCCCACTCTCATCGTGGGTATCAGGTCCAGCACTCCGTCGACCATTCCGAGCCCCGCCCGCAGGATGGGCACCAGCGTCAGGCGCTCGCCGAGCACGATGTCCCCGGTAGTGGACTCGAGAGGAGTCTCGACACGCACCTCCTCGGTGCCGAGGTCGGAGGTCACCTCGTACGCCAGGAGCATGGCGATCTCGTCCACCAGCTCCTTGAAGATCTTTTTCGGAGTGTCGCGCTTTCGCAGCAGCGTCACCTTGTGCCTGAGCAGCGGGTGGCGGGTGACCATCAGATTGGGAAACCTGGGATCGCGGCTGAACATCCCATCGCCTGCGCTCGCGCTCATCACTCCTCCACGATCAGCATCGGTTTCGACTCTTCTTCGATGGTTCCCACCACGGCCGCGGCGTAGCCGGCGGCATCCCACTCTGCCACCAGCTCGGAGGCCTCATGCTTCGGCACGCAGGCCAACAGGCCTCCGGAGGTCTGCGCGTCGCACAGCAGCGTCCGAAGCGCGTCCGGGATACCGGGCTCCCAGTCCGTCACCGGTTCGATCGCGGCCCGGTTGCGTTCCGTCCCGCCCGGAATGAAGCCCGCCTCCGCCAGCTCGAGCGCTTCCGGCAGAACGCGCGCCGCCGAGGCCACTACCCGGGCTGACACCCCGGACGCCTCGCAAATCTCGCGCAGGTGGCCCAGCAGCCCGAAACCGGTGACGTCCGTGAGCGCACGCACGTCGTGTCCGTGCAGCAGGGCGACCGCTTCTCGGTTCAGCTGCCGCATGGACTGGACGGCCGCGCGCACCGTCGGTACGTCGGCCGCGTCCCTCTTGAGCGCCGTCGCGACCACTCCGGTGCCGAGCGCCTTACCGAGAACGATGCCATCGCCCGGCCGGGCCCCGGTCTTCCGGTACAGGCGCTCGCGAGTCGCGAAACCCAGCGCCACTAGACCGAACTTCGGCTCGTTGTCGTCGATCGAGTGCCCGCCCGCGATCACGATCCCGGCTTCCTCGCACGTTGCCGCGGCCCCGCGCAGAATGCCGGCGGTGACATCCAGCGGCAGGGTAGCCGTCGGCACCGCCAGGACGCTGAGCGCGAACGCCGGGGTGGCCCCCATGGCGTACAGGTCGCTGAGCGCGTTGGCCGCGGCGATCGCCCCGAAGTCCTCCGCATCGTCCACTACGGGCGTGAAGAAATCCACGCTCGCCACGAGAAGGCGATCGTCTCCCAGCCAGTACACGGCGGCGTCGTCCGGCGTCTCGAGACCCACCAGGAGGTTCTCGTCGTCAGCCGCCGGCAGCACCGCCAGGATCTTCTTCAGGTCCTCCGGACCCAGTTTGCAGGCTCAGCCGGCGCCGTGCGAATACTGGGTGAGGCGGACGCGCTCCGATGAGGGCGTGTTCATGGAGTGAAGCTAGGCGGCCCCGGACCTTTGCGGCAACGGGAGGTCCGCGCCACTTTGCTCGTGTGACCAGGGGCTTCAGCAGACGGCGTGCACACGAGCGGCAGCGCCAGGCCATGGTGGACCGGCAGATCCGCCGGCGAGGCGTCTCCGACGAACGGGTGCTCCGGGCCATGAGCCTGGTGCCCCGGCACGCGTTCGTCCCCGACGCACACGCTTCCACAGCGTACGCCGATTGCGCTCTCCCGATCGGATTCGGAGCCACCATCTCGCAGCCCTACGTCGTGGCGCTGATGACCGAGGCCCTGCACACTGGCCCCGGATTGAGGGTCCTCGAGGTGGGAACCGGATCCGGGTACCAGGCTGCGGTGCTCGCGGCCTGCGAATGCGATCTGTTCACCATCGAGAGGGTGCCCGAGCTGCACGCCCGCGCCGCGCGGGCACTCGGCGAGTCGGGATTCCAGGAGGTCGAGCTGCGGCTCGGGGACGGGAGCCGCGGTTGGCCGGAGAAGGCTCCGTTCGACCGGATCATGGTGACGGCAGCGGCTCCGGAGGTTCCCGCGGCGCTGTTCGAGCAGCTGGCCGACGGGGGAATCCTGGTGGCTCCTGTGGGAGACGAGTGGCTTCAGACCGTTCGGCGCTACCGGAAACGAGGCGCCGATATCGAGGTGGAGGACCTGGAAGGCGTCCGGTTCGTGCCTCTGATCGAGGACAGCGAGGACGCCGAGGTCCCCGAGGCCCCGGACGACTGAACCCGTCCTACCAGTTCTTCTCCACCACCGGATCGCGGGAACGGTTCCTCTCCAGACGGCGTCCCTGCACGTCCTTCTCCTGTTCGGCTGCCACGTCCAGGAGATCCAGCGCTTCCGCGGCCGACAGCTCGCGAGTGGACGGCGTGTTCGTCTGATCGGCGTTTGCCGAACCACCTCCGCCTCCGCCCCCGCCGTCGTCCTGCGGATCGGGTTCCTGCTCCAGCCACCGGGCCACGAGCTCGAGATTCCACCTGGCGTCCTCGGATTCCGGATCCTGCCGGAGCACCCAGCGGAAGCCATCGAACGCCTGCTCGAGAAGTGGCCGGCGCTCCTCGAACAGCAGCTCGCCTCCCAGCTCGGGCGGCCGACCGGCCAGCGCCCGGGCCAGCGCCAGGTCGTACGCAGCCGCTCGCTCCAGATCCTCGTCGTCGGTGTCCAGGGCTCTCTGAGTGGGCTCGACGGCGCCTTCCCAGTCGCCCGAGATCAGGAGCCCGGCTCCGAGGTTGAACCAGTCCACCGGCTTGCCCGGATCTTCGGATCTCTCCCGCAGACCGGCGAGCACTTCCGCGGTGACGACGGTGCCACTGTCGATCATCATCGGGGGGATCGGCCCGCTCACGACTTCCTGCCCCAGGATCACCCGGCCCGCTGCCGTCCACGCCGCGAGACCGACGGCCAGGCACATCCCGAGGAAGATTCCGGGCCCGGCCAGCCGGCCGCCCGCACGTCCGAGGCGGCGCATCATCCCCTCCTCACCAGGTAGCCTTCGGCGAACAGGAGCCCGAACGCCGCCAGCAGAAGCATGCTCGCCTTACGTCCCGTACCCGGGTCGGGACGGCCCCCCTCCTGCGCGAGCCGGTCGAGCAGTGCCCGCACCCCGTCTTCGTCCGCCCGCACGAAGATCGCTCCCGTCGCACGGGCCATCTCTTCGAGCGTGTTCTGAGCGAGCCGACTGACCACGGGCTCTCCGCGGTCGTCCGTGAGCCAGCGCTCTCCGCTCTCCTGTACCGTCCTCTCCTGCGGGCGAGGCGTCGCCTCCAGCGTCTCTTCTTCCTCCGCCCGGGCGGGAACGGGGATACGGGCGCCCTCGGGAGTCCCGAGCCCCACGGTGAACACCGGGATGCGGCGGCGGACCGCCCGCTCGAGCTCGGCCGCCACCGCCTCACGCTCGGCCGTGGCCTCGCCGTCCGTCATCACCACCAGCACCCGGCGGCCGGACTCGGCACCGCCGGCGAGGACGTCCAGGCCCTGGCGCAGGCCGTCGGCGAGGGACGTGCCTCCCTGCCCCACCATGGCGGGGTCCAGGGTCTGAACGAACATCAGGACCGCGTCCCGATCCTCGGTGAGCGGCGACAGCACGTAACCCCGTCCGGCGAAATAGACGATCCCCAGGCGACCCGGAACGCGGAGCGCCAGCTCAGTCGCCACGGCGCGCTGACGCTCCAGGCGGCTCGGTTCCACATCCCTGGCCCACATCGAGTTGGACGCATCCAGGACCAGCACCGTCTGCAGATCCGACTCTTCAGGAGCGTCCTCCGACACCCCACCCACCGTGAGGCCCGCCGCCAGGGCCCCGCATCCGGCGGCCAGCAAGAGCGCCCTCAGGGTCCGCTGCACCGCGGAGGGAGCGTGAGCCAGGCGGTCCAGAAGCCACTCGTCACCGAGTGCCTCCCGATCCTGCCGGGTCCGATACGACGCGAGGCCGCGGATCAGGAGGGCCGCGCTCGCCGCGGCGGCCGCCGCCAGCCACGCCTGCGGTCCGAGGCCCATCACGTGAACACCCGCCGCGCCCGGGTTGCCGAGCCGATGAGCTCGAGCGCCAGCGCGGCGAGAGCGAGGATCAGGAGCTCGGAGCGAACGCCAGCTCGCTCGACCATGCGCACTTCCTCGACGGGCGCCGTCTCCAGCTCGTCGATGCGGCGGTAGATACGGGTGAGGGCCTCCGGGTCGGTGGCGCGGAAGTAGAGCCCTCCGGTCGCACCTGCGATCCGGTCGAGAAGCTCGTCGTTCACGGTCACCTCCATGTCGGCGTACTGGTAGCCGAACCGGGTGCGTCCGATGGGCACCGGCGCGACGCCGTCCCGACCGACGCCGATCGTGTACACCCGGATGCCGAGCGCCGCAGCGGCGGCGCCCGCATCTTCGGGGGCGATGTCGCCCCGGTTGTTGTCCCCGTCCGTCAGGAGGACGACCACCCGCGAGCCATCCTCGATCGAACGCAGACGGTTGACGGCCGTCGCCAGAGCCGTGCCGATCGCCGTACCGTCCCTGAGCTGGCCCACGTCCAGATTCTCGATCGCCTGGAACAGGATCCCGTAATCCAGCGTCCCCGGCACCACGGTCAGCGCCTCACCCGCGAACGCGACGAGGCCGATCCTGTCTCCATCACGGCCCTCCACGAACCGGGTCACCTCCCGCCTGGCCACCGCGATCCGGTTCTGCGGGCGGAAGTCCTCGGCCAGCATCGAGCTCGATATGTCGAACGCGAGCATGATCGTGACGCCCTCGGAACGCTCTTCCACCCGTTCGACCAGGCGCACGGGACTGGCGAGTGCCAGCACCGTGAGGACGAGAGCAGCGGTGCGCCACAGGGGCGCCCACGCCGACCAGACGGTGAAGCGCCGCAGGCGAACCGGTACTTCGGGAGGAAGCGACCCGGATTCCTCGCCCCCGTCCGAGCGGCCCCCGCGCGAGCGACCCCCAGCCGCCTCACCGATTCCGGGTAGAGGCATCCTCACCCGGCGTCTCTGGAGCGCCGCCCATCCGATCGGAATCAGGAGCAGGAGAAGGATGAAAGGCCAGGCGCCCAGCGAGAGACCGAGCATCAGGCGGCCTCCTCCTCGGCGTCCACCCACGCCAGGCAGGCGTCGGCATCGCCGAGCGCCGCCGCGGCGGCTGCCTCGACGTGGGCGAAGCGCACGAGGCCGGCGCGAGCTTGCAGGGTGCGCAATCCGAGCTCCACGTGCTCCGGATCGCCGGGCGCGACCGCTTCGCCCACGAACTCCCGCACCGGGCGCTGGTGCGGCCAGCCGCGCCGGGCGGCCAGGTACCTTCGCAGGATTTCCTCGAGCTCGTCGTAGAAGGCCGCGAGATCCACCTCACCCTGCTCCAGACCCCGCTTGAGCCGGGCCAGCGCCTCGCGGGCGGCTACCGCGGGGTCGATCCACTCCGGCTCCTCCTCTTCCTCCGTGCGCCGGAGCCGCCTGAGAAGCCACCACAGGAGCGCCATGGCGAGCAAGAGAAGCAGGAGCCACCACGGAAACCGGCGGATCTCGTTGGGGCCCCACGGCCCTTCCAACGGCAGCGGCCCCTCCGAAGCGGCAGGGAGCACGGAGGTCACGTGCACGGCAGGCGGCGAGAGCATGAGCTGCCCACCCAGCCACTCCACCTGGACGTCCGGAAACGACCACGTGCCGGCTTTCCAGGCCGCCAGCCGATATCGGGCCCGCCACCGGCCTCCGCTGGCCGCGTCCCACTCGACGTCGACCGGACTCAGCTGCTCGATCTCGGACGCCAGCATCAGGAGCGGCGGGAACTCCACGCCGGCGTCCTCGGGTCCGGCGACCGCGAGACCGAGGATGAAAGGATCTCCGACCCGCACCGTGTCCGGAGACAGCGCCGCGGCCGCCGCCGGACGTTGCTGTGCCCGGGCCACCGGAGCCCGCACGGCGCCACCCAGGAGTGCGGCCACGGCCAGGACGGCCCACACCCGGCGCCCCATCAGTGAAGCCTCGCCTGTGCCCGCGCGGCGAAGAACGCCGCCAGGTCCGCGGCGTACGAGCGATCGGTGGCGAGCACGATCCGGTCCGCTCCGGCACGCCGGAACACGTCCTCCACCCGCCGCTCGCGCTCCTCGGACAGCCGCGCCAGACCCGCCCGCGTGCGGGAGTCCGCGAGGTCCAGCACGCCGGACACGCCGGTCTCCGGATCCTGCACCTCGATCAGACCTACTGCGGGCAGGGCTCGCTCACCGGGATCCACCAGGTGGAGCCCCACCACGTCGTGCTTGCGCGATACCGCCGTGAGCTCCTTTCGAAACTCCGGACCCTGGAAGTCGGACAGTACGAACACCAGCGACCGCGTCTTGAGCGACCGGGCGGCGGAGGTCAGGGCCAGCCTGATGTCGGTCCCGCGCCCCTCCGGCCTGTGACTGGCCATCACGTGCAGAAGCTGGCGCAGGCGGCCCTTCCCTCGACGCGGCGGAAGCCAGCGCTCCACCCGGTCCGTGAACAGCATCAGGCCGACCCGATCGTTGTTGCGGGCCGCGGCCAGCCCGAGCAGAGCCGCCAGCTCCAGGCTGAGGTCGCGCTTCGTGCGTACGCGCGTGCCGAAGTCGGTCGAGCCGGAAAGGTCAACGGCAAGCAGGACCGTGAGCTCGCGCTCTTCGACGAACTTCTTGATGAAGGGCTTACCCATGCGCGCGGTGACCTTCCAGTCGATCGCCTGGAAGGGATCCCCCGGCTGGTAGGCGCGCACTTCGGAGAACTCGATGCCGTGTCCCCGGAACACGGAGTCGTACGCGCCGACTGCGCGGTTCTCCATCAACCGGCGGGCGCGTAGCTCGAGGCGGCGGATCAGCGCCGGGAGGGCGGCCGCGTCGGGGCTGGGGTCCCGCTCCGGCCGCCGGCGCCGGAAGAGACGGAGTGGCATCAGGGAACCGGAACTACCGCCAGGAGCCTCTCCATGACCTGCTCCGGAGTGATTTCCTCAGCCTCGGCCTGGAACGTCAGAACAAGGCGGTGACGCAGTACGTCCGGCGCCATCGCCCTCACATCCTCGGGGATCACGTACGCTCGCCCGGCCAGGAACGCCTGCGCGCGAGCCGTGCGGGCCAGGTAGATGCTGGCTCGGGGCGACGCACCGTACTCGAGCCATTCGGCCAGCTCGGCATCCAGCTCCGCCGCTTCCCGCGTCGAGCGGACCAGGTCCAGGATGTAGTTCTCGACACGCTCGTCGAGGTAGATCTCGGGAAGCAGGGCGCGCGCCGTCACGATCTGCTCGGGCGTAGCGACGGGTACGAGCGGCGCCAGGTCGTCGGTGACCGCGGCCCGCAGGATCTCCCGCTCCTCTTCCCGGTCCGGATAGTCGACCCGGATCTTGAGCATGAACCGGTCCACCTGCGCCTCGGGGAGAGGATACGTGCCTTCGTGCTCGATCGGGTTCTGAGTAGCCAGCACGAGGAAGGGCTCGGGTACCTTGTGGCTGACCTCACCGATCGTGACCTGGTGCTCCTGCATGGCCTCGAGAAGCGCCGATTGCACCTTCGCGGGCGCCCGGTTGATCTCGTCAGCCAGGACCAGGTTCGCGAAGACGGGCCCCTTCTTGGGGACGAACTCCCGGTTTACCTCGTCCCAGATCAGGGTCCCGATCAGGTCGGCCGGAAGCAGGTCGGGCGTGAACTGGATCCGGCGGAAGCTGGTATGGATCGCGTCGGCCAGCGTGCGGACCGCCAGGGTCTTGGCCAGGCCGGGCACTCCCTCGAGCAGGACGTGTCCCCCGGTGAGAAGACCGATCAGGAGACGCTCCACCATCAGCTCCTGCCCCACCACGCGCACGCCTACGGCCCGCCGTATGTCGTTCAGGAAGCGGCTCGCCTCGGAGATGCGCTCGGTGCGCTCTTCGAGCTCCGCCTCTGATATCCGATCCGTCGTCAGTGTCTCGCTCACTCCCCCCTGCCCTCCAGAGTCCGCTCAGCGCTTCATCCGCTCGCCCTCGTCCTCGAACCGGAAGACGTAGGCGGCCAGCGCGCCCGGTCGAATGTCGCCGCTCCGGGCCCGTACGTCGAGGTCGGCCCCCGACCCGTACTCGGCCCCCGGCACGTCCAGCACGGCCGCCACGTAACTGACCAGCCGGTGACGCCATCTACTCCACGACTCCGGTCGGAGGTCCACCCAGCCACGATTGGCCCACAGGGCGTCCGGCGGCCCTTCGGGCTCGACGCTGACTCTCGGACCCCGCAACATCCGCTGCCCGTCCGGCAGCAGGATCGGAATGCCGATCGACAGGACGTCGGATCGCAGACGCGCGTCCGACTCTATCAACTCGAGGGAACGCGCCGCCGTGGCTTCGGGATCCAGTCCCGCGGCTTCGCGGACACCCGGAAACAGTCGGTACAGAATCTCGGCCTCGAACAGCAGCTTGCTGAGACGGGGCGGTCCCAACATCTCGAATGCCACCGATCGGACGCCGTGCTCCGCCGACAGCTCCTCCATGTAGCGCAGGGCCGTCTCGCGCAGGGCCCCACCGCGGTAGGTGGGCCCCATGGTCGCCGCATCCAGGGCGCCGACGATGTCCCGGCCCGTGGGCCGTCCGCGGATTTCGGCGATGGCCGCGTCCGCGATCTCCTCGGGCGTGATGATCTCCATCAGGCCGAGGGCCGAGATCGTCTCGTACTCCCCGAGGCTGAACAGCCCGTTCTCGCCCGCGTCCAGCCACACGGATTCCACCACCTCGCCGGTGTCCACGCACCGGCCTTCGGGGGATGCCGTGAACGCCTCGGCGAGATCGACCGGTGCGCGGCAGTCGAACCGCTGGATCGGCTTCCCGCCTCTCTTGACGGGTCCGAATCCGATCCGCTTCCACGCCACGGCCGCCGTGGGCTTGACCTCCTTCACGACCGGCGAGTCGGGCGTTCGTCCCATGAGGAAGAGAAGCGCCGAGTGCGCCCCCGACACACTCGACTTGGAGAGAAGCGTCGCCGACGGGCGCTCCTCGGAGTGGGTGAACGGCACGTTGAGGCCCATGCCCCCCGTCCCCGACGTCCCGATCTTGAGGTAGACCTCCGTCTTCGCGAGGCGCATCCCGTGCATCAGGACCTGGACGTGCCGGATGAGCTGCGGAAGGTAGAGGGTCGTGAGATGCTGCTCGATATCGGCGACCGTCGGCGTGCCCCCACTCCACATCAGGTCGCGGAGCCTGCCGGCGGAAGTGAACAGGTCCTGGTAAGCGATCCCGGTCGCCGTGTTCACGCAGTCGATCACGATGTCCGGCCGATGCCTGTCCAGCAGCGTGTACAGGAGGTTTCGACTGAAGTCCTCCTCTCGCAGATGACCGAGCAGATCGTCCAGGATCTCCGCGCGCCCCTCGTCCGTCTCGAGCATGGCCGCGCGGGAGTCGTTCCGACGGCTGGCCCGCAGAAGGATGTCTCCCCACTCGGCCACCAGCTCGGCGCCTTCCGCTCCCGGCTCGCGGCGCAGCGTGTCCACCCCCTCCTCCGCCTCGTCCTGGCGGAGCGCGGCGATCGCGAGGCGCGCCGGTCCCAGCGGCAGCAGCTTGCGCGCGATGGCGATCCCGACCAGCCCGGAGCCGCCAAGCATCAGGATGTTCCTGCCCCGAATATCCATTTCACTCGTTCCTGGTCATTGTACGCAATCGGTCTACCTCGCCCGCGTCGAGCGAGCGCCACGATCCGCGCGGCAGATCTCCCAGCTCGACCGGGCCGAATGCGACCCGTTTGAGTGCGTGGATCGTCAGACCCACGGCTTCCATCATACGTCGCACTTCCCGGTTCCGTCCTTCACGCAGGGACAGCTCCAGGAGCACCTGGTCCGGCCTCGGGCCCCGGCGGACTCTGAAGTCGTCGACCCGGGCCGGGCCGTCGTCCAGCTCCACGCCATTGCGCAGGCGAGTTCCCACGTCCCTCGGAATGGGACCCGCCACGGTCACCTCGTAGCTACGCAGAACGCGATTGCGGGGGTGGAGGAGCTGCTCGGCTACCGTTCCCTCGTTCGTGAAGAGCAGCATCCCCTCGCTCATGTAGTCGAGCCGCCCCACGTGAAACAGGGACGCCAGCTCGGCGCCGATGAGCTCGTACACGGTCGGTCGGCCGTCGGGGTCGCTGCGGGTGCACAGGTAGCCGGGCGGCTTGTGAAGCATGATCCAGCGCGAGGGCTCGAGCCGCACGACGCGGCCGTCCACTTCCACCACGCTGGCGTCGGGGTCGATCCTCGTACCCATGACGGATACGACCTCTCCGTCCACCGTCACCCGCCCCTCGCGGATCAACTCTTCACTCGCTCTCCGCGAGGCCACTCCCGCCCGCGCAAGATACTTCTGAAGTCGCATCTCCGCCGCCACGATCAGGAGGTCTCTCCCGCCGCCTCCTCCTGTGGAGCCGGCTCGTGCTCGGCCTCGGGCGCCTCCGTGCCGGCCTCTGGCGCATCCCCCTCGGCCTTCGGCGCCAGCGTCTCGGCCTCCATGGCCTGCTGCAACTCGCCGAGCACCACCGGCAGCTCGTCCGGGGCCGGGAGGTCGGACAGATCCTTGAGGCCGAAATGCTCCAGGAACTTCCCGGTAACACCATACAGGAGTGGGCGACCGAGCCCCTCGCCGCGCCCGACCACGTCCACCAGCTCCCAGTCCAGAAGAGTACGAAGCACGGAAGTCGCGCTCACCCCCCGGACCTCCTCGATCTCGATCCGCCCGATCGGGTTCCGGTAGGCGATGATCGCCAGCGTCTCCAGCGCCGCCGGCGAAAGGTGCGGAGCCCGCGGTACCGAATCGAATCTCTCCAGGTAGGGAGCGTATTCCGGTCGAGTCAGGATCTGGTAGCCGTCGCCCAGCTGGTATATCTGGAACGCCCGCTCCGCCTCTTCGTACGCGTCCCGCAGGGACTGGACCGCCTGCACGACGATCTCGGGGTCCAGGTTCTCGTCCGCCCGCGCGATCTCGTCGGGCGTGAGCGGCGTCTGGCTCGCGAACAACGTGGCTTCCACGATCTGCTCGACGTTCACCCGTCTCCCTCCACGGTCTCCGCCTCGTCGGCCCCAGAAGTCGGACGTTTCCGGTCACCTGCCAGGAGCCAGATCGATGCGAATGGCTTGACCTGCTCGATGCGCAGGACCTGCTGTCTCGCCAATTCGAGCGCGGCCAGGAGCGAAGCCACGGCGTGCGCCCGCGTGCCCCACGGCCGGAAGAGCCGGTCGAACGACACCCGCTTCGCCTTCCCGAGGAGGCGTCGGAGCAACGAGGCCTTCTCCTCCACGGTCACCGTCTGCGAGGGGGGACGGACCTCCAGGGGGGGCGCCGGTTCCGGAATCCGCGCCGCCACGGACAGAAAGTCCGCCAGCGTCAGCTCCAGATCCACCGGTGCCAGCGTCGGCGAGGGACGTCCCTCCACGTAGCCCTTCGCAAAATGCCGGCCGCGCTGCGCCTCCGCCCCCTCCAGCACGTGCACCACGTCCTGGAAATGCTCGTACTCCAGGAGACGCCGAACCAGCTCGGCTCGCGGGTCTTCGTCCCAATCCGGCTGCTCCGGCCGCGGCAGGAGAAGCTGCGCCTTGATGCGGACCAGGGTCGCCGCCATCTCGAGAAACTCGCCCGCCCTCTCGATCGGCATCATCTCGAGCCCGTCCTCGATCGCGCGGACGAACTGCGCCGTGATGCGGGCGATCGGGATGTCGAAGATGTCGATGTCCTGCGATCGGATCAGGTGCAGAAGCAGGTCGAGCGGCCCCTCGAACCGCTCCAGAGTGACCTGGAAGGGTTCCACGGCGCGCCTGATCGTATCCTGAGACGGCGCCCCCGGACTCATATCGGCATCACGCGGACCTTGATTCGGCGCTGAGACCAGTGTACTCTATGCGATCTTTGGACTTTCGTGAGACGCGAACTGAAGGAATAGAGCTTTGCCGAACATCAAGAGCGCCAAGAAGAGGCTTCGACAGAATTACAGGCGGCGCGACCGCAACCGGACCGTCCGGTCCGAGATCCGCACGCGCACGAAGAACCTGCTGCAGACGGAATCGCCGGGCGATGCCCAGGAGGCCTACCGGAAAGTCGCTTCGATGCTGGACACGGCAGCCCGTAAGGGCATCGTGTCGAAGCAGGCGGCGGCCCGTCGCAAGTCGAGACTCGCGCGTTACGTTCGCGGCCTCGGCGACTGACGGCGCTCCCCCGGCGGGGCGCCGACCGTAGAGCAGCCCGCGGGCCCGCCAGGGTCGCGGGCTGTCGGCTTTCAGGAATCCTCCGTCTTCTTCTTCGAGCCCTCGTCGGCGCCGGAATCCCCGTCTTCCTCGTCCAGCAACGCCGACACGGCGTCGAAATTCTCCGCGTCATCCAGTGACAGAGACTCCAGGAACTCGAGCTCGTCCATGAACTCCGACGGGTCGCCTTCGTCGGCTGCGGCCTCGGCCGAATCCGGTTCGGCGTCCTCCGCCTTGACTGCCTCCTCCACCGACTCCACTTCGGCAGCGACGGCTTCGTCTACTACTTCCGCGTCCGCGAGCTCCAGTTCGACGACGTCGGCCTCTACCAGCTCTGCCGTGGCGACGTCCTCCGCCACATTGTCGAGGGGCTGCGTCATCCAGGCATCGAGCTCGTTCGCCTCCTCCGGCTCCGGCTCCTCGACCTCCACCTCCGGCTCCGGCTCGGGCCATTCATCCTCGGCGGCCACCAGTTCCTCGGGGATCGGCGGTTCGGCCTCCTCCACAGTCTCGACTGCAGCTGCCGCCGCGGCGACTCCGGCCCTTCCGGCCAGCTCGCCGAGAACGGTCTGGAGAGACTCCACCGCCGAACGCTCGGCCGTGAGATCGGCCTCGAGCTCATCGATCAGGGCCTGCTGCTCACCGCGGCGCTTCTCCCACTCGGCGTCATCGAACTCGCCGACCGCGTGCCGGAGCTGCGTCTCTTCGAGTTCCGAAGCTCGGGAGTCGTGCCGGCTCGCGATCTGCTCCACCGCCTCGGCACGCTCGGCAAGGGCAGTCTCGAGCTCCGTCCGATGCCCTTCCAGCTCTCCCTCGACCGCGGTCAGCCGGCTCTCGTAGTCCGAGCGGACCTTTTCCGTCACTTCCGGACGGAAGTCGCTGCCCAGCTGGTCGAGGCGGCTCAGCCAGTCCTGGAACGTGCCGCGCTTCTCGAGCAGGGCCTGGATCGCCTCGGGTATCACGTGTCCGGCTGCCATCACGACCTCGGTTCTATGGGTTTGCCTGGAGCGCCGCGGTCGGCGCCGTTCGCCCGCATCTGCCTCACTCCCGTGCGAATCGGATCTCGCCGCCAACCAGCGTGCGGTGCACACGCCCGACGAGCTCCCACCCGGCGATTGGAGTGTTCCGGCTTCTCGACCTGAAGTCCGCCGGATCGACGGTCCACCGCTCGTCCGGGTCGAATACGACGATGTCCGCCGGCGAGCCTCGTCGCAACGTACCGCCCTCGAGACCCATGATGCGAGCGGGATCGCAGGACATTCGCTCGATCAGGCGCGACAGGCTGAGCCGGCCGGTTACGACGAGCGCCCGCATGCTCAGTCCGAGCGCCGTCTCGAGCCCGTTGATCCCAAACGGGGCGTAGTCGAACTCCTGCTCCTTCTCTTCGTACGTGTGCGGGGCGTGGTCCGAGGCGATGATGTCGATGACTCCATCGATCAGCGCTTGAGTGACGGACTCGACGTCCTCTTCGGTACGCAGCGGCGGGTTCACCTTGGCCTCAGTGTTGTAGCCCCGGCACAGTTCGTCCGTGAGGATCAGGTGGTGCGGCGTGACCTCGGAGGTCACCGTAAGCCCCTTTTCGCGTGCCATGCGAAGCTGCTCGACGGATTGGCGAGCCGATACGTGGCACACGTGCAGGTGCCCGCCCGTGAGCTCCGCCAGCTGAATGTCCCGCGCCACGATGCACGACTCCGCCGCGTTGGGCAGGCCGCGCAGCCCGAGGGCGGTGGCGACCACCCCCTCGTTCATTACCCCTCCGGCCAGGGCGTTGTCCTCGGCGTGCTGGAGAACGGGAATCCCGAACGTCTGCGTGTACTCGAGGAGGCGCCGCATGAGACCCGTATCCCAAACCGGGGCGCCGTCGTCGGAGACCGCTACCGCCCCCGCTTTCACGAGCTCGCCGATCTCCGTCATGCGCTCACCCTTCTGGCCGATGGACGCCGCGCCGATCGGCATCACGCGGGTACCGCGAGCCGCGCGGGCCGCGAGACGCACGTACCCCACGGCTGCCGGGTCGTCGATCGGCGGGTCGGTATTCGGCATGGCCCACACGGTGGTAAATCCGCCCGCGAGGGCAGCGTGTGAACCGGTATGAATCGTCTCCTTGTGCTCGCCGCCGGGCTCGCGCAGGTGCACGTGCACGTCGATCAGCCCTGGAGCCACCACCATGCCCGAGACGTCGACCACTTCCACGCCGTCCGGTCCCGTCAGATCGGTGCCCACGGTCTCGATGGATCCGTCCTGGATCAGAACGTCTGCCGGCCCGTCGAGGTCCTGGGACGGGTCCACCACGCGTCCGCCCCGGAGCAGCATCGGCCTGTTCATGCGCTCTCCTTCGCGGCTTCGGCGCCGCCCGGGACTCCGCCCGCCAGCAGATACAGGACGGCCATGCGGACGGCCACCCCGTTGGTGACCTGCGGCAGGATCACGGACTGCGGCCCGTCGGCCACGGAGGAATCGATCTCCACCCCGCGGTTCATCGGTCCCGGATGGAGGATCACCGTGTCGCGAGGTGACTTCTCGAGTCGGGCGCGCGTGACGCCGAACACTCGATTGTACTCGCGCAGAGACGGAATGAAGCCCGTCTCCATTCGCTCGAGCTGCAGGCGAAGGATGTTCAGGGCGTCCGCCCATTCGATCGCGTCTTCGACGTGGTAGAAGGTCTCGACGCCCAGCTCCTCGATGCCGTACGGGATCAGGCTGCGTGGGCCGCACACGGCGACCTCGGCCCCGAGGGCCTGGAGTCCGAAGATATTCGAGCGGGCCACGCGCGAGTGCACGATGTCACCGACGATGCAGATCTTGAGGCCCTCGATGCGGCCGAGCCGATCGCGCAGGGTCAGCATGTCCAGGAGGGCCTGCGTGGGGTGCTCGTGCTGGCCATCCCCGCCGTTGATCACGTTTGAGGGAATCCGGTCGGCCAGAAAGCGGGCGGCCCCGGACGACGGGTGCCGGATCACCACCATGTCGATGCGCATGGCTTCGAGGTTGCGCGCCGTGTCCACGAGCGTCTCGCCCTTCACCACCGATGAGCCGCTGGAGCTGATGTTCACGGTGTCGGCCCCCAGCCGCTTTTCGGCGAACTCGAACGAAATGCGGGTCCGGGTCGAGGGTTCGTAGAACAGGTTGACGATCGTCTTCCCGCGCAGCACGGGCACCTTCTTGATCGCCCGCTCGCTGATCTCCTTGAAAGGCTCGGCCGTATCGAGAATTCCGGTGATCGTCTCTCCCGACAGCCCCTCGAGACCCACGAGGTCCTTGCCGAGCTCAAACTCCGGCCTTGGTTGGTTCATTCGCTCTCCGCAGATACGACGAGCGTGACCGACAGCTCGTCGTCCAACTCCGGCACGCTCACTTCGACCCGTTCGCCGTCCCCCACCTCGACCGAGACACCCACGTATTCGGCCTGGATCGGAAGCTCGCGGCCTCCCCGGTCGACCAGCACGCAAAGCTCCACCCGGCGCGGGCGGCCGAAGTCGGCGAGCTCGTTCAGCGCGGCGCGCACGGTGCGGCCCGTATACAGGACGTCGTCCACCACCACCACGCGGAGCCCGTGGATGTTTCCGGGGATATCCGTCGTGCCGATCAGCGGGCGGGGGCCGATCTGGTCGAAGTCGTCTCGATACAGGGTGATGTCGAGACTCCCGGTCGGGATCTCGGCTCCAGTCGTCTCCGAGATCAGAGATCCCAGCCTCGCCGCCAGCTCAACGCCCCGACGACGGATGCCGACGAGCATCAGGTCCTCGGTGGCACCGCCCTCGGCGATCTCCCCGGCGAGGCGCGCGAGGGTCTGCTCGACGCCAGGAGCGTCCAGCAGCGGAGTCGTGGTTTCACTGATCGACATTCGGAGACGCCTTTCTATGGCGGCCGGGATCCATAAGGTCTTCCAGGGACGACACTCGCCGCAGTATACGGGGGTGCTGGCGGCGGATCAACGGCCCGGAAAAGGGCCGTCGAGAGCCGTTTTCAGGCGCTCGGATCGCTTTACAAGCAATGGGTCCGGCGCCTAGCTTCCCCGCCGCTCCGGAGGCTTCCTTGGCCGGCTTCCGGGCTCCACTCCCCCGAGGAGCGTTCATGTCGAGACGGTGGATCGCAGCTCTGATCTGTGTGACCCTGGTCAATCCTCTCGCGGGACAGGCGCAGGACGCGGCGGCCGAGGGTACCGCCGCCTCAGTCGCGGGACCGAAGGTCATCATCCCGGGCGCGGCCTTCGACCTGACGGTCGAGGCAACGGCCATGCAGGCAGCGGGACACGTTCGAATCCGCACGGCCACCGGCCGGATCATCGCCCGTCGCGACGTCGAGATGGGCGGCGGCGGTCCGTTCGAGTTCGAGGGCCTCACGATCGAGGCGGCCGAGGACCTTCCCCTGACGGCCATCGGCGGCCGCGACATCCTGATCGGCACGTTCGAGACCCGTGTTCTCCCCGGGTGGATCAGCCTGCTCCCGCCCCTCATGGCGATCGTCCTCGCCCTGGTGTTCAAGGAGGTGGTGACGTCTCTGTTCCTCGGCGTGTGGCTCGGGGGCTTCTTCTACGCCGGCCTGAACCCGATCACCGGCACCATGCGGGCGATCGACACCTTCATCACGCCCGTCCTGGTCGACTACGATCACGCCGCCATCCTCGTGTTCTCGTTCCTGCTCGGCGGCATGGTGGGCGTGATCAGCAAGAGCGGGGGAACCCGGGGCATCGTCGAAGCGGTTCGACCGCTGGCCACGTCGCCGCGGCGGGCCCAGCTGGCCACCTACCTCAGCGGTCTCGCGATCTTCTTCGACGACTACGCCAACACGCTGATCGTCGGCAATACGATGCGGCCGATCACGGACCGCATGAAGGTGTCTCGCGAGAAGCTCGCCTACATCGTGGATTCCACGGCGGCGCCGGTCGCGGCGATCGTGTTCGTATCCACGTGGGTCGGGTTCGAGATCTCGCTCATCGCGGATGGGCTGGCGGCAGCGGCGGCCCAGCCAGGCACGGCCCCGGAGGTGGCGGCGGCACTAGAATCCGCGAACGCGTTCACCATCTTCATTCACTCGATCCCGTACCTGTTTTATCCTCTGTTCGCGCTACTGACCGTGGGCCTCATCGTCTTCCTCCAGAGAGACTTCGGGCCGATGCTCAAGGCGGAGCGCAGAGCCTCGCGGGGGGAGGGTCTGTACCGCGAGGGCGCGGTGCTCATGTCCGAGGCGGGATCGGACAAGATGGAGCCGGTCGAAGGGGCGCCGCTCCGTTGGTACAACGCGGTCCTGCCCGTCCTCGCCGTCGTGTTCGTCGTGCTGCTGGGGCTCTACTGGCAGGGACGGACCAACCTCGGCCGACCCGGAACGCTGTGGGAGATCTTCGCGGAGGCGAGCGCTTTCGACGCCCTGCTGTGGGGATCGCTCGCCGGCTGCATCGTGGCGGTCACCCTCGCGGTCGGCCAGCGGATTCTGTCCGTGCACCAGGCGATCGACGGCCTCGTGGGTGGCATGCGCGCCATGTTCCTGGCCGGGATCATCCTGGTCCTGGCCTGGTCGCTGGGCGCGGTGACCGAGATGCTGGGAACGGCTCCCTACATCAGCGGGCTCCTGGAGGGAAACCTGGCGCACCAGCTCCTCCCCGCGCTCGTGATCGTGACGGCCGCCTCGATCGCCTTCGCTACCGGGACCTCGTGGGGCACGATGGGAATCCTGCTGCCCATCGTAATTCCGCTGGCGGTGGCCCTCGGCGGAACGGTGGGTCCCGAGGCGGGAACGGCCTATGTGATTCTGCTCGGCTCGATCGCCTCGGTGCTGGCCGGCGCGATCTTCGGGGACCACTGCTCGCCGATCTCGGACACTACGGTGCTCAGCTCCATGGCCTCGGCGTGCGATCACGTGGATCACGTGCGCACGCAGCTGCCGTATGCGCTCCTGGTGGGACTCATCGGGATCTTCATCGGCAATATCCCGACGGCCTACGGATTCCCGGCCTGGCTGTCGCTGCTGCTCGGCGCGGCGATTCTGTTCGCGGTGTTCCGGTTCTACGCGAAGAAGGACTTCGATTCGCCGCAGTGGGCGGGGGGGGTGGAGGGCTAGGTCTCGCCTGCGCCAGTCGGCGCGGTTCGC
>JBDGXI010000134.1:0-5945 GCA_039584685.1 Gemmatimonadota bacterium | reverse complement strand
CGGGCGCGCGATGGGGGGCTGCTGCGCTACTTCCAGGGCGGGGACCTGGCCGGCGTGCTCCAGAAGCTGGAAGAGGGTTACTTCGAGGCCCTCGGTGTGGACGCCATCTGGATGACCCCGTTCCAGGAGCAGATTCACGGCAGCACAGACGAGGGGACCGGGAAGACCTACGGTTACCACGGCTACTGGACCCGGGACTGGACCGCCGTGGACCCGGCGCTCGGGACCGGGGACGACCTGCGTGCCGTGGTCGAGGCGGCGCACGCGCGCGGCATCCGCGTCCTCATGGACGCGATCGTGAACCACACCGGGCCGGTGACGGCGGACGATTCGGTGTGGCCGGACGACTGGGTACGGACCGCACCGAAGTGCACGTACGACGACTACGCGACCACCGTGGACTGCACCCTGGTGGCCAACCTCCCGGACATCCTCACGGGAAGCGACGAGGCAGTAGAGCTGCCGCGTCCGCTGCTGGAGAAATGGCAGGCGGAGGGTCGCCTGGTGCAGGAGATCGAGGAGATCGAAGCCTTCTTCGAGCGCACCGGATATCCGCGGGCGCCACGGTATTTCCTCATCAAGTGGCTCGCCGACTGGGTGCGTGAGTACGGATTCGACGGCTACCGGGTGGACACGGCGAAGCACTTCGAGGAGCGGGTGAGCGCCGAGCTCAGGGTCGAGGCGGAGAAGGCCTTCGAGGACTGGCGCGCGGCCCATCCGGACGAGGCGCTGGACGCGCTGCCGTTCTACATGATGGGCGAGGTCTACAACTACAACATGCAGAACGGACGGGAGTTCGACTTCGGCGGCGGCGACACCGTGGACTTCTTCGACTACGGTTACGACGGCCTCATCAACTTCGACTTCAAGAACAGGACCGACGAGACCCTGGACGAGCTGTTCACGCGGTACGCCGCAGCACTCCGCGAGGGTGACCTTCAGGGCGTCTCGATCATCAACTACCTCAGCTCGCACGACGACTCTTCCCCCTGGGACCCGCGGCGGGAGGATCCGTTCGCCGCCGGTACGCGCCTCCTGCTCGCCCCGGGCGGGGCGCAGATCTACTACGGAGACGAGCTGGCCCGGCCCCTCATCGTGGAGGGCGCCGTAGGGGACGCCAACCTTCGTTCGTTCATGAACTGGGACAGCCTCGAGCGCGGCTCGTACACGCAGGAGATTCTCGGGCACTGGCGGAAGCTGGGCCGGTTCCGGCAGGCCCACCCGGCCGTGGGGGCGGGCGAGCACCAGCGGCTCCGCGTCGAACCGTACATCTTCAGCCGCACCGTGGAGACCGAAGGGTTCTCGGACCGGGTGATCGTGGCGCTGGACCTGGAGCCCGGCTCGAAGACGATCTCCGTCTACGGTCTGTTTCCGGAGGGGACCGAGCTGCTCGACGCCTATTCGGGCGAGGTGGGCGTGGTCACCGGCGGTGAGATCACCCTCGACACCGCATACGAGCTGCTGTTGTTGAGCCGGCGAAGGTAGACGACGATCATGAAACCGTTTTGCGTCCGTCCATGGATCATCGGCCTGTTGGCCGGCTTGCTGATCGCGTGTGAGGGTGCAGCGACCGACAGTGATGACGAGAGCGCTCGGGAGAGCGTACAGGAGGAAGACCTGGGTATTCGTCTCCGTGCCGAGATCCACGGCCCCACGGACATCCGCTTCACCCTCACGGGGGCCGAGGCGCCCGACTCGGTTGCCGCCTACCGCCTGACGGATGGACGCGGAGCCGACCTGCCGATCGCCGAGATCCGGCCCGGACGTGCCCCGGAGATACTCGTCGTACCGGAAGAGTCCGTGGATCCGATGCGGGTCCACTACCTGGAGATCCCCGACCTCGGCCTGCGGGCCCTGGTGCGGCGCGACCCGATCTTCCGCGGCATCTACTCCGACAAGCCCCTGGGTGCGGTAGTGTCCGACGGCGGCTCGGAGACCACGTTCAGGGTCTTTTCTCCGCGCGCGGAATCCGTGCGGCTGTACCTGTACGCCGACAAGGACCACGATTCCTCCCGCGCCCTCGAAGTCATCGAGATGGAGGTGGACGCGGACGGGGTGTGGGAAGCCACGAAGGACGGCGACCTGCGCGGCCGGTGGTACGATTTCACGGTGCACGGCCCGGACGACCCCGGGAACTGGTTCTGGGAGACGCACCCGGTCCACGTGTCGGATCCGTACGCCCGCGTGAACGACGATTCGCACGGAAAGTCGATGGTGTGGCGGTCCGGTCCGCCGCCTCCGCCGCTCGCGGGTGGCCGACCCGCCATGGAAGACGTAGTCGCGTACGAGGTGCACGTCCAGGACTTCACCGACCTGCTGCCGGTGGCCGACGTGGAGACCGGAACGCTGCCGGCCATGGTCCGCCCGGGACTCACGAACGCGCACGGCGAGCCGATCGGCTTCGACTACCTGGTGGACCTGGGAGTCAACGTGGTCCACCTGATGCCGGTGCAGGAGTACCTGCACTACCCGGACGCCGCGTGGCAGGAGGCGTTCGCCGGCGATCCGTTCGCCCGTGACATGGGAATCGATCGCGAGAACTACCAGTGGGGGTACCGCACCACGCACGCGTTCGCCGTCGAGAGCCGGTTCCGATCCAGAGACACCGACCCCGGGGCGGAGCGCGAGCAGTTCAAGGCCCTGGTGCGGGCGTTTCACGAGCGCGGGATCGCCGTGGTGATCGACGTGGTGCCGAACCACACCGGCGAGAACATGGACCACCGGCACATGCTGCTCGGCTTCAACGTCCTGGACATGCCGTACTACTACCGCACGGACGAGGACCTCGAGCACATCGGGCCGTTCGGGAACGAGACCAAGTCGGAAGAACGGCCCATGGTGCAGCGCTGGATCGTGGACCAGATGCGGCACTGGGTGGACGAGCTCGGGGTGGACGGCTTTCGCATCGACCTGGCGGGGCAGATCGACAAGCAGACGCTTCTCGAGGTCAAGCGGGAGCTTCCCGAAGACCTGGTCATCTACGGAGAGCCGTGGATCGCTCCCACCGACCCCGATGTCGTGGCGAACCCCGAGTGGTCGTGGTACAAGGAGGACGCCCCGATCACCTTCTTTCAGGACGACGCCCGCAACGCCTTCAAGGGCAGCCCGTTCGACGAGAAGGACAGGGGCTGGGCCGGTGGGGACGGGGTCGCGCGCGCCGGGGCCATGCAGGCACTGGCCAACGACTACGAGGAAGAGCCGCTCGCCACGGACGGGATCTCGTATCTCGACATCCACGACAACTGGGCGCTGGCCGATCGGTATGCCCTGGCCGACCACAACGGGCTCGAAGGCGTGGACATGAGCGCCATGCGCATCGCCGCCGGGCTGCTGCTCACGTCGGCCGGCCCGGTGGTGATCCACGGGGGCACCGAGATGCTGCGGTCCAAGGGCCTGGCGCCGCTCGAGGAGCACGAGGTGGAGGCGGCCGGCGGGCCGATCCAGTTCAAGGGACGTGACGACACGTACAACGTGCGGGCCCCGAACCGCTTCCTGTGGGACGGCCTCGCTCCCGGGTCCGATGCGATCGCCATGCGCGACTTCTGGCGCGGGCTGCTGGCGCTCCGCATGTCAGATCATGGCAGCGTTTTACGGGTTGCCGAGGTCCCGGAGGGCCACT
Organism: Gemmatimonadota bacterium; assembly: GCA_039584685.1. Classification (GTDB taxonomy): domain Bacteria; phylum Gemmatimonadota; class Gemmatimonadetes; order Palauibacterales; family Palauibacteraceae; genus Benthicola. Next base: position 2,326 of record JBDGXI010000134.1, on the reverse strand, counting down.
ATCGCTGGATCACGCCTCCCGAGGAGACGCTACTCGGGTACGTGGTGGGCGAGCGCGTCCTCGTGCTGGCCAACAGCGGCGTCTACGACGGCATGTTCAGGTTCGATCTCCCGGACGGCCGGTGGCTGCAGGTGGCGGGAACGGAGAGCGTGGACCTCGAGGGCGTGCCGAGCGAATACGCGGTGCTCCCGGGCGGGACGCACGACCTGCGGGTGCAGGGGGGCTCTTTCCTGGTCTGGGTGCGGACCGAGTGACCTTTCGGATGCGGGCCGGCGACCCGTGACCGACATGAAGATTCCGAGAACCTCTGAACGACAGGAACCACTATGAACCCCGAGTCCTTTCAGATCTCTCTCTGGGACATCCTGATCTTCGTGGCCTTCGTGGTCACCGTCGTCAGCGTGGGCCTGTACCAGAGCCGGAGCGAGAAGGGGAGCGAGGACTACTTTCTCGCCGGGCGCGACCTGAAATGGTGGCTGATCGGCTTCTCGCTGATCGCCTCCAACATCTCCACCGAGCAGTTCGTGGGCATGAGCGGCAACGCGGCCAGCCACGTCGGCCTCGCCATCGCGAGCTACGAGTGGATGGCCGCCATTACGCTGGTCATAGTGGCGTTCGGGTTCCTGCCGTACTTCCTGCGCACCGGGATCTACACGATGCCCGAGTTCCTGGAGGTCCGGTACAGCGGCACGGCGCGCACCATCATGGCCGTGGCCACCATCCTGATCTACCTGCTCCTCCTGGGGGCGGTGACGTATTCGGGCGCCCTGGTGATCAGCACGCTGGCCGGCAAGGCTGGCATGTCCGTGAGCCTGGCCACCGGGTCGCTGATCATCGGCGTGATCGCCATGGCCTACGTCACGGCGGGCGGGCTCAAGGCGTGCGCATGGGCCGACCTGATCCAGGGCAGCGCGCTGGTCCTGGGAGGCGCGGTGATCCTGTGGTTCGCCTTTCAGAAGCTCGGCATGGCCACCGAGGCCGCGACCGTGGTCAACGTCGAGACCGGGGCCGTTGCCATCCAGGCTCTCTCACCCGATGCGGGGGCGGTCGAACGGTTCTGGGACCTCAACCGGCCCCGCATGAACATGTTCCTGCCCGCATCGGATACGATTCTGCCGTGGACCGCCCTGATGATCGGTCTGTGGATCCCGAACTTCTACTACTGGGGGCTGAACCAGTACATCACCCAGCGTACCCTCGGCTCGGCCTCGCTGGCAGAGGGACAGAAGGGCATCGTCTTCGCGGCGCTCATGAAGCTCCTGATCCCCTTCGTGATCGTCGTCCCCGGGATCATCGCCTTCAATCTCTACTCGAACGACATGCGCCTGGAGGCGCGCGGGGACACGGCCGGCAGCATGGCGGTCTACCTGGACGCCAACCCGGCCACCCGGTTCGTAGAGACGGCCGGGGCGCCGACGAACGAAGAGCTGGCCGCCTGGCCGGCGGGCCGATATCTGCTGGCCGTCTACCCGGACGGGGCGTCCATGGGAGCGATCGAGTCTCGAAGCCCCTACGTCCTCCCGATGACCCGGGCCGAGTTCGAAGGCAAACAGGCGGGCGAGTTCACCGTCTTCGTCACCGAGGACCAATCGTGGGCCGCCGTGAATCCGGGTCTGGCCGAGGAGATCGACGCCTTCAACGCGGGGGTCAGGGAGGCGGCCAGCGCGGCGGGGAGGCTGACCACGTCCGAGAAGATGATCGCGTTCAAGTACGACACGGCTCTGGCCCAGCTCCTGGGCAACGTGCTGCCCCAGGGCGTGGGCATCGTCGGATTCGTGCTGGCCGCGCTGCTGGGAGCGGTGGTCAGCTCGCTGGCCGCCATGCTCAACGCGGCGTCCACCATCTTCTCCATGGACGTGTTCAAGAAGTTCATCCGGCCGAAGGCCAGCCAGGCGGCGACGGTGCGCGTGGGTCGCTTCGCCGTGGTGGCGTTCGGGATTGTGGCGATACTCCTGGCCCCGCAGCTCGGCAACCCGGCCATCAGCAACAGCATCTTCACCATCATCCAGGAAGGGCAGGGCTTCATATCTCCCGGCATCCTGGCCATCTTCGCCTTCGGCCTGATCGTTCGACGCGGGCCGGCCGTGTGCGGAACGGCGGGCCTGCTCACCAACATCGTGGCCTACGGACTCCTCAAGCTGGCGGTGCCCGACCTGCAGTTCCTGAACCGGATGGCCGTGTGCTTCGCCCTGTGCCTGATCGTGATGGCGGGCATCACGCTGGTGAAGCCGCTGGCCAAGCCGGTGGTGTTCAAGCAGAACACCGAGATCGCGCTGGAGACGTCGGGCATCGCGAAGATCGGGGGCGTGCTCGTGATCGCCACCGC
>JBDGXI010000296.1:0-2053 GCA_039584685.1 Gemmatimonadota bacterium | reverse complement strand
GGGCCTGTTGGTGCCAGGTTTCTGGCCTGGGTGCGAAGTGGCCTGCGCCGGATTTCGGGGCCGAGGGACCAGAGGTAGGCCCCGATCGTCTAACGGTTAGGACACGACTCTTTCAAGGTCGAGACCGGGGTTCGATTCCCCGTCGGGGCGTAGGGAAGGACGGAAGGACTGTTTGAAAACAGGGGGCTGTAGCTCAGTCGGTTAGAGTGCCGGTCTGTCACACCGGAGGTCGCGAGTTCGAGTCTCGTCAGCCCCGCTCCCGTTGTTGATTGAAACGATCGAGGTGAGGTCCTCCGCCCACGGGGCGGAGGATCCGTGTGTGTGCTGGGGCCGTAGCTCAGTTGGGAGAGCGCCTGAATGGCATTCAGGAGGTCAGGGGTTCGATTCCCCTCGGCTCCATGCGTGGCCGGGTCGATTGGCCCGGAGTTGGTTTCTGGCTCGGGTGGCGGAATTGGTAGACGCGCAGGGTTCAGGACCCTGTGGGGGTTAACCCCGTGAGGGTTCGAGTCCCTCCTCGAGCATGGCATCGGCGGCTGGTTAGGCCGACAAGGTTGATGTTGCCCACGTGCTGGAATTGGTAGACAGGCTGGTTTGAGGGACCAGTGTCGGAAACGGCGTACAGGTTCGAGTCCTGTCGTGGGCATGGCTGGGTATGCGCCCGTAGCTCAATTGGATAGAGCGTCTGACTACGGATCAGAAGGTTGGGGGTTCGAGTCCTCCCGGGCGCGTTTCGCTGGATTGAAGGGCTGGCGAGCAGGAAGCGGGCGCGTAGCTCAGTTGGTTAGAGCGCTACGTTGACATCGTAGAGGTCACAGGTTCGAGTCCTGTCGCGCCCATAAGGGTATCGAAGGTCGGACACCCCCTTGTTTGGGGCCGTAGCTCAGTTGGGAGAGCGCTTGAATCGCACTCAAGAGGTCAGGGGTTCGACTCCCCTCGGCTCCACTTTACGAGACCGCCACCATAGCTCAGTTGGTAGAGCACGTCACTCGTAATGACGGGGTCGTCGGTTCGAATCCGACTGGTGGCTCTATTGCCCCGTGGTGTAACTGGCAACACGCCGGATTCTGGCTCCGGAGAGTCTAGGTTCGAGCCCTAGCGGGGCAACTTTGTGGGACGTGTGGAGGGATGGCCGAGTGGCTTAAGGCGGCGCCCTGCTAAGGCGTTGATCCGAGAGGATCTCGTGGGTTCGAATCCCACTCCCTCCGTTGAAAAAAAGGAACTGTGCGGTTTTGGGTTCGAACCCACGCGCGTTTCGAAAGGGACGCGCACAGTGGGTTTGACTCGGAGCGAACGGAGTGAGCGGAGAGTCAGGCCACGGCGCGCCGCGACACCTGGACGGGTGGCCGAGTGGCTTAAGGCGCACGATTGGAAATCGTGTGGGCGAAAGCCCGCGTGGGTTCGAATCCCACCCCGTCCGTTGGGAATGGTTGGATGGGGTTTCAGGGATGACTGAGGACGCTCCGAAGGAGCGCCGCAGGTCAATCCCACCCCGTCCGTTGATTGAATGACAGAGCGGTACAGGTTCGGACCCACGAGATCTTCGAAGAAGATCGCACAGTGGGTTTGAGCCGAACGGAGCCCGAGGCGGAGTCCCACCCCGTCCGTTGTTGGACAAGACCAGTAGTCCGGGGCGTGGCTCAGTCCGGTAGAGCGCTGCGTTCGGGTCGCAGAGGTCCCCGGTTCGAATCCGGGCGCCCCGATAAGTAGAAGTCGATAGACCCGAGGAAGGTGTTCGCCCGGATCGCCGAGGAGCCGCGGAGCGGCCCGCAGGCAAATCCGGGTGCCATGGTCGTCGAGACCACGCCCGGATCGATACGGCCTTTCGCCGGTGTCGTCCGGGCGTAGCTGTTTACAGGGATCACCGATCCCATCTGGAGCGCTGGCAGAATGGTATTGCACTCGCCTCGAAAGCGAGCGCCCGAAAGGGCTTGGGGGTTCGAATCCCTCGCGCTCCGTTGAGGCCCCCCAGGTCACATGGCCTCGGGGGCTTTTCTGCCTAATCGGCCGCCTTCGAACCCCCGGTTCGAGCCGGAGCGAGGCCCGAGGCCGAGCG
>JBDGXI010000133.1:0-6224 GCA_039584685.1 Gemmatimonadota bacterium | reverse complement strand
TCCTCCTCGAGCGTGATCCCGTATTCGAATTGCATGCAGCCGGCCGCGAACCACGCGACGCCGGCGATCAGGATCCCCCGCAGGTACCTCATCACTCCTCCTGTTCCTGGCTGATGGCCGGCAGTCCGGCCCGCGGCATCCTCAGTTCTAGCATACGATAGCCCCGGGGGAAGGTTTCGATTATGGCGGCCTGCTTCAAGGGGTCCGTCAGGCAGCGGATGCCGTCGAGGCTGGTGGATCGTCCGATCGAACGTCGGCTGGCAGGCGCGCACGCGCAGCGGAACCGAACACCTTCTGCTGCGCGTGGTGCCGCTGGAACACGGAGAGCTTGAAGAAGACGAGCGACAGGAGTCCCGAACGGGCAAGACGGCGGCCGACCTCTCGGGCTCCCCCGCGGCGCCTACCCGCGGCCAGGAACGCGCGAACGAACCTGCCCCAGCGCCGGAGAATGGCGTTCCACGAGTAGAACGTGCGGTTGATCGTCTCGAAGGCCTCGAACACCTCGGCGGGGCGCACTTTGCGGGGGGTGAATACAAGGTGGTCCCCCTCGTAGTGCGACAGGTCGCGGTCGAAGATACGGCCCTCCGCCTCCACCTCGCGGTGGAAAGGGGTGCCGGGTATTGGAATCGAGATCGAGATCAGAAGGGCGCTCGGATCGATCTCCTCCAGCCGGTCGGGCACGCTGTGGTAGTACTCGGGCGTGTCCTCGTCGAGAGCCAGCATGAATCCGGCGAACGTCAGGATCCCTCGTTCCTTGAGCTTCAGGAACTGCTCTCGGTATTCCTCCACCCTGTTCTGCCTCTTCTGGACTGCCAGCAGGCTGTGCGGGTTGAGGGACTCCATCCCTATGAACGCCATCGCGCAGTGGGCTTCCGACAGCAGGTCCACGAACTCGTCGTCCCTAAGGCAATTGAAGCTGAACTGGTAGCCCACGCCCCACAGGCTCAAGCGGGCGATTTCCCGCAACAGCTCCTTCGCGTAGGCCATGTCCCCGCCGAAGTTGTTGTCGTAGATCATGGCCATCTTGCGTCGGACCGGGGACAGCGAGCCGGTGGAGGTGAGGTCCCGAATCACGTCCTCGATGGGGCGTGTTCGGTACGGTGCTCGCTTGATGTTCAGCTGGCAGTAAGTGCACGCGAACGGACAGCCGCGCGTCGCCTCCGTCACCACGGGCACGGTGTAGGCCGACTCCACGAGATCGTACCGCGGCGGAGGGATGTCCTTCAGGCTGGGCGCGAGGGGAGACTCGTACCGCGGTTTCAGCCGACCCGCGACGAGGTCTTCGACGACCCGTGCCCACACGGGCTCGGCCTCTCCCACGACCACCGAGTCCACGTGCGGAGACACCAGGTCCGGGAACGTGCTCGGATACTTGCCGCCCGCGACTACTGTCTTGCCCAGGCGCCTGAAGCGCGCAGCGACCTCGTACGCGTGCGGGGCACAGAAGTCCATGAAGCTGAGCGCGATGAAGTCGGCATCGGTCTCGTAGTCGATCGGACGTACCATCTCGTGCAGAACCTCCACCTGCACGATGTCGGGCGTAAGCCCCGCCAGGAGTATCCCCGACAGCGGAGGCGCCGGAGAGCGGGCGAAGTACGACCGCTCCTCGCCCAGGTTTTGAAACAGCACGATGATCTGGAGCTTCGGCTTCGCCATCGGAGTCTTCCTCGCAGGATTCGTTGTCGACCGTCCTCACGCTGGCGCCGCTGGATCAAGTGAAGGTCAAGAGCTGGGCTTGATCGCTGCTTGACCGGACGCGGTGAGCGTGGATGTGGACGGTGATCCGCTCGGATCCCGGTGACCGACGACCGGAAGGCGAACGATGAGAAGCCCGCACGCCCACGACCGCCACACGGCCCTCGGATGGATCATGTTGGCCGGAGGCGCCCTGATGCTCCTGTTCTGGTCGCTGTATCTCACCGGAGCGATGGAGCTCGGGCAACACGACCCGATGATCGCAGCGTTCGAATCCGCGTTCATCCTGGCGGATACGGCGCTCGGGTTCTTCTTGTGCGCGTCCGGCTGGACGCTGCTGCGCGGCAGTCCCAAGGGCCCGTACCTGATGGTCATCGCGGCCGCGATGAGCCTGTATCTCGGATTGCTCGACCTGGCTTTCTACGCCCAGGCGGGCCTGTACGCGTCCCTCACGGCCGCGGCCGCCTTCGAGCTGGCACTCAACACCATCTGCATCGCGGGCGGAGCCACATGTCTGCGGTTCGGATGGAAGCTGATGCACGGAAGCGAGCCGGCGTCCACGCGCCACCCTGGCGTCGTCCCGCTGAGGCGGAGACCTGACCTCGAGGGTACTCCGAAGAGGTGGATCGGAGGTGCGGCGTGAGCACGGGTGCCGTGCGTGCACAGACTCCCGTATCGCTGGCGAGCGTGGCGTTCGCCAGGGCATACGTCACCACGATGCGACCATACCTGCTGTTCGTGTCGGGGATCACCGGAATCGTCGGCATGGCCCTGGTGCCGGACGTGCCAGCGAGGTCGGCGCTCGGACTCGGCTTCGCCTTCTTCCTGTCATACGGATTCGGCCAGGCGCTGACCGACTGCTTCCAGATCGACACCGACTCGATCTCGGCCCCCTATCGACCCCTGGTTCAGGGGATCGTCAGGCGATGGCACGTGGCCGTGATCAGCGTGGTCGGGCTCGCTGCGGTGGGGATCGCGCTCGTGGCCGCCAATCGGTGGAATCTGCCGCTCGTCGTCGCCTGCATCGCGGGTCTGTCCACTTACACCTGGTTCAAACGGCGCTGGTGGGCAGGGCCGTTCTACAACGCATGGATCGTCGCTGCGCTCCTGTTTACCGGCGTCCTCGCGGGAATCGGTACCGGCGGAGCCTACCCGCGGTCGGCTCTCGCGCTCGCGGGTACGGGTGTCGCCGTGTTTTTCGGGTATTCGAATTTCGTGCTGACCGGATACTTCAAGGACATTTCGGCAGACCGGTTGACCGGTTACGGCACGCTTCCCGTACGCGCGGGTCGCTCGGTGTCCTGCGTGGTGAGCGACGGCTTCGCGCTGATCGCGGTAGCAGGCAGCCTGTTGGCGGCAGAGGCCTCCGGGATAACGGCACGCGGTGCCCCGGCCGAGGACGCCTTCCACCAGGCTGCGGGCGTCGTAGTCTCCGTGCTCCTGGTCGGAGCGGGCATTCTCGCCTCGGCCCTCGCGCAAATTCGGCTCCACTCCGTGGGGCGGGACGACGATGCCCACTTCGCCATCGTCCCGGCCGTGCACGCCTACGTGTTTCTGCTCACCGGCATCGCGGTAGCCCACAGGCCCGTCTGGACGCTGGCGCTTCTCGGGTTCGTCGCGATGTACATGGTCACCATGCTCTCGCGTCCGGTGCGCGAGCAGATCTGAAGGAGGTGCTCTCATGTTCGTCCTGGTGAATCCTGAAGCCGGCGGAGGCAGAGCGCTCGAGCGGTGGCGCCTGATCGAGGACGAGATTCGGAAGCGTATCGGTCCGTTCCGGTGCACGGTCGCGGCCGGTCCGCTGGTCATGGAGCGCTGCGTCGTTCGCGAGCTCGAGCGTGGGGAAACCGACTTCGTGGCCGCTGGCGGTGACGGGACGGTCAACGCCGTGGTGTCGGCCCTGGTGGAGAACGCCAGCCCCGATGCGCTCCGGCTCATCCGGCTCGGCGCCGTGGGGCTGGGGTCGAGCAACGACTTCCACAAGCCGCTGAGCGAGGACCGATCGATCGGTGGATTCCCGGCCCGATTGGACTTTTCACATGCACTTATAAGCGACATCTGCACATTGGATTACACCTCACATCTCAACTTACGTATGAAGTGTGAATGGGTCATCAACGCCAGTGTCGGAACGACGGCGGAAGCCAACGATTTCTTCAACCGGCCCAACCGCCTGCTGCGACGTCTCAAGCGGGGCCTTCCGACCGTCGGGATGGTGTACGCGGCGGTCCGGGCGATCGTTCGGTATCGGCCGCAGCCGATCGAGCTCGAGGTGGATGCGGCGCCGACTCTCAGGACTCGGGCCCGCAACCTGGGCGTTGTGAAGAACCCCAATTTCAGTGGATCCCTGTGTTACGAGTCCCCGCATGAAATGGCCGGGGGCCACTTCTACGTCCACCTGATAGACGGAATCAGGCTCCCACGTCTCATGCTGCTTCTGTGCCGGCTGTTGCGTGGTCGTTTCGGCGGGCCCGGCACCCGGACGTGGAAGGCGCGGCAAGTGAGCGTGCGGGCAGCCCGCCCGTTCGCCGTGGAGCGGGACGGCGAGGTCATCTACGCGACCGATGCGCTCTTCGGGATCGTGCCGGAGGCGATTCAGATATGTTCATGACGGCGGTGGTGCGCGAGAACGCGCTCGTTGAATCGCTGGTCCGGGCCCTTCCCCGTTCGCTCGATCAGACCAACGGCCTCGGCGAGAGCGACGCCGAATTGCTGCGGCTGCCCGGAACCGATCGGCTCCTCGCGATCACGACCGACGCGATCGTCGAAGAGATCGAAGCGGGCCTGTACCGGGATCCGTATCTCATCGGTTGGATGACGGTGATGTCGTCAGCGAGCGATCTGGCCGCCGTCGGGGCCGACCCGCTCGGAATCCTCCTGAGCCAGACCCTGCCGGAGACCGCCGCCCCGGCATTCCTGAATCGAATGCAGCAGGGAGTGCGGGACGCGTGTGCAGCATGCGGCCTTCCCGTTTTGGGGGGCGATACCAACCACTCCGCCCGCCTGCACGTGGGATCCTCCGCGGTCGGTACGGTGCCGGCGGCCGAGGCCATGTTGCGCTCCGGCTGCCGACCGGGTGACCGGTTGTTCGCGTCCGGTCCCCTGGGAATCGGGAGCGCATACGCGTTCGAGGCGCTCACTCGACGCGACCGGGAGCCGGACGTGCCGTTCCTTCCGATGGCCCGGGTCCGCGAGGGCCAGCTGGCTCGTCGGTTCGCCAGCTCGTGTATGGATTCGAGCGACGGTGCCCTGGCGACCCTGGACGAGATCATGCGACGGAGCCGGGTCGGTATGAAGCTCGACATATCCGTGGACGAGATTCTCCACCCCGCCGCGCGGCGAATCGCGGAGGCGGCGGGTCTTCCGCCCTGGACCCTGCTGGCAGGACCGCACGGGGAGTTCGAGCTCATCTTCTCCGTCCCTCAGCGTCGGTGCGGCGGCTTCCGCGCGGCGGCGGCCAGGTCCGGTTGGCATCCGATGCCCCTCGGTCAGGCGCGCTCTCTCCCCGGACTCGAGCTCGGACCCCGGGACAGCTGCATGTCGCTGGACACGGGAGCCGTTCGCAACCTGGCGGGGGAGGCTCAGCAGGATATCGGCGGGTTCGTCGAAGGACTCATGAGCCTGGCGGGCGCCGGCTACTCAGGAGCGTGAGAATCCGGCAGCGCTACAGCTTACCCCCGCATCCCTTGCAGAACCTCGCGTCGGAGTCGTGGTCCTCCAGGCCGCACTCGGGACACGCCCGGGTCGTCATCTCACCGCGCGGTGCCCGCACGAGCTCCGTGGTCACGATGCCCGTGGGGACGGCTATGATCCCGTAGCCCATGATCATCAGGAGCGCGGAAAGGAACTGACCGAGGGGAGTGACCGGAGCTATGTCACCGTAGCCGACCGTGGTGAGGGTGACCACCGCCCAGTAGACAGAAATCGGGATGTTGGTGAACCCGGCTTCGTCGCCCTCCACGAGGTACATCAGGGCGCCGACGATGATGACGATCGTGAACACGACGAACACGAACACTAGGATCTTGCGGCCGCTGGCGACGAGCGCCTGTCTGAGCACGCTGGCTTCCTGGACGTATTGCACGAGCTTCAGGACTCGGAACACCCGGAGGATCCTGAGGACGCGCACCACGGCCAGCGCCTGCGCCCCCGGGATGAGCACGCTGAAGTACGTTGGCAGGATCGACATCAGATCGACGATCCCGAAGAAGCTCCGGGCGTACCGGGCCGGCTGCCCCACGCATAGCAGGCGCAGGATGTACTCGATCGTGAACAGGATCGTGATCACCCATTCGACGGCACGTAGCTCGGGCCCGTAGCGCGCCCGCACGGGAGCCACGGTCTCGAGCATGACCGCGACGACGCTCACGATGATCGTGAGGATGAGGGCTATGTCGAACGCTTTGCCGGCCGGCGTGTCTGCCTCGAAGATGATCTCGTGGGCCTTGGCCCTCCAGCCGTGCAGGTGGCCCTTCGGATCCTCGTCTACCCACTCGGGGCGCGCTGACTGGGGACTCATATGCTCTCGT
>JBDGXI010000132.1:0-5976 GCA_039584685.1 Gemmatimonadota bacterium | reverse complement strand
GGCCGAGGAACAGATGCAGCGTGAAGTTGTTGACCAGCATCGCCGAGAGCAGGATCCAGAAAAGCTCGCCCATCACGCCGCCTCCTCTCCGCTCGCCACCCCGTGCGGCCACTGCCGCACCCGGATGGCCTCGGCCTGGCGCTCCTTCCACCAGCCGAAAGCGAGGAGGATGAAGCCCAGGGTGAGGAAGCCTCCCGGAGGCAGGATCATCACGATCCACGGCTCGAAGTTCTCCCCGAGGACGCTGATCCCCATGACGGACCCGTTTCCGAGCACTTCCCGGAACGTGCCCATCATCAGCATCGCGATCATGAAGCCGGTACCGGTTCCCGCCGCGTCCAGGAGAGACCTCCCGACTGGCCTCTTGGAGGCGAAAGCCTCCTGGCGGCCGAGAATCATGCAGTTGACGACGATGAGCGCGATGAAAGCGCCCAGCTCCTTGTGGATCAAGGGCACGACGGCCGCGAGCACGAGGTCGGCGATGGTGACGAACGTGGCGATGATCAGGATGTACGCGGAGATCCGGACCTCGGATGGTATCCAGTTCTTCGCGAGGGAGACGAGGAGGCTCGATCCCATGAGCACGAAGAAGGTGGCGAGACCCATGGCGATGGCGTTCGGAACCGTGTTGGTCACGGCGAGAGCCGGGCACAGGCCGAGAAGCTGCACCAGGACCGGATTCTCCTTCCAGATGCCCCGGATCAGGTCCTCACGCGGCGTGGTTTCTCTCATGATCCTGCCTCACCGCCGGCTGCGGCAGATGGAATCGCGGCGGCCTGATCCACTGCCGCAGAGTCGCCGATGGCCGGTTCGGGGTTCACGGTCCCCCGCGGGCCGGTGGCCGCGTGCGCTTCCATGGCCGGGCCCAGTGCCTCCACGCGGTGGTTGATGATCCCGATTACGGTACGCGAAGAGATCGTCGCGCCCGTGATCATGTCCACTTCGTTGGCGGCGCCCGTCGCCGCTCCCTGCTTCACGCCCACGATCGGGGCCTCCACTCCCTGGAATCCGGTTACGAAGTCCATGTCCTTGTAGATCTTGTCACCCAGACCCGGGGTCTCCTTGCTCTCCAGCACCTTCATCCCCAGCAGGCGCTGCCCGTCCGAGTCGAACCCGAAGATCAGGTGGATGAAGTCCTGGAATCCCGGTTCCGCCCCGGTCACCGCGTAACCGACCGGATCGCCGGCGTCGTCGAACCCGAGGAACACCTTCTCGGCCGTGACCGTGTCCGTGCCCGCCGCCGGAGTCTCGCTCAATCCGTCTGGAGTCACGTACAGGGACTGGTAGCTGGCCGGCTCGCTCAGTACCTCCAGCACGGCGGCTCGCAGTGCCGCTGCTCGATGCGCCTGGATCTGCGGATCGGCCCACTGGAACACGAGCACGATGGCCAGCCCGGCGAGAGCGCCCGCGATGGCCAGCGTGGCCATCAGCTTGCCGGGCGCGACCTGCGGAGGACCGGGGATACCGGAATCCGGGCTGCTTTCACCAGCCTGGACCGTCGGCAGGTCCTTCATGCCTCGGCTCCCTTCGGCTTCCGACGCGGTTGCCCGAACACCCGCGGTTGCGTGGCCCGGTTGATGAACGGCACGAGCGCGTTCATGAACAGGATGGCGTACATCACCCCTTCCGGCAGTCCGCCCCACACCCGGATGAGGACCACCAGCAGACCGATCCCGATTCCGAAGATCCACGAGCCCGCCGCCGTCACCGGAGACGTGACCATATCGGTGGCCATGTACATGGCGCCGAGCATGAGGCCGCCCGAGAACAGCATGAACATCGGATTCGGGAAGCGGTCGGGGCCGATCAGGTACAGAAGGCCCGAGAAGGCGAACACCGTGAGGAAGATGCTCAGCGGGATCCGCCAGTCGAGGTAATTCCTCAGGGCCAGGTAGCCCCCGCACACCAGGATCAGCAGCCCGGCGGTCTCACCGATCGAGCCGGCCGTTGAACCCATCATGAGGTCGAACGTATCCGTGGACACTCCTTCGAACTTCATCAAGCCGAGGGGCGTGGCGCCGGTCGCCACGTCGGGTGCGCTGGGGGACATGAGGGGGAAGGCGAAGTTGTCTCCCCGCAGGGACCACCAGCTCGCCGGCTGCAGCGGCCACGTAGTGATGGCGATCGGAAAAGCCGCTTGCAGGAACGCCCGCCCCAGGAGGGCCGGGTTGAACACGTTCTGCCCCAGCCCGCCGAAGATCACCTTGCCGAACCCGACCCCGAACACGCCGCCCAGGAACGCCATCCACAGGGGAAAACCGGGCGGCAGGATCAAGCCCAGCAGGAGGCCGGTGATCACCGCCGAGCCGTCCGCCGTGCTGCCCCTGTGGCCGAACAGGCGCTCGGTGCCGACGGCGCCGATCGTGGCGGCGGCGACGACCAGGAGAGCGCTCGGGCCGAAGTAGTACGTCGCGACCGCGAGGATCGGCACCAGCGATCCCACCACGTTCCACATGATGCGAGGCGTGGAGTGCGAGGAGCGCAGGTGGGGCGAGGCCGCGATCCTGAGACGGATCTCCGTGAGGGAATCGAGGTCGGTACCGGCTCCCGGTCCGCGGCCGGGGGCAGAGTCGCTCATGCCGCCGCCTTCCGCTTGCGGAGCATGTTCTTTCCGAGCGCGAACATCTGCGACAGCGGGATGTTCGATGGGCACACGTACGAGCAGCAGCCGCACAGCATGCAGTCCATCAGGTGCGAGGCTTCCATCTCCTCGTACCGGCCCGCCTGCGCCTGCGTGCCGAGGAGCGACGGGTTGAGGAACACGGGACAGGCCTCGAGGCAGCGGCCACAGTGGATGCACGGATAGCGCTCCACCGACCGGGCCTCCTTGTTCGTGAGCACGACCACGCCCGTGGTGCCCTTGATGAGCGGCGTGTCGAGGTCCGGCTGCGCCGCACCCATCATGGGACCGCCGAACACGATCTGGGCCGCGTCCTCCGTCAGGCCGTCGCAGAACTCCAGCACGTCCCGGAGACGCGTGCCCACGGGGACGATCAGGTTCGAGGGTCGCCGAACGCCGGGTCCGGTCACCGTGACCACCCGCTCGATCAGAGGATAGCCGGTCTCGAAGATCTCCCCTATGCACGCGATCGAGCCCACGTTCTGTACGACCACGCCCACGTTCATCGGGAGCTTGCCAGAGGGGACCTCACGCCCGGTCACGGCCCTGATCAACATCTTCTCGGCGCCCTGCGGATACTTGACCGTGAGGGGCAGCACCGAGACGTCCAGGTCTGCGGGCAGGGTCTCGCGCAGCCTGGCGATGGCGTCCGGCTTGTTCTTCTCGACGCCGATGACCGCCTTCTCGACGCCGAGCGCCTTCATCATGATCCGGATGCCGAACTGCACCCTCTCCGGGTACTCGACCATCGTCCGGTGGTCGGTGGTCAGGTACGGCTCGCACTCCGCTCCGTTGACGATCAGCGTGTGCACCGGGATGTCATCGGGCGGGAGCAGCTTCACGTGCGTCGGGAACGCAGCGCCTCCGAGCCCCACCACTCCGGCCTTCTGGACCTCCTCGACAACCTGCTTCGGCGACAGGCCTTCCCACCTGGGGACGATCCGCGGCCTCGGCACCTGGGGAGAGAATCGATCCACGGCGATGACCACCGATTCCGCCATGGACCCGTCCGGGTGCGGGCACAGCCGGATGTCCTTCACCGTGCCCGCCGCCGAAGCGTGAATCGGCACCGAGACGAAACCGTCGGCCTCGGCCACCTTGTCGCCCCGCTCCACGTGATCGCCGACCTTCACCAGCAGGCGAGCCGGCCTCCCGGCGTGCTGGCGCAGAGGAAGAACGATTTCCTCCGGGAACGGCATGCGCCGCACCGGCACCTTCTCGGTAAGGTGCTTGGTCTCCGGCGGGTGCACCCCGTGTCTGAATGTGCTGGATCCGAGCATGTCGCTCCTCTCAGCCGCTCGCCCGATTCAAGGTCAGTTGAACGGCTTCGCCCGCTCGATCCACTTCTCGATGTCCTTCTCCTTCATGTTGAGCGGCGTGCCCGGGTGGATGATCCCGGCGGTGCAGCGCTCGGCTCCCTGCACGATCTCGGCGAACGTGCCGGCGTTCTTGTCCTTGATGTACGCCTGCTTGTTCTCGTCGTACGCGAACAGCTTCTTGTTGATGTTGATGCATTCGTCGCACGAGGTGCAGCGGGCCGTCTCGATGTACGGGTCCATCACGAGGGCATCGTCATCGTCGTCGGCCGCTTCCGGCTCGGCGACGGCCGGGGCGACCGATACACCCGTGACCTCGGCGGCCTCGGCGATCGCCACTGCCCGGGTGACGGCTTCCGCCGGGGCAACGGTGACCGTCGCCCCCCCGTTTCCGCCTCCCACGTCCACGCCCAATCCGCCGGCCAGTCCGGCCACGGCCTCGGCGGTGATCGGCCGCAGGTCCGGATCGGCGTTCGCCCGCGCCAGGATCTCGGCCACCGTCAGGTTTCCGTCGCCGGAAGCCAGGAGACCTTCGGCCATCCGTCGGGCCACCAGCGCCGGGTAGCTCATCCGGAGCTCCGCCAGCTGCGCCTCGTAATCCGTGCGGATCGCTGCGGCTTTCGCCTCGAACTCGGCCTCCATGTCGTCGGCGATATCGGCCCTGACCGAGGCGGGAACCTCGAGCCCGGCCAGTTCCCTGAGCTGTGACCAGTACAGGAGCCGGTCCTCGCCCAGCAGCACCATCTCCATGGAGCACGCCAGTCGGCCCAGCTTCTTCTCTCCGTCGATCACCCAGATGAAGGGCGTCTTGCCGACGCGCTCATCCTCGGACAGGTCGATGAACTCGTGGAACAGGACCTGGTCCTCGTTCCACTCCTCCGGCTTGATCCGCTTGAAGTGCTTCTTGAAACGGCCCTCCGTGGCCGCCCAGTCGGCGGTGGTGACCGGAAGCTCCATCTTCTGCGCCTGTCCGTCCTCATCCACGTATTCCAGCTCGTACGTCGGCCACGTCTGGTCGAGGTCGGGGTTGCCCGCGAGGTCCAGGCAGTCTGCGATCGTGGCACCCGCATCCGGATCGAAAATCAGGAATGGGAACGCGCGCCCCTCGAGTGCGAAGCGGGACGCGTTGGGCGCCCACTCGTCCGCCAGGCCGTGCTCCACCGGACACGGCGTGTAGATGTTCATGACCGAGGGCCGCGGCGACTTCAGCGCCCGGATCACTCCTCCGATCATGTGGGATGCCGACGCCTGCGACGACTGGAGCACGAACGCCCCGCGGTGCGCCAGCGCGATCATCGCCAGCTCCTTGCGGGTCTCTTCCTTGCCGTGCTGCGCCTTGCCGTACGCGGCCATGTCCGACACCTGCCCTATGAACCCGCTCGTGCAGGCCTGGCCGCCGGTGTTCGAGTACACCTGCGTGTCCAGCACCACCACCCGGACTGGCTTACCTGACGCGAGGAGCCGGGACAGGTTCTGGAACCCGATGTCCATCATCGCCCCATCGCCCCCGATCGCCACGATCGGCGGACACAGGTCGAACTCCTCGTCCGTGAAATCTTGCCACGTGAGCGCTACGAACTCGGGCTCGTGCACGTCGGCGTCGTACTCGCCGCTGGCCAGCAGCCGGGCCCGGCGCACGGCCGTGAAACCATCGCCCATCTTCCGCATGTGGCCCTCGAAGATCCCGATGGCCACGGAAGGCGAGTCCTGGAACAGGTGGTTCACCCACGGATACGGATACGGGTTATATGGGAAGGTGCTGCCCCACACCGACGAGCAGCCGGTGCTGTTGCTGATTCCCATGTTGGCGCGCCCCTGGCCGCTCGGCCCCTTGGTGTAGCGCCACAGCAGGTCCTTGAGGGCGGCGATCGTGTCGGTGTACAGCTTGAGCTGGGCACGCTTCTCGTCGTCCAGGGGCACTTCCGCGGCCTGGCCGTCGGCGAGCGCCGCCAGGTCGAGATCGGCATCGGCGGACAGCAGCTCGCGGGCCTGGCCGTCGAGCGTCTCGATCAGCTCCTCGATGTTGGCGACGAACGACTC
>JBDGXI010000131.1:0-6033 GCA_039584685.1 Gemmatimonadota bacterium | reverse complement strand
CTGAAGTCGGCGGGCAGAACACCGACCACCGTGCGGACCTCACCGTCCAGCACGATCGTCTGGCCGACGATCTCCGGGTCGGCCCCGAAGCGTGACCGGAACACCTCGTCGCTCAGAACAGCCACTGCCGGTGCATCGGCGAGCTCGTCGTCTGCCTGCAGGAGGCGGCCGCGTGTCGCCGCCACACCCAGCGTAGCGAACAGGTCGGGGCTCAACGGGCGGGCGGACACCTGGTAGGTCCGCTCGGACAGTTTGAGGAGTCCGGTTCCATACCCGACGGCACTCAGGGATTCGATGGTCTCCGACTGCGCGCGCAGATCCAGGAAGTTCGCCGGCGAAAACGGACCATTGCGGAAGTGTGGAGTGGTGCGGAAGACCGAGACCAGTTCCTGTGGTTCGGCGAACGGCATCCCGTCCATGAGGGCGGCACTCACCGCGCTGAACACGGCGGTAGTGGCTCCCAGTCCAAGGGCCAGGCTGATCACGGCCGCGGCGCTGACCACCGGCGTGCGTGCTAGTGACCGAACGGCAACGCGTATCTCTCGTACCAGGTCCACGATCGGCTACTCCGCTCTGAGGCTTTCCACGGGATTCACGCGGGTCGCTTTCCAGCCGGGGAGGAAGGCGGCCGCCAGGGCCACGAGGGTGAGCACGATGGCCATGCCGGTGTACGTCACCGGGTCGAGAGGTCGGACCCCGAACAACAGGCCACGGGCGGCCCACGCGGCGGCGGCCGCGCCCACGACACCGAGAGCCAATCCGCTCAGGGTCAGTCGAAGTCCTCGACCCAGCACCCAGCCGAGGATGTCCGCGGGTCGGGCGCCGAGCGCCATGCGCACGCCCAGTTCCTGCGTGCGGCCGCCCACCAGTTGAGCCAGCACCCCATACAGGCCGAGCGAAGCCAGGATCAGCGCCAGGCCGGCGAACGCCCCAAGCAGCATCGTTCGGAACCGGCCCTCGGCCAGTGAGGATGCCACGATCACTGTCATGGGCTCGAGGTCGGCGATCGGAACGTTCGTGTCCAGTCGTCGCACAGCCTCACGGAGCTGCGGGGCCAGGGCTGCCGGGTCACCGGCCGTACGCACGACGAGGGTGGAGGTGAACCGCGAGGTGATCGCTTGGGGCCAGTACATCGTCGGGTTGGACCCGTCCTCCACCCCTCCGAGTCGTACGTCGCCCACCACGCCGAGCACCTCCATGTGGACGGGAGGGTCCCAGCCCGTCAGCACGATCGAGCGGCCCACTGGATCTTCGCCGGGGAAGAACATGTCCTCGAGGCTGCGGTTGATCACCACCACCGGTGGAGCGTCGTCGCCGAGGCCGTCGGTGCGGTCAAACGTCCGTCCGTGCAGCAGCGGTATGCCCATGGCCTCGAAGTAACCGGGGCTCACGACGCGACGGGTCGCTCCCTGCCGGTCAGCCGGGGTGGCCGCCGGACGGTCCTCCGCGTGCACGTAGTTCCATGGACCGCGTCCCCCGGTAACGGGGATCCGTGTCGTCACGCCGGCTGCCTCCACGCCGGGCAGCGAGCGGACGTCTTCGAGCAGGGCGTTGTAGAAGTCGTTCGTTGGACGTTCGTCCCCATACGCGGCTCGAGGTAGCTGGATCTCAGCGACGACCACGCCCCGGGGGTCGAACCCGAGCTCCTCCTTCTGCATCTCGAGAAAGCTGCGGATGAGGAGTCCCGATCCCACCAGTAGCACCAGGGAAAGGGCGACCTGTCCGATCACGAGACCGCTCTGGAGGCGAAGGCTGCCGCCGTGCCGGAGACCGCGTCCGCCCTCCTTGAGAGATTCGGCCAGCTGGAGTTTCGGGGCCCGGATCGCCGGCGCGAACCCGAACAGTAGACCCGTGACCAGCGACACGACGAGGGTGAACAGGAGGGCCGTGCCGTCCATCTCGACGAACGCCAGTCGGGGCAGGGAGCCTCCACCGAGAGTGGACATCGCTTCTAGGGCGGCGAAGGCCACCCCGAGTCCGAGCAAGCCCCCGACCAGGGCGGTGATCGTGCTCTCCGTGAGCATCTGGCGGACGATTCGTGATCGGGACGCGCCCATCGCGACCCGAATCGCCATCTCTCCCTGCCGACGGGTAGCCCGGGCGAGCAGCAGGGCCGCCACGTTTGCGCACGCGATGAGAAGCGCCAGCCCGACCGCTCCGAGCAGCATCCACAGAACACCGCGCACGTCGCCCACGAACACGTCCAGCATCGGCATCGCCTGCGCCGACCAGTCCTGCTTCGCCTCCGGGTGATCTGTCGCGATGGCGGCGGCGATAACCTTGATCTCGGCGTCGGCGTCCTCGACGGTGGCGCTTGGGGTCAGCCGCCCGAACACGAAGAAGTTGTTGTTTCCTCGACCCTGGGCCATCCGTTCGCTCATGCGGAAGGGCCGCCACACCTCGGCCCACGAGGGGAAGGCGAATCCATCGGGCATCACGCCCGCGACCTCGAACACGGTTCCGTCCAGGGTGATCGTGCGCCCGAGTACCTCCCGGTCGCCGCCGAACCTCCGCTCCCAGAGTCCGTACGACAGGATCGCGGGATTCCCTGCGGTCTCCTCCGCATCCTCCTCCACGAACGTGCGTCCGATGATCGCGTCCACTCCAAGTGTGCGGAAGAAGTTCGCCGAGACGGCGGCTCCTGTGAGAACCTCCGGCTCCTCGCCGCCGGTGATCACCAGGTCTTCGGGGAACAGTCCATACGCCGCCAGGTGCTCGATGGCTGCCGAGCCCGCTCGGTAGTCCCGCCAGTCCTCGGCGGCGACGGAGTTGGGGTTACCGTCGGGGGTCAGCGAGCGCACCCAGACGAGCTGGTCGGCCTGAGGATAGGGAAGGGGCTCGAGCAGCACCGAGTCCACCACGCTGAACATGGCGGCGTTGGCTCCGAGGCCGAGGGCGAGGATCGAGACGAGCACGAGTGAGAACAGGGGGCGCCGTGCCATGGAGCGTAGCGCGTATCGCACGTCGTACAGTATCGAAGTCATGTCCGGTTCCGGATTGAGTCGGGTGGGCCGGGGGCTTACTGATACTGACACCTCGAGTCGGGCAGGGGTTGATGCGACCCTCTGAGAAAGTGGGAAAGTGGGAATTATCCAGAGGCAATCGAAAAACACCCCATCTCACATGCGCGGCCCGGAGTTGCCCCCGTCCCCATGTCTCGGCGATCTTTGCGCCCATGTCCGAAGCACAGGGTGATCCGGAGGAGGCCGTCGATCTGCGCGTATGGAGGGCTGGTCTGGACGTGCCTCTCGACCGGCTCGTGCGACTCGAACGAACGCTGGCACCCGACGAGCGAGAACGCATCAGCAGGCTGCGCGCCGAACTCGATCGTCGGCGCGCCACGGCGAGCCGCGGCGTGCTGCGGCAGATCCTGGCTGGGTGCGTCGGGGAGTCTGCTGCGGAGCTTCGCTTCACGTACAGTCCGGCGGGCAAGCCCGAGTTGTCCGGAGCCGCGGACGGTGAGCCCGTCCATTTCAATACGGCGCATTCGGGCGATCTGCTGCTCGTGGCGGTTGGCCGAGTCCCGTCACTCGGAATCGACGTCGAGCGCGTTCGGCCGATCGTTCGTTGGGAGCGCGTCGCCCGGCGGGCGTTCTCGGTAGCTGAGAGGCGCGAGATCGAAGCACTTCCGCGGGAAGACCAGAACGAGGCGTTCATGATCTGCTGGACGCGAAAAGAAGCATGCGTCAAGGCGATCGGTGAGGGTGTCTGGTCAGCCTTCGATCGATTCGAGGTCTCCGTAACGCCGGCGCGTCCCGCGGAACTGCTCTCGGTGGACGGCGAGCCGCCAACTGCTGCGGGCTGGTCGCTGTACCACCTGGAGCCCGAGCCCGGCTTCGTTGGGGCTCTGGCCGTGCGCGACGGTGGACGTCGCTTGTGGGACGGTACGATTCAGCGCCTGGAGGCCCAGACGTGAGCATTCTGAGGTCCGATGTGAGGCCGGGCGGCTACTACGACTCGATCGTGCTGATGCAGCTGCAGGCGGCGCTCGCCGATCTGCCGGGCGTCCTCGATGCCGGTGCCGTGATGGCCACGGCCGACAACCTGGCCCTGCTCGCGGCCAGCGACCTTCTGCCGGACGAGGCGATCGATGCGGGTCCGGCCGACCTGTTGATTGCGGTGAAGGCCGAGAGCGAATCCGCCGCGGACGAAGCACTGTCTCGAGTAGATGGACTGCTGGTCCGGAGCGGGGGATCCGGCGGCGAGGACTACCGACCACGCAGCCTGGATTCAGCCCTGAAGCTCATGCCCGAGGCCAGCTGGGGACTCGTATCCGTTCCGGGCCGTTTCGCCGCCCGTGTGGCCGGCGAGGCTCTCGACCGCGGACTGCACGTCTTCCTTTACAGCGACAACGTCCCGATCGACGACGAAGTAGCGCTCAAGACGAGGGCGGCCTCGGAAGGTCGACTCGTGATGGGTCCGGACTGCGGCACGGCGTCGATCAACGGGATCGGGTTCGGGTTCGCGAACCGCGTGCGGCGCGGCCCGATCGGTCTGGTGGGAGCGTCGGGCACCGGCCTGCAGGCCATCACGAGCCACGTGCACTCGCTCGGCGGTGGCGTGTCTCACGCCATCGGCACCGGCGGACGGGACCTGGACGCGGAGGTCGGCGCCATCACCTGCGGTCAGGGCCTGGACCTGCTGGCGCGCGATTCCGGAACGGAGGTGATCGTCCTGGTTTCCAAGCCGCCGGTTCCCTCCGTGGCGCGGTCAGTTCTGCGGGCGGCCAGAAGCACGGGCAAGCCGGTCGTGGTCCATTTTCTTGGGTTTCCGCCTCCGGCGCGGAGAGTGGGCTCCGTCTACTTCGCCGACGGCCTCTCGGAGGCCGCCTGGATGGCGGTCGAATTGGCCAAGTCCGAGAACGGGGCCCGGACACCTTCACCCGCTGAACGCGAAGGTGAGAACGACCGGGGGTTTCTTCGCGGCCTGTTCGCCGGCGGCACGCTGGCGTCGGCGTCGCTCCTCGCCCTGAGTCATTTCCTGGATGCGCTGCATTCCAATCTGAAGGGACCGGGCATCGAGCCTCTGGAGGACATCTCCCGCAGCACGGGGCACACGATTCTCGATCTGGGGGCGGACGAATACACGGTCGGCCGCCTGCATCCGATGATCGACAACGACATGAGACTCCGCCGGATCGCGCAGGAAGCGGCGGATCCCGACGTGGGCCTGATTCTCCTGGACGTGGTGTTGGGTGACGGAGCCCACCCCGATCCAGCCGGCGAACTCGTCCCGGCGATCGCCAAGGCGAAACGCTCGCGCGACGTGGAATTCGTTGCCGTGGTGGTGGGCACGGACGAAGATCCGCAGGGCCTCGAATCCCAGGTCGAGAAGTTGACCGGGGCAGGTGCCCTGGTCTTCGAGGATCTCTCGAGTGCCCTGAGCCATGTCGTCGACCGTCTGGGCGGATCCTCCGTGCCGCCCGACCCGCCGGTAGACGCGGAAGTCCTCTGTGAGCCGGTCGCCGCGATCAACGTCGGATTGGAGTCGTTCGCGGCCAGCCTGGTGGACCAGGGAGCGGAAGCGATACACGTCGATTGGCAGCCCCCGGCCGGCGGAGACGATAGACTGATGGCGATTCTCGATCGAATGAGGAGGTAGTCCGGTGGACCTCGCGCAAGCCAACCAGGCGGCCGTCGAGCGGATGATGGAAGCACGCCCCCTGCTGAAAGGCGTCGCGACCGCTAGGGACGTGATCCCGGGGATGCGGGACGGACTGATCCTGCACGCCGGCCCGCCGATCGAGTGGGCGCGGATGTCCGGCCCCCTGCGTGGGGCCGTGATCGGGGCGCTGGTGTTCGAGGGCCTTGCTGGCGACGAAGCCGAAGCGGTCGCCCTGGTCGAGAGAGGCGAAGTCGAGTTCGAACCGTGCCACCACCACCAGACCGTGGGCCCGATGGCCGGCGTGACCTCGGCTTCGATGGCCGTCTACGTCGTCGAGAACGTCACGCACGGCAACCTGGCCTTTTCCAACCTGAACGAGGGATACGGAAAGGTGCTGCGCTACGGCGCCTACAGTCCCGACGTTCTGGA
>JBDGXI010000130.1:0-6040 GCA_039584685.1 Gemmatimonadota bacterium | reverse complement strand
GTATCCATGGTGGACACCGCTTTCGTAGGCCGCCTGGGGGTGGTGCCCCTGGCGGCTCTCGGAGTCAACACTTCGATCTTCGCCCTGACCTTCGTGGTGTTCAACTTCCTGGCCTACGGTACCACGCCGAGGGTTGCGCGAGCGGTGGGGAGTGGCGATCGGACAGGGGCGGGTGACGTTGTCATGCAGGCCTTCCTCCTGGCGCTCGTGGTAGGGGGTCTCGTCACTCTCGCCGTAGAGTTGCTGGCGGTACCGATCGTTACCCTGATGGGAGCGGGACCCGACCTTCGCGACCCCACCTTGTCCTACCTGAGGATCAGGGCTCTCGCGGGTCCGGCCGTCCTGCTCGTGACGGCAGGACACGGAGCGTTTCGCGGCTACCAGGACACGCGCACCCCGCTCCTGGTTACGCTGGGCCTGAACGCCGTAAACCTGGTTCTCGACCCCCTGTTCATCTTCGGATTCGGGTGGGGACTGCGCGGCGCGGCGCTGGCCACTCTGGTGGCCCAGTGGGTCGGGGCCCTGTGGTTCGTCTACCTCATCCTCGGGAGTCGGCGGCGGGAGCTGGGCATACGGCCGAGGGTGCCCGGTCTGGCCGAGATCCGCCCCTTCCTGAGGATCGGCGGAGAGCTGGCGCTGCGCACCGTGGCCCTCATCGGCACGCTTACCCTGGCGACCGCCGTGGCCACGCGCCTCGGGACGGTCCAGGTCGCGGCCCACCAGGTCGCCACGCAAATCTGGCTTCTGCTCGCGATGATCGTGGACTCGCTCGCCGTCGCGGCTCAGGCCCTGGTGGCGAGCTACCGCGGTGCGGGAGACGAGAGCATGGCCCGGCGAGCCTCGAAGCGGCTGCTCGAATGGGGACTGGTCTCGGGCCTCGCCCTCGCGGGCCTGTTCTTCCTGCTGGCGCCCATCCTTCCGAGGCTGTTCACCGACGAGCCGGCGGTCCTGGAAGTCATCGGGCAGATCTTCCCGTTCGTGGTGGCCATGCAGCCGATCAACGCGATCGTGTTCGTGTGGGACGGGGTGTTCATGGGGGCGGAACGTTTCAGGTTCCTCGCGATTCAGATGACCGTCTCGGCCGCGTGCGCGGCCATCATCATTCTGCTCGTCATACCCCTGGGCTGGGGGATCGCCGGCGTATGGTGGGGCATCGTAGCCCTCATGGTGGTCCGGGCCATTACCCTGGCGATCGGTTACCGAAATCCGCGGTTGCTTTCGGCCGGAAGGTAAACGAGATTGAGTTTCATTCTAAACTGAGCCGCGAATCGGAGACGTGCCGACTACAACCGAGATGCCGGCGGCGGAGTGCTCCATCGTTCTGGTGGGGAACCCGAACGTCGGCAAGAGCCTGCTCTTCCGGAACCTCACCCGGCGCTACGTCACCGTGTCCAACTACCCTGGCACGACGGTGGAGTTGGTGCGCGCTCGAGCCTCGTTCGACGGACTCGAGCAGGAGGTCGTCGATACCCCTGGCCTGAATGACCTGTCGCCCCGCAGCGACGAGGCCCGGGTGACTCGCGGCCTCCTGGCCGAGAACCCGGACGCCACCATCGTGCAGGTCGCGGACGCCAAGAACCTGCGGCGAGCTCTCCTCCTCACTCTCCAGCTGGTCGAGCTGCAGCGACCCATGGTGGTAGTGCTCAACATGTACGACGAGCTCGAGGCTCGGGGCGGAAGCGTCGATGCCGAGCGCCTGAGCGAGATTCTGGGGATTCCAGTCGTCATCACGGTGGCGCCGCGAAACGAGGGTACGGGTGACCTGGTGGACGCGCTTCCACGGGCTCGGGTTCCGGACCCGCAGGTGCTGCACAGCGGCCCGCCCACGCGCGTGGACACGGTGGCCGGCCCGCAGCCACAGCTGAGCGGGGTCCAGGACCGTCTCTCGAGGGTCAACGAGATCATCTCCGAGACGTACGCGATAGACCAGCCCAAGGGCGCTTCTTTCGGCGTCCGTCTCGGCTTCTGGGCCATGCACCCGGTGAAGGGCATGGCCTTTCTCGCCGCGATCCTGCTCACCGTCTTCTGGTTCGTGGGTCTGTTCGGGGCGGGTACGCTGGTGGACGCCCTGGAGATAGCAGGGTTCGAGCAGCGCATCAGCCCCCTGGCGATCCGGGCCACTGACGCGGTACTGCCTTTCCCGCACGAGCATGTGGTGGAGAACGTCCCTTACACGTTGTCTCTTCCCGCCTCTCCCGCTCACGACATCGCCATAGCGCAGTCGGACAGGGAGGTAATCGTGCCCTCCTACACCATGGCGGCGGAAGCAGAGCTGTCGGTGTGGCGGAAGTTTCTGCGACTGGTGCACGATTTCATGGTCGGCCCGTTCGGGCTCATCACGATGGCGCTCAGCTACGCCTTCGCCATCGTGCTGCCGATCGTGACCGTGTTCTTCTTCGTCTTCAGCATCCTCGAGGACTCCGGGTACTTCGCCCGCATGTCGATCATGCTGAATCGGGCGTTCCGTGTGATGGGACTGAACGGCAAGGCCGTCCTGCCGATGATCCTCGGCCTGGGCTGCGTCACCATGGCCACCATGACGACCCGCATTCTGCAGACGCGCAAGGAACGCCTCGTCACGACCATGTTGCTCGCCCTCGCAATACCGTGCTCCGCCCAGCTCGGGGTGCTTCTCGCCCTCACGGCCGCCCTGACCCCGGTGGGAGCGCTCGTGTGGCTGGCCCTCATGGCCGGCATACTCCTGGCCGTCGGCTGGCTGTCGGCCCGCGTGTTCCCCGGTCAGACGAGCGATTTCATCCTCGAGATCCCACCCATGCGGCGGCCGCAGATCGGCAATGTCCTGGTGAAGACGGGCACCCGGCTGGATTGGTACCTGCGCGAGGTCATCCCCGTGTTCGTCGTCGGAACCGCCGTTCTCTTCGTGATGGACCGGCTCGGTCTGCTCACGAGGATCTCGAGGTGGGCCGAGCCTCTGGTCTCCGGGTGGCTCGGGCTTCCGGCCGACATGTCGAACGCGTTCCTGGTCGGCTTCATGCGACGTGACTTCGGGGCCGTGTACATCCTGGACGCCGTCACCGGCCCGAGTCCAATCTTGACACCGCACCAGATCCTGGTGGCGATGGTGACGATCACGCTGTTCATGCCCTGCTTCGCCACGCTCCTCATCATCGCCAAGGAACACGGCAACCGTGTTGCGCTGGGCATGGTGGCGTTCATCTTTCCGTTCGCCCTGTTCGTCGGCGGCATCGTGAACCACGTGGGACGATGGCTTCAGACTATCTGACGTGCCCGGTATGCGGCTTCGAGTTCGAACGCACGGATACGCTGTGCGCACACGGCTGCCCGCTCGGATCGCTGTGCCACCTGGTCCGGTGTCCGGCATGCGAGTACGAGTTCCCGGAAACGCCCGCCACAGTCTCGTTCGTGAAGCGCCTGTTCCGGCGCCGCCTTCCGACCGTGGCCGGCCTTCCACCCGGCGTTCGGACGGCCGCCGAGCTTCAGCCGGGGCAGAAGGCGACGGTTCTATGTCTCGGATCTACTGTAACTGATCGTCATCATACACTTACAGTTTTTGGACTTGGACCTGACACCGAAATCACACTCGTGCAGCACCAGCCTGCCTGTGTGATCCGGATCGGCGAGACCGAGCTGGCTCTCGATTTCGATATCGCACGCGATATCCTGGTGCAGCCCCTCGACATGGACCGGGACGCGCAGGAGCCGCGCGACCCCGAAGCCGCTCCGGCTTCCTCGCCGGCTTGAATTCAGTCCGCCCTCCGGAACCGGATTGGCTCGGTCTTGGTTCCTCGGGTACGCCGGGCACCTCGTGAGCGGCTGACCGGCTGCCACCAGAACGGGATTAGGAAGTGGGATCGTTGACCTTGCACCACCTGGCGTTGCAGACCGGACTCGGCGAGTCCCTGTCCACGCAACCGGCTATCGCGCTGGTTCTGCTGTTCGGGGCCGGGGTGCTCACCAGCCTCACCCCGTGTATCTACCCCATGATTCCGATCACTGTGGGGATCATCTCAGGCACGGCCGGCGAGGACGCTCGCCGGTCGCGGGTGATAGGACTTACGCTCGCGTATGTCGCGGGCCTGGCGCTCTTGTACTCGGTCGCGGGTCTCATCGCCGGGTTGACGGGTCACCTGTTCGGAACTATCGCGACGAGCGTGTGGGCCAGGCTTCTCGTCGCCGTCCTGCTGGCTGCGTTCGGTCTGGCAATGCTGGGCGCATTCCACGTGGCCGCGCCCCGTCGGCTGGTGGATTGGGCCGGTGGGCTCGGCGGTGGCTCGTACCCGGCCGTGTTCGTCCTCGGCGCCTCATCCGGACTGGTAGCTGCGCCATGCGGGGCTCCGGCTTTTGCGGCCGTCCTCACGTATGTCTCGACCACCGGGAGCGCGTGGCTCGGCTTCACCTACCTGTTCGCGTTCTCTCTCGGCATGACGGCCCTGCTGTTCGTGGTCGGCGTCTCGACCGGCGCCGCGCGCCGGCTTCCCCGGGCCGGCGTCTGGACGCTATGGGCGAAGAAGATCGCCGGTATTCTGCTGCTGGGAATGTCGGCCTACTACGTGTACCAGGCCTGGCTGGTCTGGTGAGGGATACTCAAATGAACTCGACTCATATACGGATCTTGGCGGGGTTCCTCCTGGCGGCGACCCTCGTGTCTTCGACGCTGGCGGCGCAGGAAACGCGCATCGGAATCGCCCGGGGCGCCATTCCGGACGGCTTTACCCTGGGCGATGTGAACGGAGGGAAGGTCGACCTGGGCGAGCACTTCGGGGAGCGCCCGGTACTGCTCGAGTTCTGGGCGACCTGGTGCGAGAACTGTGAGGCGCTGCACCCGAGGATGCTGGCGGCACACGAGCGTTTCGGGGACCGCGTGGACTTCTTCGCCATCGCGGTAGGCGTGGGTCAGTCGGAGCGCCGGGTCAGGGGGCATCTCGAGAAGCACCCGGTGCCCTACCCCACCTTATGGGACGGCGGAGGTGAAGCCGTGCGGTCGTTCGAGACGCCCGCCACCTCGTATATCGTCATCCTGGACGACAACGGCAGGGTCGCCTACACGGGTCTCGGGCGTGATCAGGACGTCGATCGCGCGATCCGGGAGGTACTGGAGCACGCGGGCGCCGACTAGCTCTCGCCGGTGATCTCCTCGATCGCGGAGGCGAGCTCGTCGTAGGCGGTCGGGTCCACTTCCCTGAACGGGACGGCCCGCCACGTGATTCTCCCTTCCGGGTCGACAACGAACAGGTTCCGACTGCGCGGAGCCCCATACCGCGAGCTCACTTCGGAATCCGGGTCGCTCGCGAACAGGAAGGGGAAGTCTCCGTCGCGGGCCCACGCTGCCTGGTCCTCCACGTCATCCGCATTGACGGCTATGAGCACGACGTCTCCGCTTTCTCCAAACAGACGGGCGTACTGATCACGGTACGCTTCCATTTGAATCGTTCACCCAGGTGTCCGTACCCGGTAGAAGAAGGCGAGAACGACCGTCTTGCCGCGAAAGTCGGACAACCGAACCGGGTCCGGGAGGATCCCGGAGCGGGTTGCCCCGGCAAGCTCGAAGTCCGGTGCCTCTACTCCCACCTCCAAAGGCTCCGCGACCTGGCCAAAGCCTAACGACGGCGACACCAGCCCGATCAGGGCCGCGAGGCGCCAAGGACTCGACAGCATTCGATCTCCTCTCTGAGCGTTGGATCCGCTCGTCTCGCAATGTAGAAACGACAGGCTCCGAATGTACAGTGCACCAACCTGAAACTGTCGGGCGACCACCCACGTAAGACTCCCTCGAGTGGACGGTGCGCGAGGTCAACCCTTCGAGCTCGAGCGGCGTCTAACGCGCGAGACCGTGAGGGAGTGCTGCTCGACGGATCCATTCCGACAGCGGCGCCTGGACGAGGACGACGAACACGGGGGCGGACGATGGAGAACGGGACACCGCTGATCCGACTGGAAGGTGTGCAGAAGGTCTTCTTCACGGAGGAGATGGAGACGCACGCCCTGGCGGACATTCACCTGGAGATTCTGGACGGGGAGTTCGCCGAGGTGATGGGACCCTCGGGATGCGGGAAGTCCA
>JBDGXI010000129.1:0-6078 GCA_039584685.1 Gemmatimonadota bacterium | reverse complement strand
GTCATCAGCTTCCTGCGCTGCCGCCGCGACGGGACTTCACCTCTGCTCGTGGTCTGCAACTTCTCGCCCCTGCCTCGAAAGAGCTATCGAGTCGGCGTGCCGTTGGGAGGTACGTGGACCGAGATCCTGAATAGCGACGCGGAAGTGTACGGCGGCTCCGGGGTGGGCAACCTCGGCGAGGCGGTGGCTAAGGACCGTCCGTTCCACGGCCGCCAATGGTCACTCGATCTCACGCTTCCGCCACTCGCCGTGGTCTTTCTGCGAGCGGCGGGGGAGGTTCCGTGATGGAAGCGCACGTGTGCATTCACGCGCACTTCTACCAGCCTCCGCGCGAGAATCCGTGGCTCGAGGAAGTGGAGCCCGAACCTTCGGCCAGCCCTTTTCACGATTGGAACGAGCGAATCACGGTCGAGTCCTACGTCCCCAACGGTGCCGCCCGTGTGGTGGATAGTGATGGACGCATCCGGTCGATCCGAAACAACTACGGTTCCATCAGCTTCAACTTCGGACCGACGCTCCTCGGGTGGATGGAATCGAGCGCTCCGGCGGCGCACGCGATGGTCCTGGAGGCCGAACTCGAGAGTCTCGAGCGCTTCGGCGGACATGGGTCGGCTCTTGCCCAGCCTTACCATCACCTGATCATGCCGCTCGCCACGCCGCGCGACCGCCGTACGCAAGTGGCATGGGGCGTTGCGGATTTCAGGCACAGATTCGGACGGGGGCCCGAGGGGATGTGGTTGCCGGAAACGGCCGTCGACCTGGACACGCTCGAGGCGCTGGCCGAGCACGGAATCCGGTTCACGATCCTGGCGCCGCATCAGGCCGGCCGGGTGCGGGCGCCCGGAGGCGATTGGCAGGACCTCGACGATTCCGGGTTGGATACCACGGTGGCGTACCGCCAGTCTCTGCCCTCCGGACGTGAGATCGCCCTGTTCTTCTACGACGGCGCGGCCTCCCGGGCGGTGGCGTTCGACAAGCTCCTGGAGGATGGGGAAGCGCTGGCGTCCTGGCTTACCGGGCTGGCGCACGAGAGCGGAACGGGCGGCCCGCGACTGGCCCACATCGCCACGGACGGGGAGACCTATGGGCACCACCATGGGCACGGGGACATGGCTCTCGCGGTGGCCCTGGAACGCTTCGAGTCGGAGCCGGGAGTCCGTCTCACCAACTACGCCCAGTTCCTGGCGGAGAACCTTCCGGTCCTCGAGGTCGAGATCCGCGAGAACACGTCCTGGAGCTGCGCGCACGGCGTAGAGCGCTGGCGCTCCGACTGTGGCTGCTCGACGGGTGGCGAGTCCGATTGGAGCCAGGCGTGGCGCGCCCCGCTGCGGGAAGCGCTCGACGCTCTTTCGGACGATCTCGCCCGGGTGTTCGAGGACCGGGGCAGAGCGGTCTTTTCCGATCCGTGGAGGGCGCGTGATGCCTACATCGAAGCGATACTCGGTACCGAAGCCGAGCGGGAGCTGTTCCTCGACACATGGTGCACGAGCCGCACTCACGAAGAGAGGACACTGGCGTTTCGCCTGCTGGAGATGCAGCGGTGCGCGATGCTCATGTTCACGAGCTGCGGCTGGTTCTTCAACGACCTCGCCGGGATCGAGACGCGGCAGATCCTGCGCTACGCCGCGCGGGCCCTGGATCTGGCGGAGTCTGTCGGAGAGGAAGGTCTCCCGGAGCCGTTCCTGGCCTCCCTCGCGGAGGCCAGGGGAAACGGACCGCGGGCGCCGAACGGACGCGAGGTTCTGGAGGCCGACAGCCGGACGGCCAGGGTCGAAGCGCTGGATCTGGCAGCGGCATGGGCCGCCTGTCTGGCGGCGGACGTTCGGGCGGCGGACTGCATGGCGTGGCAGGTGACGGGTACGTGGGCGACCGTCTCCGGGCCCGACGTGAGGGCGGCTGCGGGCTCGGTGGAGATCGCCGACATGAGGACCGGGGAGCGCCGGGCGTTCCATTGCAGGGCCCTGGCGCGCGGCCCGCGCGATGTGAGGGTCCGGGTGCGGCCGGTCGGGTCGGGAGCCCTGGACGGATGGGTGGAGTTCGAGCTGGCCGATCTTCGTCCAGAAACCCGGGCAGCGATCGGAGCCGAGCACGATACGGCTGGCCGGACGAATCCGTTGTGGGATCAGATGATCCAGGAGATTCGATCGAGCCTCGATGGACTGGAAAACTCGGTATCAGGGGCGGATGAGGAGCGCTTCCTCGCGCAGCTCGACGCCCTCATGGGCCGGGCGGAGGCGGAAGCGATCGAGCTTCCCCTGTGGGAGTTGCAGAATGGCTGGTGGCGGTGGGCGAGTCGCTCGGGAACGTTCGGGCGGGGTGAGCTGGCGGAAAGCGTGGCTCGGCGCCTGGGCTTCGTCGATCACGGACCGGCTTGAGTCAGGCCGTTTCCTCCTCGTCGGTAAGGTGTCCGCCGAACAGGACCCTGTTCGTAGCGTCCATCACGGCCGCGGCCGCGGCAGCCACGTGGGTCGTGCGAACGGGTACCGCTCCTATGTAGCGCGGACCATCCGTATCGGGATCGCGTAGCGCCACCAGGACGACATCGGCGTCGAACGCATGCATCTGCTTCACTCCCACCAGTCGGAACGGTGGAGTGGCTGACACCTCGGCGATCGCTTCGAGCGTGGCGAGCGCAGCCAGGCGAATCTCGATCGTCTCCATGCCTATTCCCTCGGCTTCCGCGACATGAGAGCGATCCTCGAAACGCGCCTCCACGCTGACCCGTACGCGGGATCCGGGCTGTCGTTCGGCGCGTGCCTCGACGAACCGAACCCTCTTTTGCGGGGACCGAGTCTCGGGTGCGCGGCCGGATGCGCCCTGTGTGGCCAAGGAAACTCCTTGCCGTGGTCGCAAAGGGAATTGCTCGCGATCCTCGTCCAGGCGCGGACGGAATACCGGCGCACCATACCGCGAAATGGGGCTACGCGCCATACATCCGGCCGATGTTCGGGGTGCGACAGGGTCCGGTGACGCCCCTGGCGGGCTGGCGACGGCCACGCTGCGGAATCAAATTGCTCGCACGTTCCGGGCCGGGTGGCTGTCCGGAAGATCCTGCCGCCTGGCAGTCGCCGGGTGAGCCGCCGACGAGAGGAGCAGGAGGTATTCGATGGTCAGCGATGATTGTCTGTTCTGCCGGATCATCCGTGGTGAGATCCCGGCGGACGTGGTGGCCGAAGGCGAGTCGTGGCTGGCCTTCCGGGACATCCAGCCCCAGGCGCCGGTCCACGTGCTCGTGATACCGCGCCGACACGTGGACAGCGTGGAGTCTCTCGATGCCGAGGACGGAGCCCTGGCCGGCGAGCTCATGCTGGCCGCGGCCGAGGTCGCCCGCATCGAGGGCGTCGCCGAGTCAGGTTTCCGCGCCGTGACCAACGTGGGGGAACGGGCGGGACAGAGCGTCTTCCACCTCCACATACATGTCCTCGGCGGGAGGCGAATGCGGTGGCCTCCCGGCTGATCCGGAGGAAGGGTTGAACCGGGGAGAGTTCGAGGGGCGGGCCGAGGAGCACGCGCTCGCGCTTCTGGAGTTTCCTCGTGTTCTCGAGCGGATTGCGGTCCATGCGACGTCCGAGCCGGGACGTGCGGCAGTGCTGGAACTCCGCCCGTGGCGGGAACTGGAGGCCGTGCAGGAGGCGCTCGCCACCGCGGACGAGATGATCGGTCTGGTCTTGCGGCTGGAGCAGTGGTCGCCGCCTCCGATCCCGGATGTCGGGCGGCTGGTCGCGACGGTGGGGGTGGAGGGTGCCGTCCTGGATGTCGACCAGCTGGCCAGTCTCCTGCAGTTGCTCAGGGCCTCACGGCTGGCCCGGGCGGACCTGCGCAAGTTCCAGGAGGATCTACCCCGGCTGGCCCGTATCGCCGATCGGATGGTTCGTCTTCCCGATGTCGAGGCGCGGCTCGCCCGGTCGCTGGATCCGAATGGAGGCCTGGCCGACGCCGCCTCGGCCGAGCTCGGCCGACTGCGCAAGTCTCTGCGCGGGAGTCGATCGGCCCTGGTGCGTCGCCTCGAGCGGTATGTGAGGCAGCTACCGGAGCGCCTCCAGGTCCCGGACGCATCGGTGACCCTGCGGGCCGGCCGCTACTGCGTGCCGGTCCGGCGCGAGGGTACGTCGCTGGTCGGAGGGATCGTTCACGACGAGTCGGCGACCCACCGGACGATCTTCGTCGAGCCCCCGGAGGCGATCGATCCCATGAACCGCATCGCGGAACTTGAGCGAGCAGAGGCTCGCGAGATCCACCGCGTTCTCAGGGAGCTGACGGAGCTCCTGCGGCCGGAGGCGGAAGCTCTGTCGGAAAGCCTTCACGCGCTCGCTCGTGCGGACAGCCTGTATGCCCGGGCCCGCTATGCGCTGGCTCATGGGGGCACCCGACCGGTCGTGACGGCCGCCGACTGGCTGCCCGGACACGTGGCCTATCGAGCCGTCGAGGCCAGGCACCCGCTCCTCGAGACCGGCGGCGAGCCGGTGGTTCCGTTTCACCTGGACCTCCAATCAGACGAGCGCGTTCTTCTGATCAGCGGACCCAACGCCGGCGGAAAGACCGTGTTGCTCAAGGCGGTCGGCCTTCTCTCCGCCATGGCGCAGTCGGGGATCGTGCCGCCCGTCGGCGAGGGCACGCACTTTCCGCTCTTCGGATCTTTCTACGCCATCATCGGGGATGAACAATCCATACAGGCCTCCCTGTCCACGTTCAGCGCGCAGGTCGAGGGGTTGCGACACATCCTCGAGCAAGCCGGCCGGGACTCTCTCATTCTGGTGGATGAGCTGGGTGGCAATACGGATCCCGCGGAGGGAGGAGCCCTTGCGGCGGCAATCCTTCTCCGCCTGGCGGGGCAGGGAGGTCTGTCCGTCGTCACCACACACCTCGGCGAGCTCAAGGACCTGGCGATCCACGAGACGTCGATCGTCAACGCATCTCTCCAGTTCGACACCGAAGCCATGCGACCCACCTTCCGGCTGCTTCGGGACCGGCCGGGGCGCAGCTATGCGCTCGAGATCGCGGGACGCCTGGGACTCCCGGAGGATGTCCTGTCGGCGGCCCGATCGCGGCTGACCAGCGGTGAGCGGCGGATCGAGGCGGTGCTGCGGGACCTGGAGGAGCGGGAAGCGGAAGTGGATCGGCTGGCGGTCGAGGCCCGGCTGGCGGCCCGGCGGACGCGTGAGGCGGAGCAGCGCCTGGAGGAGTCCGTGGATCGCCTGGGGCGGCGGGAGAAGGAGATCGAGGTAGAGGCGAAGACGAGGGCGGAGAGTTATCTGCTCGACGCGCGCCGGGCTGTGGAGGCCGAGGTCGAGCGCCTCCGGAAGACAGCCGAGGGCTCGTCGAGCGAGCAGGCCGGGGGAGTCGAGCCTCTGGACGTGGCAGTGCGCGGTGCGCGTTCGCGAGTAGAGAAGCTGCTGCGAGACAGTCGGACGGCAGACGAGTCCGTGTCGCCGCCCGGACCGACCGGTCCGAGTTCGCTCGTCGTCGGAGAGGGGGCCCGCTCGAGTTCGCTGTCCGTCGAAGGGGAAGTGCTCGAGATCCGAGGTGAAGAGGCAGTTCTCGAATCCGGAGGAATACGCTTCACCCTTCCGCTCACCGACCTGGTCCATACGGGAGGCGAGCGTAAGAGCAGGACGCCGGCTGCATCCGCGCCACTTCCGGAGATCGCTCCCGCGACCGAGGTGGACCTGCGGGGGCTGCGAGTCGAGGAAGTGGAGTCGGTACTGTGCCAGGGACTCGATGCCGCGGTGGTCAACGACATGCCCAGCCTGCGGATCATCCACGGAAAAGGCACCGGCGCCTTGCGGGACGAGGTATCGAGGATCGTCGAACTGGACGAGCGGGTGCGTTTCAGCCGGCCCGGAGGTTTCCAGGAAGGGGGCTCTGGCGTTACCGTAGTCGAGTTCGTGAGCCTGATCGACTGAGAGGAGGACGAGCGAGAGATTGAGGTGTGCCGCGGCTTCCCCGGCGAAAGGGGCAGCGATAGCTGATGGTTAGCGACGCGCTGGTTCAGGAGATCCGGGAGCGCGCCGAAATCCTGGAGGTGTGCGGCGAGTTCGTCCAACTCAAACGATCCGGCAAGACGTACCGAGGCCCCTG
>JBDGXI010000128.1:0-6664 GCA_039584685.1 Gemmatimonadota bacterium | reverse complement strand
GCCATGGCGATGCCGTGGGTGAGAACCGCTGCACCAGACCCCGCGTATCCTTCCCAGAACGCCATCGCCGCCTCGGGCGACGTCATCGGAATGCCGCGCGTCAGCGATCCCCACAGGTAGCGGATCGTCCACCCCATCACCACCGAGTAGTAGAACATGATCGCGGTGGCCGTGAAGGCGACCCACGCCCCCATCCAGGCGCTGCCCCGTCCGAGCAGGCGGGCGAACGCACCGACCGGCCCGCGGCGCGTTTCCCGGCCCATGGCGAATTCCACCAGGATCAGCGGAACGGACCACAGGAGGAGGAACACGGCCCAGGCGAACAGGAAAGAGCCGCCCCCGTTGGTGGCCGCGACGCGGGGGAACCTCCAGATATTGCCGGTTCCAACGGCCATGCCGAGCATGACGAGCATGGTTCCCCAGCGCGAGGAGAAGCGCTGATTCTCGGTCACTCTCCGACCTCCCTCTCCAGCCATCCGAGCAGCAGAGCGTTGAAGCTGCCGGGCATCGACAGGTGCGAGCAATGCCCGGTACCGGCGACTTCCTCGTACCGCGCCCCGGGCACGAGGGACGCGATCTCGCGAGGCCGCATGTCCATCTTCTTGAGATGGGCCACGCGGGCATTCGACACGGACGAAGGAACGGTGCGCGGCCCGGTCCACAGGGCGTAGTCAACGATCCGCCCACTGCCTGGCGATGCGTCGTAGATCCACACTTCGAGCCGACTCCAGGCACGAGCCAGGAGCCTTCCGAGGCCCGTGGGAAGGTACCTGGTAGAAACCATGGCGAGCGGCGCCAGCAAGGTCCGATTCAGCCCCACGTGCTCGTAGCCGACGTGTGCCACGGTATTGGCCAGCGCGAGGCCCTTCACCTTTTCCGGATACCGGGTGGCGAACCGCATGGCGATCGCCCCGCCCAGGCTCTGGCCCAGCAGGACCACGCGATCGGAGCCCGTCTTCTGTGCCAACTCGGCCACGTCATCCACCATCCGGTCCAGCGTGTCCGTGGGGGAGAAACCCTGCCGGAGGGAGGCGCACACGACCCTGCGCCGACGGGCCAGTGCGGGCACCTGGAAGCGGAACGTCTCCTTCATGCCGTCGGCGCCCGGCAGGAGAATGAGTGTATGGGCGTCAGCCGCCGATCCCCTTCCGGTGCCGGGAGCCGGGTCCGTGGGCCCGATGTCCACGTAGTCCACCGTCTCGCCGTCGGAGAACGTGAAGACCCGATCCGGCAATGGGACGCCGTCGGTCCCCAGAATCGGAGGCCGCACCAGCCGCCGGTTGCGGCGCAGGATCAGCCTGGCATAGATGACGGCGAGGATCGCCAGTGCAGGCAGGAGCCACCCGTCGGGAAGGTTCACCCGGACTTCAGTCAGTGCCGCCGGGCCGAGCCGGACTGAAGCCCGCCGGCCCGGTTCGCAGTGACTCGATCGGCGCTCCCGCCTCGACGCGGTGTACGGGATACAGGGGATACGTCACCGAGTCGGCCGGAATCGACCGGGGAGCGTTCTCCCGGCTGAAGGGAGCGTCCTGCGACCACGGTTCGATGAGCGTGAACAGGAGACGTGCCCCCGGCTGTTCCGCACGCACCAGCCACGAGCCCTCTGGCACCGGACGCTCGCCCCACACCAGAAGAGTCGAACCATCCGGGGCCGAATC
Organism: Gemmatimonadota bacterium; assembly: GCA_039584685.1. Taxonomy (GTDB): domain Bacteria; phylum Gemmatimonadota; class Gemmatimonadetes; order Palauibacterales; family Palauibacteraceae; genus Benthicola. Next base: position 5,006 of record JBDGXI010000128.1, on the reverse strand, counting down.
CAGGGGCAGGTCGTCGGCCAGGTCGGGCGGCAGCCTGGCTATCGTCCCGATGGGATACGACCCGACTTCCATGCGATCGGCATGCTCCAGACGCTCGACCGTGAAGCCATGCGCCGCGACCAGCTCGGCCCACTCACGGCCTTGCGGCTCGATCACCCATGCCGCCGGTACCGGAAGCACTAGCTGCCGCCTGACGGCGGAGCGCCATCGATCGGTATTCTGGGTCACCCTGTGTCCCCCCTCGCTCCACACCAGCCACACCAGATCGGGTTGGGTCTCGTCCGACTCGTAAGCGTGGCGCAGGGAGAGGGCTGTCGGCGCTTCGTCTCCCGAGCTCGGCGTCCGGGGGCGTGGCCCCCGGCGCGCCGCCTCCGTCCGCTCTCGCAGGATGTCCCCGTGCGCGGCCGCGACCTCCAGCAGGTAGCCCGCCGACTGATAGAGCACCTGGATCCGGTCCACGAGTCCCTCGACCCCCTCCAGCGAGGCGACCGCCAGCATGATCGGCAGGGCTCCGGACAGCGCAAAGGAATTACGGGCGCGATCCGCGCCGAGCGGGCCTGGAGTGAGGTATCCACCCTCGGGAAGCCCGTCGGCTCCGTTGAGCGGCGTGCCGCGGACTTCCGAATCGGGTCCCACCGCCACCTGCTCGCGGAAGGAAACGGAAGTCCGAATCAGCTCGTTCGCCACGTACGGCAGCAGGTAGAAGCGCCCGAAAGTCGCCAGCTCCGGGTGGGCGTTCGGGTGTTTCGGGAGGCCGGCTTGAACCCGGTACACCGAGGGGCTGGTCTCGCGCAGCTCGATGACGAGGTGCGGTCGCCACCGGCTCGCCAGTCCGTGCACGGCCCTCGTCGCTTCGGATCTCATGAGGGCGTGATCGCGCGCCGGGTCGATTCCCGTCGGGTCCTCAGGCATCCACCACAGCAGCCCCCACGGGTTCACCGCCGGAACGAACGCGAACTCCAGGTCATCCAGAAGGGGACTGAGCTCTCCTACCACCAGCTCGCGCAAGAGCTGCAGACTGACCTCGGGCCCCGAGAGATCGTCGCCTCTTTGCCCCGCGAGAACGAGAACCCGTATTCGTTCACGGTCCTCGGGTGCTGGACGTCGCACTCCGACATGAAGCACCGGGAGGGCGGAATCCGGTTCGGCGGATCCGCCATCCGCCCATGCCAGCGTATCGAGCTCCACGCTCTCGAACGACCGCGCCAGGTCCGCGAGATAGTCGCCGATCTCGCCGGGGCGCGAAGGGGCGAACCACCCCTGCCGCTCTCCCGGAGGGGCCCAGTCCCTGACCTCACGCTCGCCTTCCTGTCCATACACGGCCGGCGCGACCGCGAGAGCCAGGGAGAGCACTGCCAGAAACAGGATCATTCGAACGACTCGCGCACCGTAGCGATGAGGGCGTCCGCGCCCAGTTGATCGGTGCCCAGGGTCGCGGCCAGATCGGCCGCCGAGAACCTGAGGCCGTGGGCGAACCAGTCCCCGAGGAAGGGACCGGCCTGCGGGTTTCGGTACCAGTCGTCGTCGAATCGCTCTCGCAGCTCACGGCGCAGCTGGGCGGAGAGCATGCGCCCGCGCAGGTAGCGCGCCACGCCGAACCTCTGCCCCAACCTCTCGAGAAACGAGCGCGGATCGAAACGGAAGCCGGTAGCCGAACCCAGAATCTCGGCCCACCGCAACCCCATCTCGCCCGGGCCGGTGCTCTCGGACATCTCGATCTCGAAATCGAGCCGGGCGGCAGCTTCGCGAAGCGAAAACAGGTCGACCACGGCTGCCGTCCGCAGATACTCGTCCAGGACTCTTCCCTCCAGCTCGCGAGTGCGTCGCACCCAGGCTCTCTCCCGGCTCAGACTGGCGAACAAGAGGCCGTGGCCCTGCACGACGGCCAGATCGCCGAGGGCCCGGTCCTCGAACGAGAGCCGGGAGTCCGAGTAAGCGTAGTGCACCGCCCTGCCGACGGACGTGAGGAGCGCCACGCAGCCGGGCTGTGAGACCGTCGGCATGACGAGCAGCTTGATGCGATCGGGAACTCGAACCGGCGTGCAGCACGCGATCATGCCCGGTCCCGGAAACGGCTCGTGCTCCACCGTCACGTGGCCGCCGTATTCCAGGGGCAGACCGATGTCCCGCAGATCCTTGCGCAGGATCTCGAGAACGTCTCCTTCCTGGCAGGATCCGTCGAGCCACGGCATGCGCTTCAGCCAGCCGGCGTCGTGGCTTTCCGCTGCCTCCGGCCCGATTCCGATGCGCGACCGGAGTTCGTCTCGCAGGGACTCGCGGTACAGGTCCTCGGTCTCGTCGATCAGGCGCCTGGCCTCCCTCAGAACCCCGAAGAGGTTCACGCCCGCGAGCCGCTCGACCGCTTCCCGGTAACCCCCATACCCGAGTTCCGCGGCGGCTTCCCGCCACCGCGTGAGCCTGTCGAGCTGCAGGGGGACGGATTCCTCCAAGGTGAGGCAGTGGGCTTCCTCCAGCTTCCGGCGCACGGCACGAGAGTCGGTGGAATGGACGAGGTTCGCCGCCTGGCTGACCGGAACCGCTACGTCCCCGGTGTTCACCTTCGATGTCGCCCGCCAGTAGGAGAACTCGTCGTCCAGGCGAGCGTTGTTGGCCTCGAGATGGTGCCGGGCCGTCCAGCGCAGGAGCTTGCGCAGCCGCCGTTCTTCCTCTTCGTCGGCAGAGGCGATGGCCCGCTCGACCACCGGAAGGGTGCGTGACGATTCGAGGATGCCCTGGGTTTCGTACAGGGGAGCCAGCTCGGGCCATGCCTTGCGGCCGGATCGGGCTTCGTGCACCTCCTCGAGCACCGCCGCTCGGAAGCGCTCGGCCCGGTCCCGAATCTCCGCGGTGGTCAAGCCCACGGTCGCACCACGCCTTCCCGCCCGATGACCTTCAGCGTAGCGGCTCCGCTTCGATCCGGTCTCGCACGTAATCTGCAATGGTCCCAGCAGACACCCGGACCTGCTCGAGCGTGTCGCGATCGCGCACGGTTACCGTTCCGTCTTCGATGCTCTGGCCGTCTACCGTAACGCAGAACGGAGTCCCGGCCTCGTCCTGCCGCCGGTACCGCCTCCCTATCGAGCCGCTCACGTCGTAGAACGTGGTGTATCGCTCTCGCAGGTCGGCGGCGATTCGCCCGGCCATCTCGGGCATGCCCTCCTTCTTCACGAGAGGGAACACCGCGACCTTGGTGGGGGCGAGGCGCGGGTGCAGCTTGAGCACGATGCGAGACTCACCCTCGACCTCTTCCTCGTGGTACGCGTCCGCCAGGATCACCAGGACCGTGCGGTCGAGACCGGCCGATGTCTCGATGACGAAGGGAATGAATCGTTTGCCCGAATGCGCTTCGACGTACTCGAGCTTCTTGCCCGAGTGTTCCTGGTGACGCGACAGATCGAAGTCCGTTCGATTGTGAATGCCCTCGAACTCGCGCCATCCCATCGGAAACAGGTACTCGATATCTACCGCTTCCTTGGCGTAGTGCGCGAGCTCGTCGGGCCCGTGCGGCTGGAGCCGCAGGCGCTCTTCGCGAATGCCCAGCGACTTCACCCAGGCCAGACGGCGGTCCTTCCACGTGTCATACCACTCTTCGTCCGTGCCGGGCTCTACGAAGAACTGCATCTCCATCTGCTCGAACTCGCGCGTCCGGAACGTGAAGTTCCCGGGGGTGATCTCGTTCCGGAACGCCTTGCCCACCTGCGCGATGCCGAACGGCACCTTCTGGCGGGCGCTGTCCAGGACGTTGCGGAAGTTGACGAAGATCCCCTGCGCCGTCTCCGGCCGGAGATAGACCACGGCAGTGGAGTCTTCGACCGGCCCCATGAACGTCTTGAACATGAGATTGAAGTTGCGGGGCTCGGTGAACTGGCCGGTGACGCCGCAGGTCGGACACTGATCTCCCTCGACATGGTCGGCCCTGAAGCGACGGTGGCAATTGCGGCACTCGATCAATGGATCCGTGAACCCCTCCACGTGGCCGCTCGCGGCCCATACCTCGGGATGCATGAGGATGCCGGCGTCGAGTCCCTCGACGTCGTCGCGGCGATGTACCATCTCGGACCACCAGGCCTCGCGGACGTTCTTCTTCAGCTCCACGCCCAGGGGACCGTAGTCGTACACTGCCCCCACGCCTCCGTACACTTCGGACGACTGGAAGATGAATCCCCGCCGTTTGGCCAGAGACACCAGCTTCTCCATCAGGTTTTCCGGGTGGCCCGTCTCGGTGCTCAACACATCCTCCGCTATTTCGAGCGCTGCTCGCATTCCGGTCGATGGATATCGGGGTGTCCTCGCCGCGCCCGGCGAGGCAGCCGGTAGGATAGCCTCAGCCGAGGGCGTCCGCGACCAGTCGCGTCACATCTCCGGGTTCGAGCCACTCGCCATCGCCCCCGACCGCGGTGACGCCGGGCGGTGTGGGTCCGGTGATCGTACCACACACCAGGAGGGCCGGAACGTCGACCGACCTCGCGCGGCGCAGGATCTCCCAGGTGATCTTGCCCAGGCCGCTGGTCGCGTCCCAGGCGCCTTCGCCGGTGATCAGCAGATCAACCTTCGAGAGCGCTTCCTCGAAGCCCACACGTTCCAGCACCCACTCGCTTCCCGCCACGAGATCGGCTCCAAGAAAGGCCACGCATCCGGCGCCGAGGCCTCCGGCAGCGCCGGCCCCCGGACGGTGGGAGACCTCGCACCCCAAATCGTCACGCAGTCGCTCGCCCAGTCGCGCCAGACCTGTATCCAGGACTTCGATGGCTGCCGCATCGGCTCCTTTCTGCGGTCCGAAACGGCGGGCGGCCCCCTGAGGTCCGCTCAACGGAGCGCGCACGTCGGCGATCGCCGTGATGACGTGCCCGGCGGACGGCCCGGGCTCTGCCTCGATGCGCGCCAAACAGGCAAGGGCCCCACCGCCCGGCGGAAGCTCCGCTCCGTCTGCACCTAGAAACCGGTAGCCGAACGTCCGGCCGAGGCCGGTGCCGCCATCGACGGTCCCGGAACCGCCGAGTCCGAGA
>JBDGXI010000127.1:0-6144 GCA_039584685.1 Gemmatimonadota bacterium | reverse complement strand
TGTGGTCGCGATCGAGTTCGTCACTCATTTCGCCATCGACCTCACTCGCGGCCGCCTCGGGGCGCGCTTTCCGAGAATGAGGGATCCGACCAACCGGGCGTTCTGGTGGGTGCTTGGCCTCGATCAGCTCGCGCATTGCCTGGTGCTCGTGCTCATCGCGTTCCTGGTCACCGGGTGAGGTCCCGCTGCTCTCCAGTTGGCCCCCGAGACCCACTCCATGCTTCGATGGCCCCGGGCGTCGCGGCCCACAGCAGGAGCGTCATCAAACCGGCCGACGTGACGCACCACATGCAGGTCGCACCTATCACGAACGGCTCGAGCACCGTGAGGTAGATGGAGAAGAGCGTTCCCAGCAGCGCTCCGAGCCACAGCGCGATGGCCAGACCCGAGTTCCAGTGGCGCGGTCCGCGATCGCGGAGCAGCCACCCGAGACCCAGCGCGGCGTACCCGTAGAACCCGAGCACCCCGATCGGGACGAGGCCTAACAGCCTGGCGTACGGACTCTGCTGCACCGTGTTGCAGTCGCCGACCGGACCGCAGATGGCCTCCGCCTGCGTCACCTCCACGTAGCTCAGGTACGCCGCGATGGCGAGGCCCACCACGACGATGAGCCCCACGGCCCAGTCCGGCCAGTGAGGAAGCGACGCTCGGCGTCCCGACAGCGCCAGGACAGCCAGGACCGAGAGGACCATCCCGGTCAGAACGACCACGGCGATCGAGTTCCCGAATCGGTCCTGATTGAACTTCTGCCACGGTGTCAGAGTGGCCGTGCTCGATTCCGCCGTGGCCAGATCCATAATGGCCCGGCGGGCCCCGGCATCGGGAATCGCCAGGGTGGTTTCCACGTCAGCGATCTCGGGGGCCCTGACCAGGTCGGCGGGAGCCTCAGGCGCGGTGACTTCGAAGCGCGCCGGTGGCTCGGCAGCACGCTCAGCCGGTGGCGCCGAGGACTCGGGCACGGCTTCGCTCACAAGCGGTGGCTCCTCGACGGCAACCCTGCCTTCCGACGGGGCCTGCTCCTCCGCCGCGACCCGTTCTTCAGTGCCCGCCGCCTCTGCCTCCTCGACTCCGGCTGCCACCAGCGCGGCCTGGAGACCCTCGATTTCGGGCCACGGTATGCCCCCGGCAGCGAGCCCTGCGTCGGCGATCGCCGGCAATTGATCGGGGATGTCGAAGGAACCGACCAGCGCCCGATCTCCCACGGCCAGCAGCGGCACGCCAAGCTGCTCCGGCGGGATCCCATATAGGCGCCCGGCGTTCTGAAACAGCCGCTGTCCTTCGAGCGACTGGATGTTGATCGCCACGATGACCAGAGACTCGCCGTACCTCTCGACCAGCGGTGGCAGCGATTCCGTGATGACCGTGTGGCAATGCGGACATGTGGGAGAGAAGAACAGGATCGTACGGACTAGTGGCGTCGGCTGAGAAGCGCCGGCCGGGCTGACCAGAGTGGCCGCGAGCAGAACGAATAGAGACGAGAAGCGGGTCATGCCGTGAAAGTAGCATCATCGGGGGGTGAGGGAGACACATTGAGACACATCGAGGCACTGCGTGACCCGGTGGCCTGCCGCTGGACCGATTCACCCGGGGATCGCATTATTACGGTAGCGGCCGGGGCTCAGGGCTCCCGTCCGGGACGGGCCCCGCCGATCGCCTCTGCTTGGAGGTCTTCGTGAAGCCGGATCGCGCCCGCGTCATGTCAGAAGGTTTGATCACGGGTCTCATAGGGTACGTCGTGATCGTCCTGTTCTACGGAATCATCAACGTCGTAACCGGGCAGTCCTTCTTCGCCACCGCTGCCCGCCTCGGAGCCGGACTCGTGTCGCCGGCAGGGAGCGGCGGAGCAGCCGGAGCCGTGCTGGCTTTCAACGGGTTGCACGTACTCGTGTTCCTCGTCGTCGGCCTCGTCGCCGCCTGGCTGGTCATGCAGATGGAGCGGCATCCGAGCTTCTTCGTGCTCGCCCTGTTCATCGGTGTCGCGGGCTTGTTCGCCGTCATGGCGGCGTTTCTGTCGTTCGCCTCGAAGAGCGGCGTCGAGCTCCCGATAGCGTCGGTGTTCGCCGCGAATCTGCTGGCGGGAGCGGCCATGGGTGCCTACCTGTTGAAGGCGCACCCCCGACTGTGGGCAGAGATAAGGGACCATCTGGACCCGGAGACCGAGCACCCGGTGCCGCACTGAAGTCCTGTTCCCGGCGTCAGCGCCCGCATGCGGCCAGAGTTGGCCGAAGCGCAAGCCGCTCCCTCAGACTGACCCGACCGTCTCGATGGGACCGCGCGTTATCCTCGTGATCTCCTCGATCGAATCGAACACCTTCGCGTTCAAGTCCGACAGGGCGGGGTGAGCCATAACCGCAGCCGCGAGCGGACCCTCGAGATAGGCGCTCAGCGACAACTCGTCTTCGAACAGGTAGATGCCGCCGGCCTCTTCTTCAGCCTCGTTCATCAGCCAGATCTTCCAGCGAAGACCGGGAAGCTGGGCGAAGTCGTCTGCGAGCGTCGCGGCGATTTGCTCGAATTCAGCTCGGGGAACGTTCAAGCGGAAGTTGATCTGCAGGATCTTGGCGGACATCTGGCCCCCTCCAGTCTCAAGAAGGGCACGCAGGAGGAGGAACTGGCGCGCCTGACTGTCAGGCTCAAGCTACCGGTTTGGCCTGAGCAGGCAAGCTCTAGCACCGCACCGGCCAGCCGGATCCGGCTGACCGGCACGCCGGTGGCTTCAGCGGTTGGGCTGCGGGGTCGTCTTCAGGTACGGCTTGATCTTCACGTGACCCTTGGGGAACTTCGCGTCCAGTTCGTCGTCCGGGATCGCGTTTGAGATGATGCAATCGTCTCCGTCCTGCCAGTTCGCGGGCGTCGAGACCTGGTAACTCGAGGTGAGCTGAAGCGAATCCACCACTCGCAGGATCTCGTCGAAATTCCGTCCCGTGGAGGCCGGGTAAGTAAGCGTCAGCCTGACCTTCTTGGCCGGATCGATGACGAACACCGAGCGCACGGTGAGGGTGTCGTCCGCATTGGGGTGGATCATGTCATACGCGTCCGCCACGACCCGATCCGGATCCGCTATGATCGGGTAGTTCATCGCCGTGTTCTGGGTCTCGTTGATGTCGGCGATCCACTCGTTGTGTGAGTCGACCGGGTCGACACTCACGGCAATGACTTTCACGTCGCGGGCCGCGAATTCGTCCCTGAGCTTGGCCACGGTTCCCAGCTCGGTCGTGCATACCGGAGTGAAGTCTGCCGGGTGCGAGAACAGGATGCCCCAGCTACTGCCCAGCCACTCGTGAAACGAGACATCTCCTACCGTGGTCTCGGCCGTGAAGTCGGGCGCGGTGTCGCCCAGTCGAATCGCCATGTATCGAACTCCTGTGTCGGGGGACGGCTCAGCCTCTCACTCGAAGATACACAAGGTGGGAGATTCGCTGAAGGAGCGCCCGGTCACGGAGGGCTTCCTCTTGCTGGTGCAGGGCTCGCAGAGCGCTTGGCGGGTCCGCAGGAGCAGGGTCAGGCGAGCTGTCAGTTCGCGGCGCGCTGTCGGAAACGCTCCCAGAGAACGATCGGCCGCAGAACGAACACCGCCGGATGCACCGTGAGCCGCTGTGGCCGAAGTGCCTGTGGGCCGGAGCTGCCGAAGTTCTGGACCCGCCTCCGAACTTTCCCGGGGGTGATCTTGACGGCTCGGTTCGCGATCGCATCATTGTGCAGGAACGAGCGCGATCGCGCATGCTTCCATCCCTGCAGTCCCACAGTCTGCCAGCGGAGAAACCATTGAGTACGCTGCACCTGACCAAGCGGCGGACATCATCTGGCGAAAGGCAGCGTGGTCACGGCTTCGGGACCGCGCCCGTCTTCCTGGCGAGCATCAGCACCATCCTGGGTGCGATCCTCTTTCTGCGCTTCGGCTACGCGGTGGCGCACACGGGTTTCCTGGGCACCCTGTGGATTATCGCGCTCGGTCATGCGGTCACGATTCCCACGGCCCTGGCGATTGCCGAGATCGCGACAAACCGCCGCGTGGAAGGCGGCGGAGAGTACTACATCATCTCCCGCTCGTTTGGAACCACGATCGGCGGAGCCATCGGAATCGCCCTCTTCTTGTCACAGGCGATCTCGGTGGCCTTCTACATCATCGCTTTCGGGGAGGCTTTCAGGATACTGGGCCCCGCGTTCGAGAGCCTGACCGGCTTCGCTCTCGACCTCCGGCTGATAACGGTCCCGGCCCTTTTCCTCCTGCTGGCACTGATCCTGACCCGCGGGGCGAACATGGGCGTGGCGGCCCTGTGGGTCGTGGTGAGCGTGCTCGCCGTGTCTCTCGTGCTCTTCTTCCTGGGAAGACCCGTGGGAGACGCCGCGACGCAAGACGCGATCCTGAAGAGCGAGCTACTGAACGCGGACCCGCTGATCGTCGTGTTCGCCATCGTGTTCCCGGCGTTCACCGGGATGACGGCGGGCGTCGGTCTTTCGGGAGACCTGGCCAATCCGCGGCGTTCCATCCCCCTGGGCATACTCTCGGCCACGCTGGTGGGCATGGGAGCCTACGTCCTGATCGCCTGGAAGCTCGCGACCTCCGCTCCCACCGAGCTGCTGGCCGACACGAATCGGCTGGTCATGGCCGACATCGCGCTGTGGTCCCCCATCATCCCGATCGGGCTGGCCGCGGCGACGTTGTCGTCGGCCATCGGCTCGATCCTGGTGGCGCCGCGAACTTTACAGGCCCTGGCCGCCGATCGGATCCTACCGGCCGAAGGACTGTCACGGTTACTCGCCACGGGGATCGGACAGGCCAACGATCCGCGCAACGCCACCCTGCTGACCGGGGCTATCGCCTTCTTCGTCGTGCTGGTGGGCAACGTGGACGTGGTCGCCGGGATCATCTCCATGTTCTTCATGGTGACCTACGGGTCGCTGTGCGCGATCAGCTTCCTGGAGCATTTCGCAGCCCGTCCGTCCTACCGTCCGTCGTTCAGGACCAAGTGGTACCTGAGCCTGCTTGGCGCGATCATGTGTCTGCTGCTCATGTTCCAGATGAGCCCCGGGTACGCGGTGACCGCGATCGTGATCATGGCGGTGCTGTACAAGACGATTCAGCTGACCGGCGGCAGCCCCGACGACGGAATCGGTACGATCTTCCAGGGCGTGATGACGCAGGCCACCAGGAACATGCAGATCCGCCTGCAAAAGACGCCCCCGGTGGAGTGGCGCCCCAGTATCATCACGATCACGGGCCGCACGTTCGATCGCTCGGCACCGATCCGCATGCTGTCCTGGCTATGCCACCGGTACGGCTTCGGCACTTACCTGCACTACATCGAGGGGCTCCTGAACTCGGAGACGTACGCCGAGAGCCGCAAGGTGCTGGACCGGTTGATACGGACCACGACCCGCCGGCCCAGCGGCGTGTTTTTCGACACCATGGTGAGTCCGTCGATGCGGTCGGCCCTCGCGCAGACGCTGCAGGCCCCCGGTATCGCCGGGGTAGATAACAACACGATGCTTTTCGAGTTCTCCGAGCACGACGACGAGTCGGTGGTGGACGAGTGCCGGGCCGGGATCTTCCTGGCGGGCAGCGCCGACATGGACTCCCTGGTGCTCCGCCACGGCGACCACCATTTCGGCAACCTGGCCGACATTCACGTGTGGCTCACCTGGCACGATCACCGGAACGCCAACCTGATGATCCTCCTGACATACATCCTGCTGGGTCACCCGGACTGGAGCGAGGCCGACCTTCAGATCTTCGCGGCCTTCCCCAAGGCGCAGGCCACTGAGCGCACGGAGGAGCTGCACACCATGATCCGGGAGGGCCGCATACCCGTGTCCCCGCGCAAGGTGCAGATCATAGGCACGGACGACCGGATCGATTTCAGCAGTCTGGTGCAGGCCAAGTCGTCCGAGGCCGACCTGGTGGTCATGGGATTCACCGAAGAACGTCTGCGGCAGAAGGGCTCAGATCTGCTGCTCAGGCATCCCTCGCTCAACGAAGTGCTGTGGGTGGCGGCTCAGGAGAAGGTACCCATGGAGTAGGTGACCCGTTGACCTGACCCCCTGAAACGAGACCAATGGCAGAGTTAGTATTCTGTCGGTCTGGACGAGGAAAGGGGTCATCAGATGGGTCAGAAGCGCTACACACCGGAACAGATCATCGGC
>JBDGXI010000030.1:0-24448 GCA_039584685.1 Gemmatimonadota bacterium | reverse complement strand
CAGCGGCTGTACCTCCCGAACCGATTCCGGCGTCACGTGCTGCGCCAGGTACCCCACACCCATGCCCCCATCCACGTGTACTGACACTCCATCCGGGCGTGTACTGACACTCCATCCGGGCCCCGCCACCGCACCGCTTCCACCATCCCTTCCACCCAATCCCGCTCCACCCAGCCCCCGTCCCACCGCACCGCACCGCACAGCCCGCTCATGCGTCGACCTCCATGTCCGCGAGGATCGCAGCACGCACGTCCGGGAGTCGGTCGAGCCCGGAGGGGTAAGTCAGCCTCGACATGGGGACCTGGCCAACGAGTGACGCCAAGCGCGCGAAGCGCTCCCTGTGCAGGCCTGCTTTCTCAAGCACCGTACCCAGGAAGGACTCTCGAACTAGTTCGATGAGCGCCTGCTGGGGCGGGACAGGCTCCACGCGAATCGGGGCCCCCGGGTCATCTACGCGAAGGGGCAGGTACAATCGGGACAGAGGCCTGGCCTCGCTGCAGAAACTACCAAGTCCCCCGGTCTGCACCGGGATTTGCCGCTTGTCCGTATTGGGAAGGACCAGGGGCAAATGGGCATGACCGCCGAGGAAGTGATCCGCCAGGTCCGGCCACATCCGCATCTGGGGAAAACCCGGATGACCGACAGCCGTCTGTTCAGAGACGGTTACTGCCAGAAAGTCGTCGGTCAGAAGTGAATGGCCGGCCTGCATGAGGGTGGTCGAAAGCGATGTCTTTCCGCCCGTGTTGGTTGCGAGAAAGACAACGGCTTGCCCGTTCACGTTCACTGCTGACGCATGTAGAGCCACTGTTCCGCGGCACTCGAGCCAGAACCCGGCCAGGAGGCTCAGGAAGAAGAGCTCCACCACATCCGTCGCACCCTCGTCGTGCTGATGGCACACGATGCGATCCGGCCACACGTAGTAATCCGCCACGCCGGCGTGGTGGAAGACGTCCAACCCATCATGTCGGCAGAGTCGCACGTGCGGCTCGCCGTCGTCGGTAAGGTACTGGCTCTCGAATACCGGCTCGCCCGCATCCCACGGATAATCGGTCGGAGCGCTCCACACGCGCGTGAAGGTCAGATCCCGGTCCTCGTCTGCCCGCACCAAGGGCGTTCGGAAGGGAAAGTCGGAGGCCAGCGCGATGCCGTAGACCCGATAGCACTGCTCCCCGGCTCGCTGGCTGTCTCTTCCCGGCTCAGACATCATCGACCTGTCTCAGGAGGCCGAGTTCCAGGGCCCGCTCCAGCACCGAGTCCACGTCCGCCCGGAGGCGGATTGACTCAACGTCGTATTCGGTGGCCAGGCCATCGACGACGAGGTCCGGACCCGCACCGCCAACCAGCGCCATCCAAATCTCCCCGGCGATCCCCGGGAAACTGAACGCATGACCGGTGTCGACATTCGCGGCCAACACTTCGTCTTCGAGTCGAGCGAACACGGTCGCCTCGGCAGGGCGGATCCGCCCCTGGCAGGCCGGCTGCTCCTGGAGTCGGACAAGCCCCGGGACCACGGGCCCGTTCTTGAGACAGAACTCAGGCGGAACGATCCGCCAGGGAGCTTCCTCCGATTCGGTCGCGGCGTTCCAGATCGTGATGTCCGGTTCATTCCACGGAAAGCACACGTGCTCGGGCAAGCCAATCCAGTACGCGCGGCCGCCCGACCGTTCTCTCCACCGCTCCTCCCACGCTCCCCGATCTTCCTCCAGGAACTCGTCACCCAGGTCACGAAGGTCTTCGCCAGAATAGCACCCCACTACACAGGACTCTCGATCCTGAATGGCGTCCCTGAGCTTTGGGTGCGAGAAGAGATGGGCAAAGACGACCGATGAGGCGTCAAGGCGCTCCAACGTCTCCGCGAACCGCAAGCCACTCAAGGAGCAATCATCGACGAGGACGAGCGGTGAGTTGTCGCCAGTTTCGCCGAACCCTGACCGCAACGGTTCACCTACCTGGTCGGCTCGAAGGTCCAGCAGGTAGGCCAGCATTCCCAAGACGAACAACCCGCCCCGCGGCAGCGCTAGGAACCGGCAGCGTGAGATCGTCTCCTCGCCCATATCGTCGAGGAGCCGTCGGGCCAGGGCGCGGGCTGCGCGTTCAGCCTCTGCGTACGAGATGTACCGGAAGCGGAGCAGTCCCTTCTTCAGGATGGCGGGCAACACTTCTATTCTGGCCGCTTCGGCCCGGGAAAAACGGCCGACCAAGGCGAGTCGCATGGGCTCCTCAGTGCGAACCACCAGGACCGCCTCCTCCATCTCACGGACCCTGGGGCTGGCGGTCAGCGCTCGGCCCAGAGCCCTGAGCCGGTCGGCCGAGGTCGCCATGTCGCGGTAGACAGGAGCCTGCGCCAGCACGTCAGTCCCAGGATTCAGAACGAAGACCGCTTCTCGAGTAGCACCCGTGCCCACTGGCTCCCTTTCCCGGCAGAGATGGTGATGCGTCCCAGACGCCCTGGAGCCCCGTCGAGGTGACGGGCAAGACCGTGCTTCACCTATATGAACTCAAACCCCGTGCCACAATGCCGGTCCGTAACGCGGGGCGGCTGCCGTCGGAGGAAGCAGCCGGGTGCCCCGGCCAGGACTCGTTATGGACATATGGTTGGTTCCATCGATCATAATATCTTTTACGGTCGTTTTTAAGCGCAGTTTTGCACGTTACGTGCTATGTTTACCACGAAACCTTGACGTTTGACGTAACCCGTGCTTAGCTTCACTCCGTTCAAGTTGTTCACTGCAATTGAACACCCTTTTTCGATGGAGCTACGCATGACCCCAGATGCGATGTTCGGCGCGCCGTCTCAGCATGAGGAAGCAGCACGCTTCACCACGTACGGCCGGCAGCTCGGAAGCGCACCTGACGCCAGCGGAATCCTCGAGCTGTGTCGGGCTCTGAACGTCCGGTTTCTCAGGCTCACGTTTACGGACATTCTCGGGCATACGAAGAACGTCGAGGTCCCGGCCAGCCAGTTCCAGAAGGCCCTCGACGGCGAGATCCTGTTTGACGGCTCTTCGATCAAGGGTTTTGTGCGCATCGAGGAAAGCGACATGTTGCTGAAGCCCGACCTGCAGACGTTCCGGGTGTTTCCGTGGGGCAACCCCGAGGCCAGGGTGGCGCGCCTGATCTGTGACGTTCACAAACCCGACGGCACGCCGTTCGCCGGCGATCCAAGGCTGTGCCTGAAGCGTGTCGCCGCCCGGGCCGCTGAGATGGGCTACATCATGAACGCGGGCGTCGAGGCCGAGTTCTTCCTCTTCCAGACAGACGGAAACGGCGGCGCCACGACCATCACGCATGATTCGGCCGGGTACTTTGACCTCACGCCCGTGGACCTCGGCGAGAAGGCTCGGCGGATGATCGTGAACGACCTCGAGGCCATGGGCTTCGAGGTCGAGGCAGCGCACCACGAAGTCGCCCCGGGACAGCACGAGATAGACTTCAAGTACGAAGAGGTAATCAGAACCGCGGACGACCTGACCACGTTCCGGTTCATCGTGCGCAACGCGGCGTTGGCGCATGATCTGCACGCCACGTTCATGCCGAAGCCGATATTCGGTCAGAACGGATCCGGCATGCACACCCACCAGTCATTGTTCAAAGACGGCGAGAACATCTTCTTCGATGCCGACGGCGAGTATCAGATCTCGGACGCCATGCGCTACTACATCGGTGGCCTGAAGCAGCACGCCAAGGCAGTGGCGGCGATCACGAACCCCCTCGTCAACAGCTACAAGCGGCTCGTCCCCGGCTACGAGGCACCGGTGGACATCGCTTGGTCGCAGCGCAACCGGTCGCCGATGATCCGGGTGCCCGATCGCCGGGGCGTCGGCACGCGGGTGGAGTTCCGGATGCCGGATCCCGCCTGCAACCCCTACCTGGCGCTGGCGGGCCAGCTGGCCGCGGGACTGGACGGGATGGAGCGCCAGATCGATCCCGGTCCCCCGATCGACACCAACGTCTGGGAGCTGAGCGCGGACGAGCGCGCCCGTTACCAGATGGAGAGCCTGCCCGCCAACCTGGGTGAGGCGATCGTGGAGATGGAGAAGGACGACTTGATTCGGGAGACCCTCGGCGACCACCTGTTCGAGAACTACGTGCACGCCAAGAAGCAGGAGTGGTCCGAGTACATCGCACAGGTGACGCGCTGGGAGCTCGATCGCTACCTGACCACGTACTAGCAGGCTGGCGACCGCCCAAGCGGCCGGCGGGTGGCGGGAAGCGGCTGGAGGGCGACACCCTCCGGCCGTTTCCGCATCGGAAGCCCGCCGGTCCTACTGCCCTCCCTGCCAGACCTGGCATTGCTCGGATATCGCCTGCACCGCCACCATGAGCGCGGCCAGGCCCGGGTCGTCCGCCGACTTCAATTCGTCGACGAGCTCGCCGATCCGGGTCAGCCCGGCGGCGCACGTCTCGCGAAACGAGGCCATCGCAGGCGCAGCCTCGTCTCCCGAACCGCCGTCCTCGATCAGCCCGCGCACAATCGTCCGGCGAGAGGCCTCCAGCTGGATCATCAGTCGCCGGGCGGCCCGCTGCTCCCATAGATCCGCTCCGGCCAGCTCAGCCAGGTGATCCTGGAGCCACGGGAAGTCGATATCCGAGGCGAGCCCGAAATACACATCTCCCACGGCCTTCGCCGCGATCCCGGATTCACGCGACAGACTCGCCACCGGAAGCATTCCGTCCAGGAACTCCAGGCATACGAGATTCCACGCGATAACACGCCCCATGCCATCGGCCATGCGAAGGGCGAGGCGTTCGCCGACCTGGCTGCGCTTGGGCTCGGGAAGGAAATCGCCGAGGCTTGCCTCGATTTCCTGGACCGGCTCGCCGTACCATGAAATCAGTTCGTCGATCGAGCGCTCGAGATCGGCGTTCGCCAGGATCCAACGGGTGGACCTGGCCAGCGACTCACTCGTGGCGAGAAGCCACTGGGCCTGGACCCCCGAGGTCACCTGGTGATCCAGCGCCTCCAGGCCCCGCAGCAGTTCCTCCGCCCCGGCGATCCGGTACGCCACCCACCACGCCTTCGCGACTTCCGCGGCGGTGCGATGCGTCTCTCCGATCAATTGAATGAGTCCGGCTCCGCCCATCGCGTCCACCATGCGATTGGTGAGCTCCGTGGCCGCGATGTTGCCACGCAGCCGGTGCTCACGGAGTGCGGATTCGCCTGCACGCTCCAGGACTGCGGGCGGGAAGTAGTCGCGCACGAGGTCCAGCATTGCCGGATCATCGAGCACATCAGAGTCCATAAGGCGGCGCTTCAAGTGCATTTTCGCGTACGCGAGCATCACCGCCAGCTCGGGTCGTGTGAGAGTCGGCCCTCCCGCCTCGAGGCGGTCGGCCATCTCCTCGCCGGTCGGCAGATTCTCGAGCGAGCGATCCAGAAGTCCGGCCTTCTCCAGAGAATGGAGAGCGTCACCGAAGCTTGCCGGATTCAGCCGTACGCGGTGCTGATCCAGACTGACCGCCAGACTCTGCGTATAGCTGTTTCGGAGAACCGCGCCCCCGACATCACCTTCCGCCGAGGCCAGGAGTGCGTCCCGCTCCTCCTCTGATATCTCTCCGTTGGCTACCGGGTAACCAAGCAGGATCTTGAGATTGACCTCGTGATCCGAAGTGTCTACGCCGGCGGAGTTGTCCAGTGCATCCGTGTTCAGCCGTCCGCCACGCATGGCGTACTCGATGCGCCCCAGCTGCGTGAGACCGAGATTCCCTCCTTCTCCCAGCACCTTCGCCCTCAGATCCGCGGCTGTGATGCGCACGAGGTCGTTTCCGGGATCCGACACCGCCGCGTCCGTTTCGGCAGACGCCCGCACGTAAGTACCGATGCCTCCATTCCACCACAACTCGACAGGGGCCGCGAGGATCGCTTTCACCAGGGCTTCGCCGTTGAGAGTCGCCTCCTCGATTCCGAGCACTTCCCGGGCCCGGTCCGACAGGTCGATCCGCTTGTCTCCGCGCCCCCATACGCCGCCACCGTCGCTGATCAGGTCCGGGGAGTAGTCTGTCCAGGCTGACCCGGGCTGATCGAATAGCCGCTTGCGCTCTCGCCAGCTTTCCTCCGCGTCCGGGTCCGGGTCGATGAAGATATTCCGGTGGTCGAATGCTGCGAGAAGGCGGGTCTTCCGGCTCAGCAGCATCCCGTTACCGAACACGTCGCCGCTCATATCGCCGATGCCGACTGCCGTGAATTCCTCGTCCTGGATGTTCTTGCCCATCTCCCGGAAGTGTCTCTTCACGCACTCCCAGGCGCCCCTGGCCGTGATGCCCATTTCCTTGTGGTCGTAGCCCTTGGAACCGCCGGACGCGAAGGCGTCGCCCATCCAGAAGCCGTAAGCCGCTGCCAGTTCGTTCGCGGTGTCAGAGAGAGTTGCGGTTCCCTTGTCGGCCGCCACCACCAGATAGGGATCCTCCCCGTCCCGGATCACCGTGTCGAGCGGGTGAACGACCGCCCCACTCACCACGTTGTCCGTGATGTCCAGTAAACCGCTCACGAAGTCCCGGTAGCTGGTTACGCCGGCCTCCCGCATCAGGGAGCGGTCGGCCGGAGGACGACTGACGACGAAGGCTCCCTTGGCCCCCTCGGGGACGATGACGGCGTTCTTCACCTGCTGTGTCTTCACCAGACCCAGGACCTCGGCGCGGAAATCCTCCAGCCGATCGCTCCACCTGAGCCCACCACGCGCCACATCTCCCATTCGGAGGTGCGCGCCTTCGGTCCGCACGCCGCTCACCCAGATCTCGTGCCTTGGTCGCGGGTCCGGCATCGATTCAATTCGCGTGCACTCGAACTTGAGTGAGATCGGCGCCTCGGGATTCTCTCGCAGTCTTGGCTGGAAGTAGTTCGTGCGCACCGTCGAGTCGATCAGGTTCAGCAGCCGCCGCAACGTGCGATCGTCATCGATTCCCTCGACGGACTCGAGCACTTCGTGAAAGGCATCGCGCGTCGCGATCCCCGCCATCTCGCGGTCGCCCTCGAGCGTCGGATCGAACTCGGCAGAGAAGACCTCCCACAGCAGCCGGGCCGCGCGAGGATACGCCACGACCGGGCGTCTCAGGCCCAGTCGGCTGGAAACGGCGCCGATACGGAAGGCATAGGCACCGTAGGCCTTCAGAAGGGCCACCTGCCGCCATGACAGCCCCGCGGACAGGATCAGGCGGTTGATGTGCAGGTCCTCGGCCCACCCCGCCTGCACTGCGCGCAGGGCTTCCTCGACCCGCGGCTCTGCCGACTCGCGGTCCACCTGCCACTCGGCGGGAACGTCGACGAGGAAGCCGTGGATCGTGAGTGGCGCTGCGCCTTCCTCCACTGAGACTTCGTGTGGCTCGGCCCGAACCACACGGAATCCGAAATTTTCGAGCACTGGCATGACGTCGCTCAGATCATGGCTCTGGCCCCGGTCGAAAGCGGTAAGCCAGTATCGATTCTCAACCGGCGGATCGACCTCCCTGAGCGTGACCCGGCTCATTCCTCCAGAGCGCACTTGCTCGAGAACCTCGATGTCCCGTACGGCGGTGCGCACCTCGGTCGTCGCCACGTACTGCGGCGAGAAAGCCGCGCCATATCGCCCGATCAGCTCCATGGCCCGGTCCGGCTCCACCACTTCCTCGAGCGCGGCTCGCGTCTTTTCTCGCCACGATCGAATCGCCTCGCCCACCCGACCCTGCAGCTCGACCAGGTCCACAGAGGCGATCGCCTCTGGCTCCGCGGAAACGTGAAAGTGCAGACGCGCCTGTTCTCCTTCGCCGAGAGCGAGGTGGTAGTTGAGGATCTGACCGTCGTACGCCTCGACAATGAGATCCTGCACACGGCGTCGGGATTCCGACGAGAAACGGTGTCGCGGCATGACCACCATCAAGGTCACGCCCCTGGCCAGGGCGTCCGGACGGCCAACCACGAGCACCTCCCCACTGGCGTGGGTCTCGATGACCGCGTCGACGACGGGAAGGAGCTCTGCGACGGGCGCGACAAACAGATCCTCCTTGGGCAGGCTGTTGAACAGCCGGACGATGAGCCCGTGATCATGGGTTCCGGCCTCCACCTGCTCGGCCTCCAGGATCTCCGCAAGCTTGCGGCGGAGGATCGGTGTCGCGGACGCATCCTGGTTGAAGGCTTTGGCGGTAAACAGCCCGAGGAAGCGTCTCTCGCCCAGAACCGTCCCGCTGCTGTCCAGCCGCTTGACGCTGATATCGTCCATGCGGGCCCGACGATGGACTGGGGACAGGGCGTTCGTCTTGGACACCATCAGAATCGGTCCGCCCAATACACGAGCCGTCAGTTCCGACGGCAGATCGCTCACCGGTACGGGCCGATACACCTTCGAGCTGGCCTCGTCTGAGAGGATGCCCCGGCTGGAGCCTCGCCGCAGCTGGACCTGGCGCTCACCCCCATCGCCCGGGAGGATGTCGTACTCGCGGTAGCCGAGGAATACGAAGTTCCCATCCCGCAGCCACTCGAGGAACTCCTGAATCTCCTCGAGTTCCGGGACCTTCCGGACGAGATCGGCCTTAAGGGTTTCCAGGTCCGCACGGATCCGGGACGCGTCCTCGACCATTCGCCGAAAATCAGTGGTCGCCAGCCGGACGTGGCTCAGCCGCCGGCCGACGTCCGCCTCGAGATCGGCCTCGTCCTCGGATTCCAGTCCCTCGAACAGGATCATGGTCGCCGAGGTCCGCGAGTCAAACCCGACGCGGTCCCCTATCGCGGTCACGCGCCCCTCGGCATCACGCGAGATCAACAGGATCGGGTGCAGGAGGGCCAGGATGGCGTAGCCCTCTGAGGCAAGCATCTCCTGCAGCGTCTCGACGATGAAAGCGCAATCTGGCATCGCGGTGAGGAGAACCGCGCGGTGCGGTCGACTCGTCAGACGATGGAGCTCGACCCCTATCTCATCCGGAGGCGTGTCTTCGATCAGCCGGAACAGACGTGCAGCCTGCTCGCCGACGAGCCCGGGCTCGGCCTCCTGCAGCCGCTCCGCCGGAACCCGAGACAGGAGTCGCAGGCTGAACTCACGCAGGACATCGGGACTGTGCCCGGGCAGCTGGCTCTTGAGAGCTCCGAGGACTTCGGAGGCTCGATCATCGTGTGTTCGTGCGCGTTCCATAGGCAGATCCGCTCCGCTGTCCCCCGGGCACCCCGAGGATGGAGGTAGTCCCGGACCGGGCGACTCCGTTGCCCGACCGGAAGCGAGAGACAATACTGCGGCCGTGCAACGGCGGCGAGAGTAGAAATCGAGATCAGGGAGGGCGCAGGTGCGAATGAGCATCGAATACTGCGGGGTTTGAAACTACGAGCCCAAAGCCGCCAGTCTGGCGGCCAGTCTGAAACAGCGATATCCGGACATGGTCATCGACCTGATCCGCTCGGGCGGCGGCGTGTTCGAGGTCGAACTGGACGGAAGGCTGATCTACTCGAAGAAGGCCACCGGCCGCCACTGCACGGCGGACGAGATCTTCGCTCAGGTGGACGACTGACGGGACGGCACGTGAGTCAGCGTCCGCTGAACGACGCCGGCGGATACCGCATCCACAGCCACACGAACAGAGCCAGGGAGGCGTAGGCGGTAACGCGGTCGCCCGTCAGCAGCGTGCCGACGATCCCCACCAGAGCCTGCCCTTCTGCGAGAGCCCACACGATGATGGCCGCCCCCCGCCTCTGGTCAGACCCCGCGGCGGCGTGCGCAATGCGGCCCCGGATCACGCCAGCGCCGAGAGTCGCGACCGCCGCCACCCCCAGCCACACGATCCTCATCACGTTCGAATCGACCGATACCTCGAGCGGGTCGATGACGAACAGCACGATAGCGGCGAAGACGAACACCCCGAGGGCGAGCGCCCCGTAGATGGCTCCGAGTGCCTGGGAGCCGGAATCGGACGTGTGGTCTCGCATCGATCCTCCGAGGCGACGGGTCCGGTGGAGCGTGCGGGGCGGTGGAACGTTCTCGCCTCCGACGTGTTTCACTGGACGAGGCAACCCCCAGAGCCACGGTGCCTACCTCGGATCCTATCCCCGCAGTCGATCCGTGGCCGAGGGGGTTTTCTCATCCACGCATTGATCGGCCGTTGAGAATAGGCCCGCACGGAAGGTCGCGCAAACAGGTCATTCCACCGCTCGCCCGTAGCGGTCTTCGAGACGAACGACGTCGTCGAGCTCGGGAGTGGAGACCTCCAGCAGGACGCTGTCCTCCATGGCCTCCATCCGGTGGACAGTCCCGGGAGCGATCTCGATCGCCGTACCGGGAAGCCAGTCCATCTCCTCCCCGTCCAGCGTCAGACGGACCTGACCGACGAGAAGATAGAGCGTCTCGTGTTTCACGCGGTGCTTCTGCAGGGACAGCAGATGACCCCGGGTGACTTCGAGTACCTTACCGGCATAACGATCGTTATGGGCGTACCAGATCTCCCGCCCCCAAGGCTTGTCCACGGTCTTCGGGTGTTGCGGCGTCTGTCCCACTCGGCTCTCACCCCGTAACGGTTCGCGACAGGCTGGCTGGAAGCCCAATATACCGGCGATGCCGTGTGCAACAACCGGACCCTCAGCGATAGTCGCGGCTGCGGCTCGGCCCGAGGTCGCCGTTGAGGTCCAGTCGATGAGCCCTGCGAGCCAGTACGTTCACCACGCCCTGTTCGTTCTCCACGATTCCTTCCATAAGGAGCAGCGGAGCCCGCAAAGTGTCCCGCATCGCTTCCCGCACATCAGGCATCACCACGAAGTTCGAAAACCCGGTCTCGTCTTCCAGCGTCACGAACATGACGCCCTTCGCCGTGCCCGGACGCTGGCGACAGATCGCCAACCCGGCGACTCGCACTTCATCCCCGCTTCGACAGGATCTCAGCTCTTCCGCTGTCAACACTCCCCGGTTTTCGAGCCTCTCCCGCAGAAACTCCATGGGGTGTCCTTCGGAAGACAGCCCGACGCACCGATAGTCCGCCGCTACCCGCTCCAGGGATGACATTTCTCGAATCGGAACCGCAGACTCGCGGGAACGACGGGCGAGAGGACCCGCGTCCCCACGAACCTGCCGCAGGAGCTCCCACAGTGCCTGGCGGCGGCCGGGCCACAGGACCTCGAAAGCGCCTGCTTCCGCCAGCACGCGAAGATCCGGAGCACCCAGGCCGCTTCGCTGCATCACGTCCTCCACGCTCCGGAACGGTCCCTCTTCACGAGCCGCCTGAAGCTTCTCCCGGGCCCGCGCACCGAGGCCGTGTACGAGGCGAAGTCCGATCCGTAATGCAGGTGGCTGCGCTCCCTCCTCGCCGACACACGACTCGCTGCCAGGACCCGCGCGTGAAGGAGAATGCTCCATCTCCAGCGTCGAATTCCATTCGGAACGAGCCAGGTCCACCGGACGGATTTCCACTCCATGCCGTCGCGCGTCGTTGATGATCGTCGCCGGAGAGTAGAAGCCCATGGGCTGTGCGTTCAGTAGCGCCGCGTAGAACTCCGGTGCGTAATAGTGCTTGAGGTAAGCGGAGGCGTACACCAGGAGGGCGAAGCTCGCCGAGTGGCTTTCCGGAAATCCGTAGTTGGCAAACGCCGTGAGGTACTTGAGAATCTGCGCGGCCACGTCCGGGCGAACCCCGTTTCGGCGCAATCCGTCTACCAGGTCCCGCTCGACCTCCTGCATCTTCCGATGTGAGCGTTTGAACCCCATCGCCCGACGCATGTTGTCCGCCTGACCCGGGGTGAACCCGGCCAGGGTTATGGCCACCTTCATCCCCTGCTCCTGGAACAGCGGAACGCCGAGCGTTCGTTTCAGAAGCGGTTCGAGCCTGGGGTCCAGATATGTTACCGGTTCTTCTCCGTTTCGCCTCCTCAGGTACGGGTGCACCATGTCTCCCTGGATCGGCCCCGGACGGATGAGGGCCACCTCGACGACCAGGTCGTAGAAGCAGCGGGGACGCACTCGGGGAAGCGTGTTCATCTGGGCTCGCGACTCGATCTGGAACACGCCGACCGTGTCTGCCGCACAGATCATGTCGTATACGGCCGCATCGTCCGGCGGTAGACGAGCAAGGTCGATCGACACCCCGCGGGTCCGCCGAATGGTGCGAATGGCATCACCGAGCAACGTCAGCATCCCGAGGCCCAGAAGGTCGAACTTGATGAAGCCTGGCAGATCGAGGTCGTCCTTGTCCCATTGGATCACTGTCCGGTCCGCCATGGACGCTCGTTCCACGGGTACGAGCTCTCCGATCGGTCGGTCGGAAATCACGAACCCGCCCACGTGAATCGAGCGGTGACGGGGGAGGTCTTCCAATCCGGCCACGGTCCGCACAAGGGCCATCGTCCGGGGATCGGCGGGTTGGAGACCGGCGCGCACGACGCCACCTTCCGCAAGCCTGCGGGCTGCATCCACGGCACCGCCGCGATCTACTTCCAGCGACAGGCGATCGCTCTCCACGGAGGAAAACCCCAGGACCCGCGCCGCATCCCGTGCCGCCATTTTCCCCCTGTACGTGATGGACTCGCATACCATGGCCGCGTGCCGGCGACCGTACTTCTGGTACACGTACTGGAGCACTTCCTCGCGGTCCCGGTGGGCGATGTCCAGGTCGATGTCCGGTGGTTCGTGGCGGGACTCCGAGAGAAAACGCTCGAACAGCAGATCCAGCCCTACGGGGTCCACCGCGGTGATCCCGAGACAGTAGCAGACCGCCGAATTTGCTGCCGACCCCCTGCCCTGCACGAGGATCCCGCGCCGGTTCGCGAACCGGACGATGTCCCACATGATGAGGAAGTAGTCGGCGAGGTCGAGGCGACCGATGATTCCGAGCTCGTGCTCGATCTGTCGAACGTGCCGGGCACCGAGCCGACCACCGTATCGCTCGTGTGCCCCCTGTTCCACGAGCCCCCTGAGGAAAGTGTTCCGATCCCCTCCCCCGGGCACATCGAAGGGAGGGAGTCGTGGCTTCAGGTCGCTCATGTGAAACCGGCACCGGTCGGCCACGCGCACCGTCTCTCGGAGCGCTTCCCGCCCCCACCGCTCTCGCATGTGAGCGGCCCCCTTCAGGTACCACTCGCCATTGGGCGGCAATCGATCGTTCGCTTCATCCAGGGTCGTGCCATAGCGAAGACAGGTCAGCACATCCAGGACGATTCGATCGCGCGGGCGGGCGTACAGCGGAGCGTTCACCGGGAGCCACGGAAGTTCGTGATCGCGGGCGTGCTCGATCCACGCGGAACAACGACGTGCGTCGGCCGGAAGCCCGTGATGCTCCAGCGCCAGGTGCAGGCACCCCGGAAACAGGGTTTTCAACCGGTCGATCCTGTAGGCGAGTCCCGGGGTCTCAGGCAGCAGGTTCTCCGTCATGACGAGACACGTCAATCCGCCCGTTCTACCTTCGATTTCGGTGAACACGAGGCCGGGAGAACCCCGCGGGGAGGCCAGGCGCGCCCGGGTGATGAGCGCCGATAAAGCGTGGTAGCCGGTGATGTCCTCACACAGGAGCACCAGGCGCAGCCTGCCGTCGACGACACGGCCGGAGGCGGTTCGTTTCCCGTTACCCAGGCGGACTTCACCTCCGATGATCGGACGCACACCCACGTCGTCACACGCACGCGTGAACCGCACGGCACCCCCGAGATCGAATACGTCGGCCAGAGCGAGGGCCGGGGCTCCCTCGGCCGCTGCCCGTTCCGCCAGGTCTTCCGGATTCGAGGCGCCGGCCAGGAGGGAAAAAGCGGATCGCGCCGCCAGCTCTACGAAATCGCCGCCGTTCATCTCTCGTCACACTTCAGGAACGAGCGATCCCCCTTTCACGGGCTCGTCCTCTCGGAGCGCGTCTCCGCAGCGCAGCGAGGACTAGCGCAAAGAGAGGGCGAAACACTCAATCGTAGAAGCCGTGCAGCCACCATTTCGCCACCTTCCCCTTCCCCCGTCCCCTCCATTCCCGGTACAGCCACAACAGTTCTCCTTCCTCCGTACACGCTCGGAAGTATTCGCGCCGATAGGGATCCTTCCACCAATCACCGGAAAGACGCTCCGGTCCCTCGGTGACGAGCAGCGAACGACGCCCCGTCCGATCCCGTAGCTCTCGGGGGCAGCCCTCGCTGGCCCATATGTCCACTTCCACCGGGTCGGGCAGAAGGTGAAGAGTGCTCTCGATCGTTCCATCCGCGGATACGATACGAGCCGTGCCCGGAGATGGGTCAGATCGGGCTCTATCCTCTTCCGGCGTCTCGACGGAAGCCGCCGGTCGCCATCGATTGCGAGACTCCGGTCGGTGGATCGCACGGGGGTGGGGCCACGCCACCGCCTCTTCGCCCAGCCGGGCCCGCAGACGGGAAAGAGCCGCGGCGGCGGCCATCGGATCACGCCAGTCTCCCGTGAAAAGATCCCCCTGGCGTGCACCCGGAGGCGCCGTCTCCTCCACCCGCAGCTCAATCCCGCTGACCGGGGCTGCCAGACAGCCGTTCGTGTCCACGGCACGCTCCAGGGCCGCGCGACACAGGTCGTACAGCAGATCCTCCCGCCTCGTCGCCCGGGCCGGAAGTACTTTCGCCCGCTGAGTCGTGGTGGATCCATCCAGGCGAAGCTCGAGCGAGAGGCGGGAGGCACATCGTCCCACGCGCAGAAGGTCGGAACATACCCTGTGCAGGAGATGACGAAGCACGAACAACAGCGGTTCCAGCGTAACCGCTGCCCCGTCCAGCTCCAGCGAGGATTCAGGGAGCTCATCCGCAACCAGGGAACGAAACGCTCGAACGTCTTCCGCACAGGCCCACCGGTGCGCCTGCACACCGGCGGGACCGAATCGGGCTTCCAACTCGTTCCGATCCCGAACGGCCAGCTCCCCGATGCGACGAAATCCCAGTGCCCTCAGGGTCTCGCGCATTTCGTACGAGAGCGGCAGAAACGACAGCGGCAGGGGTGACAGGAAAGCCGGACCGGTACCCGGAGCCACGATGATCGAAGCCTCTTCGTACACGATATCCACCGGGAGAGAGGAGACGTTCGGTCTCTGACCGTCCAGTTGCTTCGCCAGCATCGCCGCGGCATCAGCCACGACAGCCGCGTTTGCCACGCCGGCCCAGGCTCCTGTGAATCCTGCCGACAACGTGGCCCCGCGCAGCGTACGGACCAGGACCGTCTCGCCCCCCCTGCGATCCCACCCGCGCGCATCCACCCGACACGCCTGCGGCCCCACCGGAGCTACGCGCGGTGAGCCGGCCAACAGTGCCGTCGCGAGCCGGGTTCCACCGGAGTCGCCGGAAAGCGCGGGTCCTTCGCTCACAAGAACGGTAGCCACACGGGACGGTGCGGTGTTCAAGTCGCCGGACCTTTCCGATCCCGGGCCGGTTCGGGGCCCCATGAAGGAGACACCGGACAGAGAAGCGGAACCTCCACCGCACCTCGTTTCCCCACACGTACCCAGATAGGCCGGACGGATGATAGAAAGGGACCGAAGGCTTTCTGTACGGATTCCACGCGACCGGCTCGGAAAGACAGGCGGAGGGCAGCCAGTGGAACGTGTCCCACCGTCAGAAAAACGGCGTTCGCCTCCTCGGCCAGGCGCTGCAGGCGTATCGTCACGGCTCGCCTAAGCAGCGGATCGACTCCATCCGCTGCCACGGTGTGAGTCGATGCCAGGAGTGCCACCGCTCCGAAGGCCCCACTGCGAAGGATCAGATCGGCACACCAGACGGCTTCGGTCGGATCTGGTGGACGAATGACCCAGAACCTTCCCTCCCCGACGATCAGACTGGTCCAGTCCGGTGCGTACAGGGAGCGGGCGGGATCGATGAGTGCGATCGACTCACCGGTCGCTCGCAGGGTGGCGAAAGTGGCCCGAAGCAGTGTCGTCTTGCCGCTCGACCTGGGACCGAGCCATTCGACCACCTGACCGCGAGGTAATCCACCGCCGGGCAGCAGCGTATCCAGGGAAGAAACACCCGTGGGGACGGAACCGCCCGGACCGCGGGGTTTTGATTCGATCTGCTCGATCTGCCGCTCCAATTGTACGATGGCCGCCGAGCGCCGCATAACTTCCTCTTTCCGGGATACCGAACAAATACCGAAAGTGAGAATACGATACTACAACGCCCCCGTGGCCGGCAAGGTCACGAAGGCGTGTCAGCGTTTCACTGAATCGGGCAGGGAACCTCGATCAATCGGGGCGCTTGATGCCGAATCGCAGACCCAGTCCAACCCTCCAGAAGGAAGGCAGCCCGGGAGGCGACTGGTACTGCACGAAGCTGTCGACGGCAAAGGTCTGGCTCACGGCATACCAGAGCCGCATCGATGCGTCCCATAAACTGCCGCTGAGCTCGTCGGAAACGTCGCTGTTCACGTTCCCGTAGAACACCCCGGGTTCGAGACCCAGGCCCGACTCGGCTTCGAAGCGTGTGGTCAGGCCGATTCGCAGTTCTTTCGCGGGCGCCCGGTTTGGAACACCGGACGGAAGTTCGGTAAGACCCGAGCCGAAGTAGTCGCCGTAGGAAACCATTGGCTTCACGACGGCGGCTCCCGTCTCGATGCCCGTTTCCGCAAACACCACCCAGTCGTCCCTGTCATACCAGTGCCCCAGCCAGCCGCCCAGTTTGAACCACCCGCCCGAGCTCAACCCGAACGTCTGGTCCAGCGTCCAGGTGGTCTGAATGGTCCCTTCCACCGGCTCTTTCCTGCGCCCGAGCTCGAACGACGTGCGGTAGGCCCGGTTCGCGCCGTAGCTGTATCCGAGGCCACCGTACAGGCCTTCGATATCGTCCTGGCCACGCACGAGGTATGGGTGCCGAAAGTTCAGAGCGTTGTCGAAGGCGAACCAGAGCTCGAATCCGGCGCCCGGGTAGATCCCGAGTTCTGCCCAACGGAACCCGGGATCGCGGCCGTTGTCGTCCGTGTAGCCGCCCCACACGTCTGCCTGGAGCAACAACGGGTTCTGGCTCAGCCGATCGATACCCCGCCTGGCAGCTTCATTCCCGGGATCGATCGCGAGTGCCCGTTCATAGGCCTCCTGCGCATCTGCCGTCTGGCCGAGGCGTGCCCAGGCGTCACCCAGCCCGACCCACGAATCCACATCGTCCCGGTCCTGGCTGAGCGCGAGGTCGAACCAACGGGCCGCTTCCGCGGAGTTGCCGCCTCGGAGATTCGCCCGCGCCAATCCAACCTGTGCATCTCGGCGGGATGGCTCGGTCCGCAGAACCGTGCGGTAGTTCTGGATGGCTTCCGCGTATCGTCCCTCGGCCGCATAGGTGTCCGCCACGCCCGTGGCAGCGGCAAGATTCGACGGATCCGCCTCCACGACCTGGAGGTAAAGTTCCCGTGCCCCCGGGGCATCACCGGCATCCAGAAGCTGAGTGGCCTGCAGGAAGATCGCCTGCATGGCCGCCACGGTGATCCCTCCCCGCGTGATCGGGAAGGAGAATTCCCGGCTGACCTCTCCAGCCGTAGCCGTTACCGTGGTCTCCGTCCCTTGAGCGCCCATCGTTATGGATGCGCTCGCCCGGCCCCGATCGTCCGTCAGCGCCAATTCCGGACGTACTTGCCCGTTGCTCGCGAGGAACCGCACCTCGACGCTGCGCGCCGGAGCCCCGTCCGCGTTCGTCACCGCTACTACCAGTGGCAGAGGAAGATCCTGACCCGCGTCCGCAGCCTGGTCGCCGCCGGAAACCGCTGCCACCTCGGCCGCCCCGCCGCCCGGGCGCGCCACTCCGCTGGAGCCGAGGACCTCGCCGCCGGAAACGAACACCAGCCGATTCGCCCCCCCGAGGATGGATTCGCTGACCGAGAATTCCAGTGC
The DNA here is from genome assembly GCA_039584685.1 of Gemmatimonadota bacterium. Taxonomy (GTDB): domain Bacteria; phylum Gemmatimonadota; class Gemmatimonadetes; order Palauibacterales; family Palauibacteraceae; genus Benthicola. The sequence continues at coordinate 6,712 of JBDGXI010000030.1, read as the reverse complement.
GCCAGATTCCGACGTTCGGCCCGAAGCCAGGGCCAACCCGTCCGCAGATTCCGCCCGTACCTCTATCAGTACACCGGAAACGGCGTTGCCGTAGCGGTCTTCGACGGCGACGCGAAGCTGCGCGGGCTCGTCACCGGCAGACAGGGCCACCGGATCGGGTCTTCCGGTCGCCGTGGCCGGCGGCGCCGGAGCCACCCGAATCGTAACGGCCCTGGAGCCGCCGATCGTCACGTTGCCCGCCAGTGTCAGATTGTAGGTTCCGACCCGGCTCCCGACCGGAACGACGAACGTGGCCTGCCCGTTCGCCCCGGTGACCGCTCTCGCGTCCGACCCACCCGTAAGTGCCCCACTACCCACGAGCTGCAGCCGCACTCCGCTCTCACCTGCCGAACCGCGGTTCACGCCCACCGGGATGCGGACCGTATCTCCCGCCACGACGTCGAAGATCCGTCGATTCATGCTGAAGCCAAGCGCCGGTACGGCCACTGTCGGTCCGGCGCAGCCGTCGATCGCCGCCATCACCGACTCATCGGCCCCGAGCGCCCGGAAGTCCGCACGGTCCCTCTCGGTCGGTACGAATGAGAGGCAGCTCTGCCGTACGATCCCGGCCACCTCCGCCCTCGTGTAAGTCGTCCCGGTGAGGAGCCGGATCACGTCACTCTTCTGGAGCGGTTCCGCCTCCTGCGCCCGAAGGGCAGGCGGAGACAGAGAAAGGGCCGCGAGCACGGCCACGTACGTGACTGTTCGATGCATGAGCTGCGTCCTCACTCGGGACGTGGACACCCGGAGGCGTCGAAGTGCTGGTTGAGCCGGTTCGTCTCTTCCACCAGGCGCTCGTACTCGGCGTTCAGGGTCTCGTCCGCTGCCGTTCCCAACCCGGCGTAGGACCCGGCCATCGCGATGAAGGCGTCATCCGCAGCCGCGTATCCACCGGCCAGCAGTTCACAGCCGATGCGCCCGAGATCGAAATCCTGTCGTCTCTCCTCGTATCGGAGCATCATCTCCTCCAGGCCGGTCGCCGCGTCTCGGAAGCGCTGCACCTCCGGTGGCACAGGTGGCGGCTGCTCGACGGGAACGGGGGTGACGGGTGTGGTGTCGCCGTCGGACTGGAAGAGCCGCAATCCACCAAAGTAACCACCGAGCATCATCGCCACTGCCGCAAGAAGCCAGATGATAGTCTTGCGACGCAAGGGGAGTCTCGGATACATGCGCTCGGAGGGATTCTCCGGCAGGACGAGCGTCATGGAAGAAAGCTGCTCGCCGGAGGGCGGACGTTCGGGGACGACGGACGGAGTCTCGCGCCCCTCCGGTTCATCGGGCCGTGCGGCGGACGGACGGACGTCCCGATCCGGTAGGTAGTTCTTCCACCGGACGGCGGTCGCGATCGGACCCTCCGGCGGGACGTCCTCCATCGCCAGGAGTTCGCGGAAAGGGGCTGGCTCCTCCTCCGTCTCGGCGAGCGCCGCAAAGGACCTGAAGACGGCGCCCAGCGGCCGCGCTGGATCCGGTACCACCAGAACGCAGCACTGCCACGGCTGGCCGAAGTACCTCTCGTTCATCTCCCGGTCGGCCTCGGAAAGGATGAGCCCGAGCATGTAGTGAGTGTGATACCAGCCGATCAGCACCCCGCCATGCTCGCGGAAGCTCGCCTGAGAGTCCGCCCATGCCCGCAGGAGGAACGGGTCGGGCGCATCTTCCGAGATCGGCTCGTCCGCGGGGAGGACCTTGTCGGCCACCGAGTAGTGAACGCCCGACTCGGGGCACCGATACACGTGACCGAGGAGGAACCCGAAGCGAGGCTCCTTGCCTTCGGCCTCCGAGTTCTCGTTGATCTGGCGGATCGCGGACCGGGCAAGGAAGAGTTCGTACGGCCCCGATACCGCCGGCCCGGCCGGATCGCCGGGGTCGCGGATCGGCGTCCACAGAACCGATCTGTCGACAGGGAGAGCCGCCCGGTGGTGCGTGGGAGAGGCATCGCCTCCACCGATGCCGCGAGCGGCATGCCGCAGGGGTGTGTCACCCGATGTCTTCCCATCGCTCATCCGGGCCCCCTCAGTTCAGAGCGATCAGGTCGAGTATGGGAACTCCCATCAGTGCCGAACTACCAGTCCGGATGCTGCCGAGTACCTCGATCACCTGGAGCGGGCGCAAGCTCTCCGCCTCGGCCACCAGCTCCGGCGGCAGGGCCACGTACACGAACCCCTGGTCCCCGGACGTGGCGCGAGCCAGGATGAATGGTTCGCCCTCGTAGAAATCCTCTCGGGTCGGCTCGGCTCTCTCCACCGATACGAATTGCAGTCGCCACCGAACCTGCCGTCCGCGGTACTGGTCGGGATTCGCCTTCACGTCGGATGGTGCGAGATCGCCGGTGGCCTGGGCCGAATCGGCCGGAAGCGTGCCCGGGATCCAGACCCAGCCCTCGAGCCGCACGCGGGCCCAGCTACCCTGCCGGGCGAGAACCTCGAGATTCGCATCCGGTCGAAGAGCCGCGAGCGTATCACCCGACGGCGACACGTGGAGCTGCACCCGTTCACCCGAGACCAGGATGCGATCGGGCAGCTCGGCTGTCCGCACCGTTTCGGGCCGCACATCGGGCTGTTCCGCAGCCTCGTCCTGTGCGACCACCGGCTCGAGGTCTGCGCCCTCGACCTCGACCACCGATTCCGACCACAACCAGGCGGATCGGCGCACGCGCATCCAGTTGCCCTGCCGCTCCACCCGGTCGAGCAGCATCCCGCGCAGCAATCGGGCAATACGGCGAGCCTCTCCCTGCGGCGCCTCTCGGAGGTTTTCCCCCCCGGAATTGGAGACGACCAGATCGAAGCCGTCCCGATCGGTAGCGGAGAGGGAGGGGCTCCAGATCCACCCTTCCAGCGTCGCGCGAACCCAGCGGCCCTGGCGGGACTCGACCTGGAGCACCGCGCCCTCCAATACCGTGGCGAGCCGGTTGCTCCCCGTCACGCGAGGCTCTTTGCGAAAATTCTCTTCTGGAACGGATACTCGCACGGACTGAGCGATCGCGAGACCTGTGGACCCCGCGATCGAGCCAAGTACGAGCAGCGAGCAGGCGGCTATTCTTCGCAGCAACATCCGAACTGGAAATGGGGAGGTCCGGCCTCTACATTGGCCACTTCGAGTCCCGTCCCGGCGCCTCGCCCTGTCTCCGGGCGTCGCATCGCGGCGGGGCTCCGCGTTCATCGGTGTCGAGTATAGACGACGGTTCGAACAGGTGTCAATGAAATTCCTGCAAGAAGTGAAGCTCTCGCGGAGGTTGGTGCGACCCCTCGCGGCCCTGACGCTGGCGCTGATCGGCATCGCCTTCAGTCCCGAGTCGGCCGCAGCGCAAGAGGAGAGCATCAATACACCATACCGCTGGCGCGACAGCGGTACGCGGCTCGGCCTGGTGGGCGGATACATCTTCACGAACCGGGGTGATCCGCCGTTCGGGCCGGGTTCCTCACCGTTCCTCGGGGCCCGATTCCGGGCACGGCTCAGCAGTCCGCTGTCCCTCGAGATCGGGGTCGGCTACGGAAACTCGGATGAATGGGTCATCGACCCTCGACTGGAGGGCGGTCCTGCGGTCGTGGACACGGTCGACGCCGACTATCTCATCATCCAGGGATCGCTTCAGCTGTCCCTGACCGGGGCCAGATCGTACCACCGGGTGCAGCCCTACATAGTGCTGGGCGGAGGCGTTCTGCAGGAGCTGAGCACTGGAACCAGTGACGTTCTGGCGAGCGTGAGGGAGCCATTCGAGTTTCAGATTGGGACGGCCCCCATGGTACACGGGGGAATCGGCGCCGAGGTCCATGTATCGGAAAGGCTCGGGCTCGCCTTCGAGTTTCGCGACAATCTGTGGCGCCTCAAGACTCCGCCAGGCTGGTTTCGGATCGATGTCCTGCAGAACCTCCTGGACAGCGGGTCGCCGGCTGCCGATGAGTCGCAATGGACGCACAACTTCGAGCTCACGGCCACCCTCTACTACTACTTCTGATACTACGGATAGCCCTGATCCGCCCGGAGGCCCGGTGACCGCTGATTCGGACGGAAGTGTCCCGAGAGTGCTGGCTCCGGAGGCGCTGGTTCGCGTAACGGTGAACGACGCGGCAACGCTCGTGTGGAGCTGCACTCCGGCGGATCTGTCGGTGTTGGCTGCCGGGTGGCTCGTCAGCGAAGGCGTCGTCCGGACACCCGGCGAGATCGAGGATATGGACGTGGCCGGGTCGCAGGATCGCTTCGCGGCCCGCGTCTCGGTTCGAGTCGCGCGGCCCGCGCTCGACCGGCTGCTGCGGCTACTGTCGCGCGACTCCGAACCGGTGCCAGTCATCGGCCCCGCGGCTCTCGCGACGCCCGACGATTCCATGTCGTTCTTGGTGCCACGCGACCCCGGTCTCCGCCCCCTGCTCGAAGATCGTGTCCGCGTTGCCTCGTGGTTCCGCGACATGTTTGACGGGGCATCTCTCCGATCGAGTGTCGGGGGGGTGCACACCGGAGGCCTGGTAGTGAATGGAGCCCTCGCATCAGTGGTGGAGGACGTGAGCCGCCACCACGTGGTGGACCGTCTGGTGGGTGCGGCCGTGCTGGCGCGGGCACCACTTCGGAGTTCGATACTCCTGGTCAGTGCGCGCATTTCCGGCGCGATGGCGGCCAAGGCGTGCCGAGCAGGCGTCGGAGCCCTCGTGTCGCGTTCCGTACCGACCGAGCTGGCCGTGGCCGTGGCCGCTCGTGCCGGCTTGATCCTGGTGGGCCGCGCCCGCCGCGAACACCCTCAGTACTTCTGGCCCCAGCTGGACACCTCCGGATGATCCCGGTTCCGCGTTCCGCGGTCCTCGGCGCCGTGCTCGCCGGCGGCCGGAGTCGGCGCTTCGGGTCCGACAAGGCGTTTGCCGAACTGGGTGGCGAGTCGCTGGTCCGCCGCGCCGCCCGATCGCTCGACGCGGCAGCCGGCCGCGTCGTCGTCGTCGCGAACGACCTCGAGAGGCACTTGCTCGAAGGGGTGACCGTGCGACAGGATCTCATTCCCGGAGTCGGGCCGCTGGGCGGACTGCACACCGCCGTTTCATGGGCGGCCGAGGAGGACCTTGGCGGTGTCCTCGTCCTCGCGACCGACATGCCGTTCGTGCCGCCCAGCCTGCTGCGGGCGCTGGTGGCCAGGCTCGGTCCGGGCGTTGCCGTGGTGCCGAAGAGCTCGAGCCGCCGTGGCTGCGAGCCGCTGTGCGCAGCGTACGACGTGGCTTGTCTGCCGGCGATCGAGGCCGCGATCGAGCGGGGGGACAGGGCCGTGGTCTCGTTCTTCGCCGATGTAGAAGTTCTATACCTCGACCTCGCAGATGTATCGTCGCACGGCGATCCAGATAGGATATTCTTCAACGTGAACCGACCGGATGACGGACGTCGGGCCGACGAGCTGCTCGCCGAAGGCCACGCGGTCGAGACGGAGACGGGTCACGCGACCCGGAGCCCGGAGGAGCAGTGAACCGGATGGAACCGCAGGCAGACTGGCTCGGATGGCGCGAGGCCCTGGAGGCGATCCTGGCGCGGTGTGAAGTCCTGCCCGTGGAGCGAGTGGACGCCGCCCGGGCCCTGGGATGCGCGGTGGCCGAGGATGTCAGGGCCACCATCTGTCACCCCCCTTGGGACAATAGCGCCATGGACGGGTTCGCGGTTCACGCCGAGGACGTCGCCGGCGCGTGCTCGGAGAGCCCCATAGTTCTGCCGGTTTCCGACGATATTCCGGCGGGCTCGTTTCCATCGGGTCCACTCGCGCGCGGCACGGCAGCCCGAGTCATGACAGGGGCGCCGGTGCCCGAGGACGCGAGCGGCGTTGTACGCGTCGAGCACACGACCGAGGTCTCGCCCGGGCGAGTGAGATTCTTCCAGGACACCGACGCGAACCGGAACATCCGGCGACGAGGAGAGGACATCGAGACCGGGGAAATCGTGCTCCGCGAGGGAGATCCAGTTACCCCCGCTGCCGTCGGCGTTCTCGCGATGCAGGGGTTGCCGGACGTTTCCGTTCACCGCCGCCCCCGCGTGGGCGTGCTGTCGAACGGCGATGAGCTGGCGGACTTCGACGAGGTGTCGGAGGTCCGGGCGGGAAGACGAATCATGAACTCGAACGGGCACGCGCTCGCCGCGCAACTGGTGACCGCGGGCGCCGATCCCGTTCCTCTAGGGATTGCCCGGGATGACGCGGGCGACGTCCGTCAGCGACTGGAGCGCGCCGCCGACTGCGACGCCATCATTTCGTCGGCGGGCGTGAGCGTGGGTGACCACGACCAGGTCAAGGCGGCGCTCGACGACATGGGCATGCAGCGCGTGTTCTGGCGGGTTCGCATGCGGCCCGGCAGTCCGCTCACGTTCGGGCTTCTGGGCGGAAGACCGTTCTGGGGCCTTCCGGGAAACCCCGTATCGGCGATGGTGACGTTCGAGGTCTTTCTGAGACCGGCGCTCCGCAAGATGATGGGCCACCGGCGACCGGAGGTCCCGCGAATCCTGGCCCGGGCCAGGAAATCGATCTCATCCGCCGCCGATCTGACCCATTTCTATCGCGTCCGCCTGTCCCGGAGCGCCGGCCACATGCCCGCGGTCGAGCTCACGGGGCCCCAGGGATCGGGGATACTGACATCGATGAGCGCCGCCGACGGACTGCTGGTCGTCCCGGAAGGCGTCTCCGCGATCGAGGCCGGAGAGATCGTCGAGGTCATACCGC
>JBDGXI010000029.1:0-24427 GCA_039584685.1 Gemmatimonadota bacterium | reverse complement strand
GGCGAAGCTGGCGCCGCCGGCGTGCTCGATGCCCTGGTCGACAGGCAGGATGGACATGTAACCGCTCCCGGCCAGGCGACCGTGCTCGTAGATCCAGGTCAGATTGCCGAGCGCACGGTTGTTGCGGTCCGAGTTCATCCACACGCGATCGATGAAGTCCGGGCCCGGGGCGTGCAGGCGGCCCCTGGTGATCCCCTGGCACTCGTGGTCGAGCAGGTACGAAGCGTCGTCGCCTAGAAGGCTCACTATTTGATCGTTCATCGGTCTCTGCGGCAGATGTGGTATAGACGTAGCGAACAGGGCGGAAGATGCGCCGTGCGTGCGTCGATTGCAAAGGTCGGCGTGGGCGAGCCCGCCCGCGCGCCGGCGTGGGACTGGGGCGCCCTCTCCTCACCCCAGGTGGAGCGGGTAATTGAGCATCGCGATCACTCCTCCCAGGAACAGCAGACAGCCGACGACGAGGATTCCGGTTCGCACCTTGCGGTCCTTGAACTTCTGTTCGATCCCTCCAAAAAACAGGACGGAAGCGAAGATCACCGTGAGGAGGACGAAGCGGTCTCCGTTCTCGTCCGCCTGTCGCGCCTCCGCCCACTTCGCCTCCGACTCCAGGGTGGCTCGCGCAGCGATCGAATCCTCGGCGATCTTGTACTCTTCCATCAGGAAAGGATGGGGCGGTGCGTCCGGGTTCGTGCGAGGCTCAGTGGCAAGCCAGGCTTCGACGGCGATTCCCAGGTTCGGCGGAAAACGCTCGGCGTAGAAATCCGTCAGTCGCTCGTTGTCCGTCGCGAGGCCGCCGATCCACTCCATGAACACGGCGACGTCGAGGCTCCTCTTCTGGGCCGCGAGGGCAGAGTGGAGGTCCGCTTCGCGGCCAGCGCGCTGCGACTCGCCCAGCAGGAATGCCTGCTCGCCACCCCACTCAGCCGACTGGTAGGCGCACCAGGCGGTCGCCACCGTGGCAATCGACATCAAGGTGGCGGCGCACATCTCCAGGACGCGATCCCGGCGAGAGTCTGTGTGTGTCACCGAGCCCGGTCTCCAGAAACGGAATTCAACTGGTCATGCATTTCAACCTCAGTACTCGACCCGGTCTTCCTTGGCGGCCCAGCGGCGGAACGGCTCGTCGGCGCCATCGATCTCGAGACGAGTCGCTGGATACCGCCGTTCCTCCGGAGCGAGTAGGAATTCCTCGTAGATGTGGTGATCGTCGAATCCCGCCGCGAGAGCTACGCCGCGGCCGTTGGCGAAGAAGACTGCCCTGGGCCTGGCCCAGTAGATGGCGCCGAGGCACATCGGGCATGGCTCGCTGCTGCTGTAGATCTCGCAGCCTTCCAGCTGAAACGTCCCTAGAACTCGGCACGCCTCCCGGATCGCTTCTATCTCCGCGTGCGCCGTAGGGTCGTTGCTGCCGGTCACCCGGTTGGCGCCGCGGGCCACGATCTCGCCGTTCCGCACGACGATCGCCCCGAACGGGCCGCCTCCGTCAGATACGTTCTCCGAAGCGACCCGGACGGCCTCACGGAGGAAGTCTTCCCTTGTCCGACCGCTCATCCTGAATCTCCCTGGCTTACGGAAGCCCGATCGTGCCCAGCCAAGTTATTGCCCTTCGGCGTTTCAGGACACACACTTATCGGGTCCGACCGTGGCGACGCTGCGGGAATGCGAACCCGGGCAGGAAGGCTGACGTGAAACGCGTCGAAGGCCTCTCCAAACTCACCGGACGTGAGTTGTACGTCGACGACCTCCCGGTCGACGGCTGCCTGTGGGGCGCCACGGTGCGGAGCCCCGTCGCTCGCGGGAGGATCCGCGGGGTCCGGTTCGACGATTCCGTGGACTGGTCCGAGTACACCGTGGTGGACCATCGCGACATCCCGGGCTCGAACGCCGTCTTCCTGATCGAGGAGGACCAGCCTGTGCTGGCCGCCGACCGGGTCCGGCACCTGCACGAGCCGGTGCTGCTGCTGGCGCACCGGTCGCGGGAGTCCCTCCGCCGTGCCCTCTCCCGCGTGGAGATCGACGTGGACCCGGAGCCGCCGATTTTCGACTTCCGGTCCGCTCCTCGCCCGGAGCAGGTTCAGTATGGAGCCGACAACGTCCTCGAGGATCTCAGGATCGAGAAGGGTGAGGTCGAACGGGCCCTGGCCGACGCCCCGGTCGTGATCGAAGGGGTGTACGAGACGGGTGCGCAGGAGCACGTGTATCTGGAGCCGCAGGGAATGATCGCCTGGGAAGAGGACGGCGTGATCACCGTCACGGGCTCGATGCAGTGCCCCTACTACATCGTGGACGCGTTCGAGCACGCCCTCGGGAGGGCGCCAGACCAGGTGCGGATCATCCAGGCGGCCACGGGCGGCGGTTTCGGTGGCAAGGAAGAGTTTCCATCCGGCATCGCGCTCCATGCTGCCCTCCTGTCCCTGAAGGCGGGCCAACCGGTCAAGTTGATCTACGATAGGTCAGAGGACATGGCGGTCTCTACCAAGAGGCATCCGGCCAGGGTGCGGCATCGCACGGGTGTGGACAGGAACGGACGTCTTCTCGCGCAGGACATCGACGTGGTGCTGGACGGCGGCGCGTACGTGACGCTGTCTCCTGTCGTGCTCAGCCGTTCGATCATCCACGCGGCGGGCCCGTACGCCTGCGATCACGTTCGCATCCATGGGCGTGCCGTGTTCACGAACTCGCCACCCTTCGGAGCGTTCCGCGGGTTCGGGGCCCCTCAGAGTCAGTTCGCGTGCGAGCGGCACATGGACCGGATCGCGGCGAGGATCGGCGCGGACCCGGTGGAGCTTCGCCGGCTCAACCTGATCGGCCCGGGAGATTCCACAGCCACCGGTCAGGTAATCGACGACGGGGCGGACCGGGTCGAAGTGATGGATCGGGCGCTTCAAATGTCAGAGTTTTTCGAGCGCCGGAAGGCTCACTCGACCTTCAACGAGGATGATCGAACGAGGCGCCGGGGCGTGGGGCTGGCAACGTTCTTTCATGGCGCCGGCTTCACAGGCGCGGGAGAGGTGTTCCTCGACTCCGAGGTGCACGTCGCGGGTCTTCCGGACGGAAAGGTCGAGGTCCGTACGGCGAACGTGGAGATGGGACAGGGTACGCTGACGGTGTTCACCGAACTGGTCGCCGACCGCCTGCGCCTTCCTCAGGAGAGCGTCGTCATAGCCCCCGCCGACACGGCCCGGGTGCCGAACAGTGGACCCACGGTGGCCTCGCGAACCGTCATGGTGGTCGGCGGACTGGTGGAGACCGCCTGCGACGACCTGCGCCAGCGGGTGGGCGTATCGACCGATGGCCGCGGCGAGGACCTGCTGGCGGCAATCCGCGCCTGGCACGGTTCGCACCCCGGCGAGGCGCTCCTCGGAAAGGCGCGCTATCGGCAACCGGAGCACATCGAGTGGGATGACGCGACCTACACTGGCGACGCTTACGGAGCGTACGCGTGGGGCGCCTACGTGGCCGACGTCGAGGTCGATCTTCGTACGTTCGCGGTTCGCGTGTGCGACTTCGTCGCCGTTCAGGAGATCGGCCGCGTCCTCAACGAGACCCTGGCTCGCGGTCAGATCCAGGGTGGCGTGGTGCAGGCGCTGGGGTGGGCGCTCCTCGAAGAGTGCAAGTGGCGTGACGGGGCCATGGAGAACGCCGAGCTCACTAATTACATCATCCCTACGACGGGCGACGTCCCGCCGATCCGCGTGGCGTTCCTGGAGGCGCCGTATCCGCACGGCGCGGGCGGGGCGAAGGGAATCGGCGAGCTGCCGTTCGACGGAGTGGCCCCCGCAATAGCGAACGCGGTCGCGAACGCGCTGGCGAAGGACCCCGTGGCCGTTCCCCTTACGCCGGAACGGGTCATGGATCTGGTCCTCGGCCCGGCGACGGACGCGGGGAAACGATCATGAGCGCCCGCCCGGGCATCGAGGTCCGGTTCACGCTGAATGGGCGGCCCGTGGCGGCCCGCGTCGGCGAGGGTGAGCGCCTTCTCGATCTCCTGAGATACGGACTCGGCCTCACGGGCACGAAGGAGGGGTGCGGCGAAGGTGAATGCGGCGCCTGTACGGTGCTCCTGGATGGGGTACCGGTGAACTCGTGTCTCATTCCGGCCTGGCAGGCGACGGAACGGGCGGTCGAGACCGTCGAGTCGGTACCGGAGGCCGAGCTGGCCGTGCTGCTCGAGAGCGGGGCCACGCAGTGCGGGGCGTGCACCCCGGGGGTCGTCATGACCGCGTGGTGGATCCTCCGCAACCGTGAACTGGTGGACGAGCATCCGTTGCGCGAATTGATGGCCGGCAACCTGTGCCGCTGTACGGGCTACGACGGGATCATCGAAGGTCTGGAGGCGTGGCTCGAGTCCGCAGCCTCCGCCTCAGCCGCCGGAGACCCGGAGGTGGTCTCGTGACCGTTTACCAGCCGCGAGACCTCGACGAGGCGCTGGATCTTCGCGCCGACCATCCCGAGGCGACGCCGATCGCCGGAGGCACGGACCTGTGCGTTCACTGGCCGCAGCGGTTCGCGGACGCGCCTGGCGATTGGCTGGACCTTTCCGGGGTGTCCGAACTGCGGTCCTGCCAGTGGACCGACGACGAGCTGATCCTCGGAGCAGGTGCCACGTACTGGGACGTGATCCGGGATCCGAGAATCCGGCGCGAGCTTCCACTGCTGGTCCGCGCCGCGCGACAGGTGGGGGCGGTACAGATCCAGGCCCGGGGCACCTGGGGCGGTAACATAGTGAACGCCTCTCCCGCGGCCGATGGAGTGCCCGTGCTGATGTCCTATGACGCGGTCGTCGCGCTGCGGTCCCGCGACGGAGCGGCCAGGGTACCGCTTTCCGAGTTCTACATCGGATATAAGCAGATGCGTCTCGCCCCGGAGCAGCTTCTGACCGGGATCCATATCCCGCGCCGAACGTACGACTTCGAGTGGTTCGAGAAGGTGGGCTCCCGGTCCGCGCAGGCGATCACGAAGCTGGGAGCCGCGGTCACCCGACGGGCAGCGGAATGGCGCGTGGTGGCCCACAGCGTCGCCCCGACGGTGTGTCGGTGCCCTTCGGTAGAGGCGCTGCTGGCGGACGGACATCCGGTCTCGGGCCCGGCCGACCTGAAGCCGGCCCTGGATCAGGACGTGTCGCCCATCGACGACATACGTTCGACCGCGAGATACAGGGGCGAGGTGTTGGCTCGACTCCTTTACTGGGGCCTGCGGGACGAGTGCCCATCCTTCACCTGAGCCGGCGGAGCCCATGCCCGAGCTGTCTTTCGAGCTGAACGGCCGAAACGCGCGTATCGCGTACGAAGAGGGAATGAACCTTCTCGACGTGCTGCGGGACGAATGCGGCGTGACGTCACCCAAGGACGGTTGCGCCCCGCAGGGGGCGTGCGGGTGCTGCACCGTGATGGTGGACGGTCGTGCGGTTCTGAGCTGCCTTCGCAAGCCGGAATCCGTCGACGGCAAGGCCGTCACGACCCTCGAAGGCATCCCCGAAACGAAACGGCGGGTTCTATCGGAGGCCTTCGTGCGCGAGGGCGGGCTTCAGTGCGGCTACTGCACGCCGGGCATCGCCGCACGTGTCGTGTCGCTGCTCGATCGGACGCCCGTGGTGGGCGAGGAGCAGGTGCGGAAGGCGCTTACCGGCCACCTGTGTCGATGCACCGGCTACCAGCGGATCGTGGACGCGGTCCTCACGGCGGCCGAAGCGTGGCAGGATGGGGTGCTTCCCCGGAATGGGGGCCCGCGACGCGCCGATCTGTTCGGCGCCTCTCGAGGCGTGGGGCGAGCGTCCGCCGGCGAACCGGACGAGATCGGGGGAAACGGTCTCAGATACCGAGGCGAGGAACAGACCCTGGGAGACAAGCCCTACGTGGCCGACATGTCGCTCGACGGCATGCTTCACGGCGCCGCGGTCCTCAGCCCGCATCCCCGCGCGCGGGTGCTCGAGATCGACGCCTCGGCAGCGCTGGAGATCCCCGGAGTCGAGCGGGTGCTGACGGCCGCAGACGTTCCAGGGACACGCCACGTGGGGCTGATCCGAGCCGACTGGCCCGTCTTCGTGGCCGAAGGCGAGATAACCCGGTGCGTGGGGGACGTCCTCGCGCTCGTCCTGGCCGACACTCGGTTCGGCGCAAAACGGGCTGCGGAGGCCCTCGAGAAGCGGGTCCGGTACGAGGTCCTGGACCCCGTGGGCGACCCGGCCGAGGCGCTCAGCGAGGAGTCTCCCCCCGTACACGAGAGTGGCAACCTCCTCGATGTCTGTGCGTTCGTCCGCGGTGATGTGGAAGCGGCGCTGGCAGGGTCTGCGCACGCGGTGGAACAGACGTTCGTGACCCAACGCATCGAGCACGCGTTCCTGGAGCCGGAGGCGTGCCTGGCGGTCCCGGCCGGGCCTGCCGGCCCGCTCAAGGTGTACACGCAGGGCCAGGGCGTACATGAAGATCAGGCCCAGATCGCCTCGGTCCTCGGGGTCGACCCCGAAGCAGTCGAGGTCGAGCTGGTGAGCAACGGCGGGGCGTTCGGGGGCAAGGAGGATCTGTCGATACAGGCGCAGACGGCCCTGGCGGCGCTCATCAGCGGCCGCCCGGTCCGCACGATCCTCACGCGCGAGCAGTCGCTTCGGGTGCACCCGAAGCGCCACCCGATCACTCTCCACTACCAGGCCGGGGCGGACGCACAGGGCCGGCTCACGGCAGTGCGAGCCCGGATCCTCGGAGACACCGGTGCCTATGCGTCGGTGGGGATGAAGGTGCTCGAGCGGGCCGCGGGACACTCCTGCGGACCGTACCGGGTGCCGGCGGTGGATATCGAGGCCAGGACGGTGTACACCAACAACCCGCCGTGCGGGGCGATGCGCGGGTTCGGAGCCAACCAGGCGTCGTTCGCCATCGAAGGCGTCATGGACCTGCTCGCGGAGAAAGTCGGGATCGACGGCTACGACATCCGCGAGCGGAACGTTCTCGCGCCGGGTGACCGATTCGCAACCGGACAGGTGATGGCTGAAAGCTGCGGTATCCGTCAGACCCTCGAGGCCGTGCGCGACGTATACAAGGAGGCGAAATACGCCGGCATCGGCTGCGGCATCAAGAACACGGGCATCGGAAACGGGATGGACGACTCGGGTCGCCTGCTCCTGAGCGTGCTGGAAGGCGAACGTCTCGAGATCCTTACCGGCTACACGGAAATGGGTCAGGGCTTGTTCACGGTTCTCCGCCAGGTCGTGCACCAGGAAACGGGTCTCCCGGTCGACTGCATGGATGTACGGACGGCCAGCGATCCGCGCGTGGTGTGCGGAATGACGACGGCGTCGCGGGCAACGGCGCTTCTCACCGCCGCCGGACGCATCGCCGCTGAGAAGCTGGCCGAAGATCTGGCCGGGACCCGGGGATCACTGGCCGACCTCTCGGGCCGCGATTATCACGGCGAGTACGTATGCGACTTCACGACGAAACCCGGTGCGGACGTCGCGGACCCGATCACGCACATGACGTTCAGCTACGCCACGCAGGTGGTGATCCTGGACGAGAACGGCCTTCTCGAGCGAGTGGTCGCCGCGCACGACGTGGGAAGGGCGATCAACCCGGTCCTGTGTGCTGGTCAGATCGAGGGCGGCGTGCACATGGGTCTGGGGTACGCCCTTTCCGAGGACTTCCCCTGCACGGAGGGGATTCCGGATTCCCTTCTTCTGCGGGATCTCGGGATCCTGAAGGCGAAGGATACCCCTGAGATCGAGGTGATCCTGGTGGAAGTGCCGGACGAGGTCGGGGGCTATGGCTCCAAGGGGGTCGGCGAGATCGGCCTGGTTCCCACTGCGGGAGCGGTCGCCGCGGCCCTGCATTCGTTCGATGGGAAACGCCGCTTCGAGCTTCCGATGATCGACGCGCCGGCCGCTCGCTCCTCGGTGCCCAAGTCTCGCCGGGCGGCCTCCGCATGAAGACCGAATCGATCCGACACCTGGTCGTCATGACCGCGCTCGCCTGCCTTGCGGTGGGCGGCTGCGGAGACGATCCGCTGGGCCCCGAAGAGGAGGCGCTGGACAGCGCTCGCGCCCGCTGGGAAGGGACGGGCTTCAGGAGCTACACGTACAAGTACCGGATGTCCTGCTTCTGCCATCCACAGGTCCTCGAGACGGCACTGGTCAGCGTGTCCGAAGATCAGGTTACCGGAGTCTACCTCGTCGATTCGGCGCGGCCCGCATCTCCCGAGACCCTTGACTTCTACTACACCATCGACGGCTTGTTCGACCAGTTGGCGACGGACCTGGAGCAGGAACCCGCCCAGTTCGAGGTCACGTACGACGAGGAAGCCGGCTATCCTACCTCGGCGATCATCGACATCTCAGAGCAAATCGCCGACGAAGAGTACTCGTTCACGGCGTCCGATCTGGTCGCCGTGGTACCGTGAGGTAGGCCTACCGGTGGCACACCTGTATCCGATCCCGTTCGCCGATCTGACGCGCCGGATGTCCCGGGAGGCGGAGACGTCGGGGGCGGTCTTCGATCTACCTGAGAGGAAGTGGTGGGTACCGGACCCCGCCATGGACTTCTCGGCCGTTCACTTCTCACGACGGGCCGCGACTCCTGTCGGGCCCGCGGCAGGACCGCACACGCAACTCGCTCAGAATATCGTGCTCGCCTGGCTGGCCGGAAGCCGGATCATCGAGCTCAAGACGGTGCAGGTGAACGATCGACTAGACATCCCGCGCCCGTGCATTCACGCTCCCAACATCGGCTTCAATGTCGAGTGGTCACAGGAGCTCAGGGTGCAGGAATCCCTGCGTGAATACGCCAAAGCCGCATACCTGATCGCGATCCTCAAGGAGACGCGCGCGTTCGGCCGTTTCCCGACCGGTCACGGCCTCGACACCGTGTTCGACATCAGCGTCGGCTACGACCTCGAGGGAATCCGGGGCGACAAGGTCACCGGTTTCATCCGCGGCCTCCTGGAACCCGGGACGCTGTTCGAAGAGCTGCGCAGCGAGCTGACGGGCGACCTGGCCCGGTTCCGGGACCTCGAGTTCCCGGAGCCGATCTCGGATTGCGTCACTCTCTCGACTTTTCATGGTTGTCCCGCCGACCAGATCGAGTCGATCGCCCGCTACCTGCTCGAAGATCTGGGACTCCACGTCATCATCAAGCTCAACCCGACGCTGCTCGGGTTCGATGCGGTGCGTGAGATCCTGCACGACCGCCTGGGCTACGAGCACCTCGACCTGCGACGTGAGGCCTTCGACGTGGACCTGCAGTACGACGACGGAATCGGGATCCTGCGTCGTCTCCGCGAGGTCGCCGAGAGCCGGGGGTCCACGATCGGCGCCAAGTTCACCAACACGCTGGTGGTGCGGAACGACGCCGAGGTCTTCCCCACCCAGGTCGATCCGTGGATGTACGTGTCAGGCGCGCCGCTGCACGTCATCTCGATGAACCTGATGCAGCGGTTTCGGGAGGACCTGGGCTTCGAGTTCCCCGTGTCGTTCTCGGCCGGGATCGACGTCAAGAACTTCCCGGCCGCGGTCGCTTGCGGCATGGTGCCGGTGACCACCTGCACCGACCTCCTGAAGCAGGGCGGGTTCGGGCGCCTCCCGGCGTACCTCAAGGCGCTGAGCCGGGAGATGGAGAAGGCAGGA
This sequence comes from Gemmatimonadota bacterium, assembly GCA_039584685.1. Lineage (GTDB taxonomy): Bacteria > Gemmatimonadota > Gemmatimonadetes > Palauibacterales > Palauibacteraceae > Benthicola. The sequence goes on along the minus strand of JBDGXI010000029.1, from coordinate 14,817 downwards.
GTGACCTCCCGCGAGGCGTACGTCCTCGCCGCTATGGGACGGGGGGCCGAGGCGGTAGGGGAATCACTCGGCGATCTCCCACCGGAAGACGTCGAGCGTCTCCAGGAACTGGCGTCATCGGAACCCGACTCCCTTCCTTCCGCCATTCGAGAGCGTGCCCACAATGCGGGTCTGGATCCGGAAGCCGCTTTGCTGAAGGTCACCCGCGTGGCGGGCCGCCTGAACGGCCGTGAGCTCGTGCCTCCGCTGGCGGCCGAGCGTCGCTACCATGCCGAGGCCAACGCCCGGAAGCCCCGGCGCATCGACAGTGTCCTGGAGCTGTACGACTGCATCAATTGTGACCTGTGCGTCTCCGCCTGTCCCAACGACGCGATCTTCGCTTACGAAACGGAGCCGCTGAGTCTCGCGACGCATGTCGTCGGTTTTGGCCCGGGCGGCCTGTCGCTGACTCCGGGGACCGGATTCTCCATCGCCGAGGAGCACCAGCTCGGCCTGTTCGCGGGCGCATGCAACGAGTGCTCCAACTGCGAGGTGTACTGCCCGGAACACGGAGCTCCGTTCCGCGTGAAGGAGCGCCTGTTCCCATCCGAGGACGCGTTCGAGGGATCGGAAGACGACGGCTTCTGGCTCTCGGACGGCGAGCTCCGGGCGCGTCTTGGTGGACGCGTCCTGACCCTCGGGGTGGATGAATCCGCCAACTGGGCCTACCTGGACGCCGGCGACCTCCGACTCGAGTTGTCCTGGGAGCCCCTGCGGATTCTCGGCGGATCGGTGGAACCGTCTGGCCAACCGCTCGACACCGCGCGCCTGTATCGGATGCGCACGGCCTGGGATGCGATCTATCGGGCAGAGCGACCCAACCCTGTGAACCCGGCCGGGAGGTAGGGGACCCGCCATGCGGAAGCGTCTGTTCAACCTGCGAGTGGCCGCCGAAGGGCCGTCCGAAGCCGGGGCCGACACGGTACCGGCGGACATCGTCATCGACGGCGAACGGATCGCCGCCGTGACGCGACCCTCTGAGCGTCCCGTCGAAGCAGGCGAAATGCGGATCGACCTCCACGACCGGCTCGTGCTGCCGGGCGCGATCGACGGTCACGTCCACTTCGACGACCCGGGCTTCACCCACCGGGAGAATTTCGGGACGGGAACACGGTCCGCGGCGGCGGGCGGGGTGACCTGCATCGTGGACATGCCGTGTACGTCCCTGCCCCCCGTGACATCGCGCGCCAATCTGGAGGACAAGCTCGCGGAGATCGATCCGCAAGCACACGTGGACTACATGCTGTGGGGCGGCGTGTCGGCGAACGCCATGGAGAACCCGAACTGGGTCACCAACCTCGAGGACCTGGTCTCCGAGGGCGTGGCCGCCATCAAGGTCTACATGCTGAGCGGCATGGACACGTTCCGGGATCTCGACGAGGCGAGTATCGAAGCGGTTCTTCGCGAGACGTGCCGGCTGGGAATCCCGGTGGGCGTTCATGCCGAAGACAGGCAGATGGTCCACGAACTCACCGGGCGGCTGATCGCCGAGGGGCGGGACGGCCCCCTCGACTACGCGGCCTCCAGGCCGGCTGCTGGAGAGGTCTCGGCTGTCTCGACACTGGGTGAGCTGTGTCGTCGGACCGGGGCCCGGATTCACGTGGTGCACGTCGGATCCGGCGCGGCGCTGGATGTGATCTGCGCCGCCCGGGAGGAAGGCTTGCCGCTGTCGGGGGAGACCTGCCCGCACTTCCTGGCGTTCACGGAGGATGATCTCGCGGCGCAGGGCGCGCTGCTGAAGACCGCTCCCGTGGTGAAGACCGCCGAGGACCGAGACCGGCTGTGGGTCGGGCTCGCCAGCGGCGATATCCAGCACGTGGCCACCGACCACGCGGCCGGAGAATGGCCGGCCGAGAAGCATACGGGCTCGATCTGGACGGACTACGGAGGCGTGCCCGGGGTGGAGCTTCTTCTTCCGTACCTGTACTCCGAGGGTTATCGGCAGGGTCGGATCACCCTCGACCGCCTGGTCGAGCTCGTCTCCACGGCTCCCGCGACGTTCTTCGGGATCGAGGCCCGGAAGGGACGGATCGCCGCCGGCTTCGACGCCGATCTGGCGGTCATCGACGAGGGCGAGATGATGACCGTACACGCCGAAGAGCTGCACAACCTGAACCGCTACACGCCTCTCGAGGGGCGGACCCTGGCGGGGCGCGTCACGGACACCTTCGTACGAGGCACGCTGGTCTACTCCCGGTACGCGCCGGACGCCGAGTCTTTCGGGCCCGCGGGGTTCGGGCGGTGGGTGAAGCGCAGGACGCGGGTGCGTGCATGAGCCGTGTCACCGTCGTTGGAAATGGACACCTGATCACGGACTGGGAGAGTCCGGCCGTCGTCCCGTCGGGCGCCGTCGCGTGGCGAGACGACCGGATCGTGGCCGCCGGCCCGGAGGCGGACGTACGCGACGCGCACCCGGAGGCGGAGTACCTGGACGCGCACGGCGGCCTCATCCTCCCGGGGCTGGTGAACCTGCACCACCACTTCTACTCGGCCCTGGCGCGCGGCCTCGATCCGGGGGTCCCGATGCGCGACTTCCCCCAAATCCTGGATCGTCTGTGGTGGCGCCTCGATAGAGCGCTCGACCCGGAGACGGTCCGCCTGTCCGCTCAGCTGTCGGCCGCCGCGTGTGTGCGCGGGGGATGCACGACGGTGTTCGATCACCACGCGTCCCCGTCCTGCATCGACGGTAGCCTCGACCTCCTGGCCGGGGCCCTGGACGAGGCGGGAATCACGGGCCTGTTGTGCTACGAGGTGACCGACCGCAACGGCCCGGACGGCGCGGCGCGGGGGATAGCCGAAAACCTCCGCTTCCTGGCAGCCCGCGGGGACGATCCGCGGATTCGTGGCGTATTCGGCCTGCACGCCAGCTTCACGCTCTCCGAGGCCACGCTGGCCGCGGTCGCCGAGCGACGCCCGTCCGGCGCCGGAGTGCACATCCACGTGGCCGAGCACCCGGTAGACGACGAGTTCTCGCGCCACACCTTCGGGATGACACCGATTCAGCGCCTCGAGCGGCACGGACTCCTCGACGATCGGGCTCTCCTCGCGCACGGCATTCACGTCCGGGACGAGGACTACGATCGGATAGCCGGGGCGGAGGCGACGGTCATGCACAACCCCGAATCCAACGCCAACAACGGGGTCGGCCGGCTGGACATTCCGCGGGCCGCCGGGCGGGGGTGCGCCCTCGGTCTGGGCACCGACGGCATGTCTTCCGCGGTTCTGCGAGCCCTGCGCTTCGCCTTCCTGGAACTGCGTGGAGGAACGGAGGACCCGACGCTCGGTTTCGCGCACGTACCGCAGCTCCTGGCCACGAACGCCCGGGTGGCCGGCCGCTTCCTGGACGAGCCGCTGCTCGGACAGCTTGCCGCGGGCGCGCCGGCCGACGTGATCGTGGTGGATTCCCCGCCGCCGACCCCGCTGCACGAAGACAACTGGTTCGGACACCTGGCCTATGGCGGCTCGGAGGCTCCCGTCCGGCACACGGTCGCGAGAGGCCGGGTTCTCCTGGCAGACTTCCTGTCGACGACGCTGGACGCCGGCGATCTGGCCGAGCGGGCCCGGTGTGTGTCTCCGGATCTGTGGAAGCGCTTCCGGAACCTCGAGTGGAACACGCCTTACCTGGGTCCGTCCCGCGGGTCCACGGAGGAATGCTCACCATGAAGATCGCCGACCCGGCCGCACGGGATCGCGCCGTGACCCGCTGCCGTGAGCTCGGGGTGCTCGTCCCGACGTTCGCGCAGCAGCGGGACCCGTCCACGGTGGATTCCGTCGTTACCGAGGCGCTGGCCGACATCGACATGCAGATGCCGGACCCGCTGAACCTGTTTCGGATCACCTGGCGCAACGACCCCGGGTCGGGCGGTTTCGGTGAAGTGAATGCACTCGAGATCCCATCCGAGCTTTCCGGTGTACCGGCTCGCATCGTGGGCCTGGTGGGCGAGCGTTTTCCGACCGGGGCCCACAAGGTCGGGGCCGCTTTCGGCTGCCTCGTGCCGCGGCTGGTGAGCGGCGAATTCGACCCGACCGTGCATCGCGCGGTGTGGCCCTCCACCGGCAACTACTGCCGCGGCGGGGTGTTCGACAGCGCGCTTCTCGGATGCTCGGCCATCGCGATCCTGCCGGAAGAGATGAGCCGCGAGCGATTCGAGTGGCTGGAGGCCATGGGGGCGGAGATCATCGCCACCCCCGGGTGCGAGAGCAACGTCAAGGAGATCTTCGATGCGTGCTGGGAGATCCGCGCCGAGCGCCCGGAAGCCGTGGTCTTCAACCAGTTCGAGGAGTTCGGCAACTACCTGTGGCACTACGGCGTTACCGGTCCGGCCGTGCAGTCGGCCTTCGAGCGAATCGCCGGCCCGGCCGATCGACTCGCCGCCTGGGTGAGCGCGACCGGCTCGGCGGGCACGCTCGGCGCCGGAGACTACCTCAAGCAGGAGCATCAGGGCGCCCGGATCACGGCGGCCGAAGCCCTCCAGTGCCCCACCCTCCTGCAAACGGGCTTCGGGGGTCACCGGATCGAGGGGATCGGTGACAAGCACGTCCCGTGGATTCACAATGTCCGCAACACCGATCTGGTAGCGGCGATCGACGACGAGTCGACGATGCGGCTGCTCCGTCTGTTCAACGAACAGGCCGGACAGAACTTCCTGACCGGGCGTGGTGTGCCGGAGGCGGACGTCGAGCAGCTTCCCCTGTTGGGCATTTCTTCGATCGGCAACCTGATCGCTGCGATCAAGACCGCACGCTGGTACGACCTGGACGAGAACGACGTCCTGTTCACGTCGTTCACCGATTCGGTGGGCCTGTATGGCACGCGACTGGAGGAACTTCGGGTCGAACACGGGTCGTACGACGCCACATCGGCGGCCGTGGACTTCGAGCGGCGCCTGCTCGGCGTGACCACGGACCACGTGCGTGAGCTCACGTATCCCGACCGGAAGGCGATTCACAACCTGAAGTACTTCACGTGGGTGGAGCAGCAGGGGCGCACGGTGGAGGAGCTGGACGCCCTCTGGAGCCCCACGTTCTGGGCAGACATACAGGGCCGGATCCCCGGGTGGGACGAGGCGATCGACCGGTTCAACGCGGAGACGGGCCTCCTCGATGCAATGAGGCGCCGGGCCGAGCCCCGGTAGCATCGGAGCATGACGATCGGCACAGGGAGGCGAACGGCATGGCTGGAGTGAGCGAGCGAGGAAGGGCCGCGCTGGACGCGGCCGCGGCACGCGAAGCGGACATCGTCGGGTTCCTTCGTGACATGATCGCGATCCCGGCGGAGAGCCTGAATGAGGGAGACCGGTGCCGCCGGGTGCTGGCGGAATACGAGCGCCTCGGATTCGACGAGGCACGTTTCGACGGACTCGGGAACGTGTTGGCCCGCATCGGCCACGGCCCGCTGACGATCCTGATGGATGGCCACATCGACTGCGTGGGTGTGGGTGACCCGGACGCCTGGGAGCACGACCCGTTCGAGGGTAAGCTGGAGGACGGGAAGATCTGGGGCCGCGGAGCGGTGGACGAGTTGCCCGCCGTCGCCTGCATGGCCTATGGCATGAGCCTCGCCCGGGACTCGGGTTTTCCCGAGGACGTGACGGTCTACCTTACGGCTTCGGTGATGGAGGAGGACTGCGACGGCTACTGCCTGCTCCACCTCATCGAGAACGAGGGAATCCGCCCCGACGTGGTGGTGATCGGGGAGCCGACGGACCTCGGCGTATACCGGGGTCAGCGAGGACGGGTCGAAGCGATGATCTCGGCTCGCGGCGTCTCCTCACACGCCGCGCACCCGGAGCAAGGAGTCAACGCGCTCTACAAGCTGGCGCCGATACTGAGGGACATCGAGGAGCTGAACGAACGACTTCCGTCGGACCCGTTCCTCGGCAAAGGCACCGTGGTGGCTTCCTACCTGGAGTGCGATTCGGCATCGCTGAACGCGGTGCCCGCCGCGGCCCGCCTGTACGTCGATCGCCGCCTGACGGCCGGCGAAACGCCGGAGGAGGCACTGGCGGAGCTGCGGGCGTTGCCCGGCATTGGAGACGCGACGGTTGAGTTGCTCGAATATTCCGAGACCAGCTGGACCGGCGAGCAGGCTCGGCAGGAGAAGATCTTCCCGGCGTGGATCCTGGCCGAGAATCACCCCCTGGTGAGGGGGATTTCCGACACCGTCGCCGAGGTCACCGGAAGCGCTCCCCTTATCTCGCGCTGGGGGTTCTCGACCAACGGCGTCGCGACGATGGGCAGGCACGGCATTCCGTCGGTGGGGTTCGCTCCGGGCCTCGAGGAACTGGCGCACACCACGGAGGAGTGGGTCGCGGTGCGCGACCTGGTGACTGCCACCGCCGCTTACAGCCTGATGCCGCAGGCACTTGCGGCGCTCGCCCACGAATTGAAGGGAGTCTGAAGAGACGTGTACGACGAAATCGAGACGGCGGGCCTGAAGGGCCGCGACTTCCTGTCCACGCAAGACTGGAGCGTGGACGAGCTGGAGACGCTGTTCTCCCTCGCGACGCGCCTGAAGGAGGACAGGAAGGCCGGACTTCCAACCCGGCTTCTGGAGGATAAGACCCTCTACATGATCTTCTTCGACTCGTCCACCCGTACACGGAACTCGTTCGAGACCGGAATCACACAGCTCGGAGGACACGGGATCTTCCTGTCCCCGGACAAGCTGCAGATCAGCCACGGAGAGAACGCGCGCGACACGGCAAACGTGCTGTCACGCTACGGCGAAGCGATCGCCATCCGGCACTGCGCCTTCGGCGAAGGAAACGCATACCTGTCCGAGGTGGCGCAACACGCCTCCGTCCCCGTGCTCAGCATGCAGTGCGACGTGTATCACCCGTGCCAGATCCTCGCCGACTATCTGACCATCCGGGAGAAGCTGGGGAACACGCGGGGGCTCAAGCTCGGGGTGGCGTGGACGAGCGCCCCCAATTACGTGCGGCCGATCTCGGTGCCTCAGAGCCTGATCCTGATGATGCCGAGGCTCGGTATCGACGTCACATTGGCCTATCCTCCCGAGTTCGAGCTGCTTCCCGAGATCGAGGAGCAGGCGCGGCGGAACGCGAAGGACTCGGACGCACGTTTCGAGATCTCGCATCGGTTCGAGGATGCCTTCGAGGACGCCGACGTCGTCATCCCCAAGTCGTGGGGACCTCTCGTGCACACCCGAGATCACGCCGAGGGTATCGGCCTGATCGAGGCGTACCCGGACTGGCGGTGCGACGCCCAGCGCATGGCGCTCGGCAAGGACCACATGCTCTACATGCATCCGCTGCCGGCGGACCGGGGGCGCGAGGTCACGGACGAGGTGATCGACGGACCTCAGTCGGTCGTGTACGACGAGGCCGAGAACCGGCTTCACGTACAGAAGGCCCTCATGGCGCTCACGATGTGAGCCGTCCAGCCGCAACCTGAACCTGGAACGGGCCCCGATGGGCGACTTCCTCCTGCGCTGCTCAGAGTGCCGGCTCGAATACGCCGAAGATCCGGCGCTGCTGGTGTGTCCGACATGTTCCGGCAAGCAGGAGACCGGCGGATCGACGCGAGGGGTGCTCGAAGGCGAGCTGGCTCGCCTTCCGGACAGGTGGCCGGACCACCGCCCGTCCGACCCGCACTTCCTGGCCGAGTTCCTCCCGGTGAGCGGCCCGGCGAGCTTCCCGGCGTTTCCGGCAGGTGACACCCCTCTGCTTTCTGTCCCCCGCCTGGCCGCTCGATTCGGTCTCGCCGGCCTGTGGATCAAGGACGACACGAGGAACCCGAGCGGGTCCACGAAGGACCGCGCCTCCCTGCTGGTGGCGGCGAAGGCCGGGGAGTACGGACTCGATACCATCGCGGCCGCTTCCACCGGTAACGCGGGAACGGCCCTGGCCGCTGCAGGCGCCGCTGCGGGCCTGGAGGCCGTGGTCATCGTCCCGGCCGCGGCTCCGGAGGCTAAGCTCATACAGATGCTCTCGTACGGCGCGCGAGTCGTTCGGGTGGACGGCACCTATGACGATGCTTTCGAGCTCTGTCTGGCGGCGTGCCGCGAATTCGGTTGGTACAACCGGAACACGGCGCTCAATCCGTTCACCATCGAGGGCAAGAAGACCGCCGGGCTCGAGATCGCGTGGGCTCTGGCCCCGCAGGTTCCGGACGTGGTCGTCGTGCCGGTCGGCGATGGCGTGATCCTGTCGGGAGTGGCGAAGGGATTTGCCGACCTGGAGACCGCGGGCCTCATCGACCGTGTGCCGCGCTTGATCGCTGTGCAGCCGGAGGGCTCAGCCGCTATCGCCCGGGCGTGGGCGGCGGGCGCGGACGACGCGGAGCCCGTTCGTGGGGCCCATAGCGTGGCCGACAGCCTTACGGTAGAGGCGCCTCGCAACGCCCGCCTGTGCCTTAGAAACATCAGGGAAAGCGGTGGCGCGGCCGTAGTCGTGTCCGACCGGGAGATTCTGGCGGCGATCCCCGACCTGGCCTCGCAAACCGGAGTCTTCGCCGAACCAGCGGCCGCAGCCGTGCTGGCCGGCCTGGAGGCCGCGTTGCGCGACGGCGTGGTGGAAGAGACGGAATCGGTCGTCCTGCTCGTGACGGGCACGGGACTCAAGGACGTTCCGGCCGCGACTCGCGCGGTCGTTCGGCCGGATCCCGTCGAGCCGACCCTCGAGGGGGTCGCCCGCCGGCTCGGGCTGTAGGGCGCTTCCCGGGTCGGTCTCCGGTCTCCGGGTCAGCCTCAGCCGGAGCCGACGAGCCGGATCAGGAAATACCAGGCTCCGTTCTTGATGCTCGCATTGTTCACGACGTCGCTCTGGCCCCACGTGTAGCGCACTTCGAACACGACCGACTCGCCGTCGGGGAGCAGGTAAGTCAGACCGCCGCCCACCGGGAGCCCCCACTCGGTCTTGGGCCCCCCGAGCGCCGTGTCCTTGCATTCTTCCTTCGAGCCACCCCCGAGGGACGCCTTGCAGCCTACGTTGAACGCGGCCGAGATCCCACCGTACGCCATGAGACCCCAGGAAGCTCCGAACGGCAACGTGATCTCTGCGAGGAGCGGCAGCTCGATGTACTTGATGTCGAGCTCTACCCGCTCGGAGTCCAGCAGGCCTGTTCCCGCGAGACCGGTTCCCCCCTTCTGCGCGTAGTTGACGCCCAGGTTCAGCGCGAGAAACTGGCTGACCGATACCTCGCCGAACGCGCCCCCGTAGAAGCTCCACTTCGGATCTCCGCGCGCCGTGATGAAGTCTCCCGTAAGCTCCGAGGCGGTGGCGCCGAGAGTGAGTCCCGCCCGACTCTGGGCCAGTGCGGGGGACGAGATCAGGGACGCGAGCAGAAAGGTGGCGAAGAGGCTTCGCATCGAACGTGTGACGGTGTTCACGGGATCCCCGATATCTTGATGGTAGACCTGGAGACGGGTGCCCGAACGCTCACTCGCAAGCGACGTCGAACGTCGTCGTTACGGTGTCCGCGGCCACGACGGTGACCGAGCGGGGATTGTCCCCTCCGACCGTGCAGTTCGGCAGGACCTCGAGCAGCCGTACGGCGTGCGCCGTAGCCCTGAGCGCGGGGAACGTGACCTCGTCCGCGGGACCGATGGCCGACGACTGGACGCCGTCGATCGTCACGACGTAGGCGCGGTCGACATTCTCCCCGGACGTATTAGTGACGACTCGCAACGCGCCCACATCCTGGCCGATGACAGAAATCCGGCCAGTCGGAGTCTCGGCCTGAACGCTGAGGGGATCCTCGTACTCGAAGACACCCTCGGCCCGAGGGATGAAGCGGAAACGCTGGCTGTTCTCCAGATCCCCGCTGCTGAACGCAAACCCGCCGTCCGGCTCGGACGTCGACAGGACCGCGTGCTTCAGGGCGTCCCGATTCACCCACTCGATCGTGTCCCCGAGCACTACTTCGATACTGTCACCGCCCAGGGGCACTTCGAATCGATCGATCAGAATCTCGATCAGGAACACGGTCGTCCGCAGATTGAACTCCACGAAGTCCCCATCCTCTCCCGCGACGGTGGCCGTGACCTCGATGTCACCGAGGAGGGGACCGGGCGTCACCGTGACCGACACGTTCCCGTCGGAATCAGTCACGGAGGTCTGGTTCGAGAGCGTAGCGACGCCCCGGGTGATCGTCCACAGGATCTCGACACCCTCGACCGGCTGAATGTCCTGCGTTCCGGGAACTCCGTCTACGAGGCCCAGGTTCGTCGTGGCACTCACGACCAGTGGCTCCGAGAACGCCTCCGAAGTACGCCCGTTCTGGAGATCCCCGAGCACGATCTCGAGATCGGCGTCGGCCGCAACCTCCGAACCTCCGCCGACACCGTAAATCGGGTCGTTGTCGTCGCACGCCCCCAACAGGAGGAGCCCCCCGAATATCGAGCCAACCAGGAGGCGCGCGATCCGGCGGCCGGATCGGGATGTCCGGTTCATGATTCGGCGCCCGCCGGAATCCGGGTGTCGTCGGACGGGGCCGGCACGGACCACCCACCAGCGAACTCCAGGATCCGGCGAAGCGTTTCCTCCGGCACTCCCTGGTGCGGATCGCAGCGAAGCTCGGAGCGTTCCGTTCCCGGGGCCAGCACTTCGATCAGGAGACCGTGCACTCCCGCCTCGAGCGCCGCTCGGCTGACCTCCTCGACCCGGGTCCACTCGCCCGTCGCGTGCGACGGGTCCCCGATCACGGGAAGGGGAGTCGCCCGGCGGAGCGGTTCGATGACCTCCAGGTCGAACTGCGACCGGGCATGGCTCCACGAGCAGTCGCGACGGATGCCGCGCTCGCACAGGACGATGTCCTGGTTGCCCTCGCGGGCGACGTACTCCGCCGCGCATAACCACTCCTCGAGAGTGGCGCTGAAGCCGCGCTTCAGGAGGACGGGGACGTCTGCCCGGCCCACTTCCACGAGCAGCGGGAAGTTCTGCATCGAGCGGGACCCGACCTGCAGCATGTCGGCGGTCCCGGCCACCTGTTCCACCATGCGGGGATCCTGCACTTCGGTCACCACCCCGAGGCCTGTTTCCTCGCGCACCCGCGCCAGGATCTCCAGTCCCTCCTCACCGAGGCCCTGGAACGAATACGGACTCGTGCGCGGCTTGAACGCGCCGCCCCGCAGCAACCGGCCGCCCGCCTCCACGACGGCCCGCGCGGCGCTCAACGTCTGATCGTACGATTCCACGGCGCACGGACCGGCGATCACGACGGGCCTGGATCCACCGATGGCCACGCCCGCTACCTGGACGACACGGGTCGTAGCCGGATCGACGAAATCCGGCCAGTTGTGCCGCAGAATGCTGAGATTGGAAAGACCGCCCGTCATCTCCGCCCGTTCGGTTCGTGTTTCCGTGCGTGACAGTCAGCAGGACAAGATACACGCGCGACGTGTCTTGTTCTAGGAAGCCGCCTTCCGCAGCGCGTCCGCGATGGCCCGGCTCATCGCCGCGACCAGCTCGCTCTGGGCTTGAACCGTGGCCGCGATGGAGGCGCTGTCGGCCGGCAGTATCCGGTCGAAAGTCTCAGCGGCCAAACGCGCGCCGTCCGCATCGCGGACTGTCCAGCGCGCCGCGAGCGTCGCCGCGCCATCGCTCTGTCGCTCGAACCGGGCGATGTCCACCTCCACCGAGTAATCGGGCCGCAACGTCGTGTACCAGGGGTGGAAGACCACCTCGTCGCTCCACAGGAGAGTCGAAAGATTGCCCACCATGGCGTACTTGAGCGACTCCTCCAGGGGCTGCGCCCAGCGCGCCGTCTCCAGATACTTGAGCTCGCTGTCGGACTGGCGGGTGGCCATGCGGGTGCGCTTCAGGTAGCCGGGCAACGTGATCGGCCCCACGCCGACGCTGATGTCGAGATGTGGCCCGCTCGACAGCGACGCCTGCTCCGCAGTCTCTCCGGTGAGACCAGCGGCTTCGTACAGGCCCGGATCCTCGCCGATCAGCGCGAGCACGTAGTAGCGCGTCGGATCTTCCTTCGGATTCAACGAGCAGGCGGCCAGCAGTCCCGCGGCGGCGACAGCCCAGACTACGATCGGGGACGTGCGATTCGATTTCATCAGTTGTCCTCCACGTCCTTGCCGCGCAGCAATGCGCTCGGATTCTGCTGCAGGTAGTCGGCCAGCTCGCCCAGCGCGGCGGCCGCGATGCCTATCTCGTGCAGCGACTTCTCGAGGTTCGTCAGGAGCGGCGAGCCCGGCTCGACGACGGCCCGCAGGTTGGCGAGCATCGCGTCCAGTTCTTCGGCAGCGGCCTCGATCTCGGCCGAGCTCGCGTCGATCCGGGGCCTGAGGGTGGTCATCGTGCTGTCAGCGCTCGCGGCCAGCGTCTGGATAGACCGCATGGTCTCCCGAACCTCGGCCAGGGTACCCGGAATGTCAGCCAGGGCGGCCCGGGTTTCCTTCCCGGAGGCCAGATCGCCGATCTCCTCGGCGGCTTCCGTGATCGCTTCAACGAGCCCCTCGACGTCCAGGTTGGTGAGCTTCGCCATCAGGCCCTGGACGTCCCGCTCCAGCCACTCGAGGCCCGTCGATAGGGTCGGGATCTCGAACGCGTCCACGGATGGGTCGTTCACCAGCTCGATGGGCGAATCCCGATCCACGCTGAGCGAGATGTACTTCCGGCCCGTGAGGATGCTCTCCACGGCCATGGTGGCTCGCAGGCCCCCTTCGATCAGGAGCTGCGCGACCACGGGGTCGCCCACGTCGGCCACGGATCCCTCTTTGCGGAGCAGGTCCCGGTCCAACTCGTAGAACACCGGAATCCGCAGGTTTTCCTCCCAGTTCTCGAACTCTTCCGCCGTGTCGAGCATGCCTTCGGGGCCCGCCCTGAGCCGGATGGAGGTCACCTGCCCGATGGTGACACCCATGAACTTGACGGGTGCTCCCGGGTTCAGGCCGTTCACCGACCCCTCGAACCACGAGATGTACTCTACGGTATCCCTGAACAGCTTGCCGCTGCCGAAGAGAATGACCGCCCCTATGGTCAGGGCGACTCCTCCAAGGATGAACCCGCCCACCATGGTGGGGTTCGCTCTTCTACTCATGCTCTTGCTCTCCCCGACGCAGGAACGCCCGCACCGCGGGGTCCTCTGAGTGGTCCCGGAGCGCGGCCGGATGTCCGACGGCCGTCGCCGTCCGGGTTGCGGTGTCCAGGAATATTGCCTTGGTCGCTATGGCGAAGATGCTCGCGAGCTCGTGCGTCACCACGACGAACGTGGTCCCCAGACTGTCGCGCAGCTCCAGAATCAAGTCGTCCAGGAGACGCGAGCTGATCGGATCGAGGCCGGCGGATGGCTCGTCGACGAACAGGATCTCGGGATCGAGGGCCATGGCTCGCGCGAGCCCGGCTCTCTTGCGCATCCCGCCACTGATCTCTGAAGGATAGTAGTCCTCGAACCCCCGGAGCCCGACCAGCGCCAGTTTTAGAGAAGCCACGTTCCACGTGTCGGACGGGCTCAGATCCGTGTACTCCTCGAGCGGAAGGGAGATGTTCTCGGCCAGCGTCATCGAACTCCACAGCGCGCCGCCCTGGAACAGCACCCCGAACCGGCGGAGGTACGCGTCGCGCACCTCCAGCGGGGCCTGCGTGAAGCTCTCCCCATGGTAGTAGATCTGACCCTGCGCGGGTTCGATCATGCCCAGAAGGTGGCGCATCAGGGTGCTCTTTCCGCACCCGCTACCTCCCATGATCACGAACACCTCGCCCGGCGACACATCGAAGCTTATGTCGCGCATCACGACGAAATCCCCGTATGCCATCGTCAGATCCCGCACGGAGATCTGGTCGGTCGGCGGCGTGGTGTCCGGGGCGGTGATCGCGTCGTTCATCGGCTCATATCCCGAACACCCAGGAGATCACCTGGGCCACGCCACAAGCGACGATGATCGCGACCACACCGTTTACCACGGCCTTCGTCGCCGCGTCACCCACTGCGGAGGCGCTGCTCCCGGCGTCCATCCCCTGCTTGCATCCAGCGAGGGCCACGAGCAGCCCGTACACCGTACCCTTGACCACCCCCGGAATGAAATGCGTCATGTTGACGGCGTTGGTGGTCTGCTCGATGTACGCGCGCGGCGAAATGTCGAGGAGGCCCGTGCCCACGAGATATCCGCCGAGGATCCCCATCAGGTCGGCATAAATGGTCAACAGCGGCATCATGAGGACGAGGGCCACGATGCGTGGAACGACGAGAAACTCCATCGGGGAGATGCCGGTCGTGCGAAGGGCGTCGATCTCCTCGGTGACCTTCATCGTACCGATCTGGGCCGCGTACGCCGCACCGCTGCGGCCGGCCACGATGATCGCGGTCATGAACGCGGCCATGTCACGCACCATTCCAACGCCCACGAGGTCCGCGACGTAAATGCTCGCGCCGAATTGCTGCAGCTGCACGGCGCCCACGAAGGCGAGGATCAACCCGAAAAGAAGGCTCACCAGGGAGGCGATGCCCAGCGCGTCTGCGCCCGCCTGCTGGATCAGCAGCCTGAGGTCGGACTTGCGGTAGCTGGCCTTGCCTCTGAGGAACCGGCCGAACGCTTCGCTCGCCTCTCCGAGGAAGCGCAGTTCGTCGAGCGCTCCCTCGTATGCCTTGATTCCGAAGTCACCCAGTCGGGCCAGAGGCGGCTTCTTCGACTCCTCGGCCCGGATGCCACGCTCGGGAACGGTCCGCGCCAACTGAACGAGCCGCCGCACGCCGTCTGGGAGCCCCGCGCGGTCCACCGGGATGCTCCGGTCCTCGGCCGCATCTTCGACGCCCATCAGGAAGGTCAGGACGCTGCTGTCCCAACCCTCGATGGCTGCCGAG
>JBDGXI010000126.1:0-6272 GCA_039584685.1 Gemmatimonadota bacterium | reverse complement strand
TGCGGCGGGCGTGCATCTTACGGACGAAGAAGACCGGGAAATCGAGACGGTCGAGTTTTCGGTGGCCTGAGCCGTGAGTGAAGTATCATCGAATCACGAAGGAAGAACCAGGCCGTCTACCATTTGGAGGTCAGGATGACGCGACACCAGGCAGGACTTCTGGTCGGCTTAACGGTCACAGCGCTGGCGGCCTGCTCGGGCAACCCGATGCCGGGCGACAGCGGCTACCCCTACAACATGACGGGCATGTACGACACGGATTTCGAGGCGATGGGAACCGTCTACGCGGGCCCAGCGGAAATCGCCACGTCGCCCGGCGGACTCGTCTACGGCAAGATCCAGCTCGATGGGCCGGAAACGGTCGTGGGTGACTTCGAAGGATCGATATCGGGCGATACGCTGACCTTCGAGTCGCACTACGAGCGCGCCGGCGGGTGCATGGGCGTGCTCAGCGGCGTCGGTATCATCGCTGAGGGTGGCGGTTCCGCGAATGGTGACGCCGTGGTGGACGATGAATGCATGGGAGAGCTGTTCGACGCCGTCTTCAACATGAGCCGGCAGGCCGAGTGACACTCTGCGGAACTAAGTGAGGGCGGCATGGGAGACCTGACCGGGAAGCGCGCCGTCGTATGCGGCAGCACCCAGGGGATCGGACGGGCGTGTGCCGAGGAGCTGGCCGGGCGGGGAGCGGACGTGGTACTGGTGGCCCGCAACGAGGACGCTCTGCGCGACGTGGCGGCGAGCCTGGCCACCCCGCACGGGGAGGGACATTCGTGGGTGTGTGCGGACTTCGCCGATGTGGAGCAGGTCCGGCGAAACGTGACCGCGCACCTGGAGCGCACGGGGCCGGCGCACATCCTGGTGAACAACACGGGCGGCCCGCCGCACGGTCCACTGATAGAGGCCGACCCGGAGGACTTCCTGCGGGCGATCTCCGCTCACGTCGGGTGCGGGCAGGTACTGGTGCAGGCCATGCTGCCGGGGATGCGTGATGCCGGGTACGGCCGGGTGATCAACATCGTCAGCATCTCCGTGATCGCTCCGATCCCGGGACTGGGCGTGTCCAACACCACGCGGGCCGCCGTCGCGAACTGGGCCCGCACGCTGGCTCACGAGCTCGGGCCGCTGGGGGTGACGGTGAACAGCGTGCTCCCGGGATACACGGCCACGGCGCGCCTCGAGGAGCTGGCCGAATCGATGGCCGAGTCGCGCGGCTCGTCGGTCGAGCAGGTAGAGGCGGGGTGGCAAGCGGGAATTCCGCTTCGTCGCCTGGCCGATCCCTCCGAGATCGCGGCCGTCGTCGGGTTTCTCGCCTCCCCCGCCGCGTCCTACGTGACGGGGGTCAACCTGCCGGTGGACGGAGGTCGGACGGCGGCCCAGTAGGCGGAATCGCGCCTCAGATCTGCAGACTGCGCAAGACGGCTCGCACGGGGCTTCCGTCGAACTCCGTGAGGCGTAGCGGCAGGGCGATCAGCTCGTACACGCCCGCGGGGACTCCGTCCAGTACGACGCCCTCCAGGACGTTCATGTCGTGCCTGCACACCGCCTGGTGGGCGGGCAGCTGTTTCGAATCCGCCGGATCGATACTCGGGGTGTCGATTCCCACCAGTCGCACGCCGGCCCTGGCCATCCAGTCCACCAGGTCCGGCGCCAGGGCCGCGAAGTCGGTCCGAAACTCGGTGGGATCAGGATACGTCCCGGTCGCGATCAGCATGCGCTCCTCATCGGGACGGCCATCCAGAGGGGCCTCCGGCCCGCCGGACAGGGCCTCGCGAACCATGGCCGTGCTCACTTGGCTCCCGGCCGGCACGGACACGCGGACCACCCGGCACCGCCCGACAAACGGCTCCAGCGGCCGCTCGCCTATCGAGGCGCCGTTCCGGTCGTAGTGACTCGGCGCGTCGACGTGCGCCCCCAGGTGGCAAGTGGATCTGAGCGAGGACAGGGTGACGGCGTCGCCCCGCGCCAGATCGAGCACGGTCTCCCGCTCCAGGGGCGTGTCGCCGGGAAACACGGCGGTGTCGGGTCCCAGTCGCGGGCTGATGTCCCACAGGCCGCTCGCGCGCCGACTCACGATTCCTCCCGCACGGCCTCACGAAAGACCTCGGCCGTTCGCCACATCTCCCGGTACGTGTTGAACAGGGGCGCGGGGGCCAGGCGCAGGACGTCCGGTTGCCGGAAGTCGGCCACCACGCCGGCCCCCTGCAGCCGCGCTTGCACTCGCTCCGCACGCCCCGGAAGGCGCACGGATAGCTGCGCGCCGCGCCGGTCCGGACTCGGCGGAGTCAGGATCTCGATCGCCCCTTCCAGCCCGGTGACGAGAAGCCACTCGAGGTAGGCGGTCAGCCGGAGCGACTTGGCCCGCAGTCGGTCGAGCCCGGCTTCGTCGAACAGAGCGAGCGCCGGACCCAGGGGGGCCAGGGCCAACACGGGCGGAGAGCTGAGCTGCCATCCGGCGGCGTCCGGTCGGGGCACGAAATCGGGGTCGAGCTGCATGCGGAACCGGGTGGCCGGGTCGTTGCCCCACCAGCCGCCGAGCCGCTCGATTCCGCGGTCGGTGGCGTGGCGCTGGTGGACGAAGATGCCGGCCGGGGCTCCCGGCCCCGCGTTGACGTACTTGTAGTGACACCAGGCGGCGAAGTCCACGTCCCACTCGTGCAGGTTCAGTGGCACGTTGCCCGCCGCGTGCGCCAGGTCGAAGCCGACGAGCGCCCCGCAACGCCTGGCGGCGCGTACGATCCTGGGCAGGTCGAGTCGCTGACCCGTCAGGAAGTTCACGCCTCCCAGGAGCACCAGCGCGACCTCCTCGCCCCGCGCGGCGAGCGCCGCCTCGATGTCTTCCTCCTCGATCGGTCCGCCTTCCTCGCGAGGTCCGACTTCGATGAGGTTCGAGGCCGGATCCAGTCCGCGCCACCTCAGATGGGTCTCTACGGCGAAGCGGTCGCTCGGGAAACAGGGACTTTCGATGAGGATGGAGCGGCGCGATCCTTCGGGACGGAAGAAACTGGCGAGGAGCAGGTGGAGATTCACCGTGAGACCGTTCATGACCGCCACCTCGTGCGCCTGTGCGCCGACGAGCCCGGCGACGGACCCCAGGAACCGCTCATCCAATCCGTACCACGGCGACGCCCCATCGAACCAGCCATCGACGCCCAGGGTGGCCCAGCGGCTCGTTTCCCGCTCCAGGGCCTCACGTGCCGCCGTCGGAAGCGGACCGAGGGAGTTGCCGGCCAGGTACACGGCCGTGTCGCCTCCTGACAGCGGAAGATCGAAACGAGCGCGGAATCCGGCCACTGGATCCTCCGCGTCGAGGCGGGCAGCGAACTCCGGCTCCCGCTCCAGATCGGAGCCGAACATCTCTTCCGCGGCCGAAGGGATCAGTCGCCGGTCCATCCAGGCCCCCGCACCACGCGACCGGCCAGTGCGCCGGTGTGCGCCCCGTCGCGCACCGTGTGCGTCCCGTTGACGAACACGTGGACCACGCCCTCGGCCAGCTGGTGCGGCTCCGCGAACGTGGCCCGGTCCTGCACGGCCGCGGGGTCGAACACCACTACGTCCGCGAAGTAGCCCGGAGTCAGGGCTCCGCGCCCCTGGACGCCCAGGTGGGCGGCCGGCTGGGTCGTGAGCTTGCGCACGGCCTCTTCGAGCGGGATCACGCCCTCGTCGCGCACGTAGCGGCCGAGCAGGCGGGCGAAATTGCCGTATGCCCGCGGGTGTGGATTGGATTCCAGGAATACGCCGGACGGGGACAGGGCCTCCGCATCCGAACCGAAGCTGATCCACGGCAACGCGATCTTCTTCTTCACGTTTTCCTCGGACATGAGAAAATACACCGTGTTCACGTCCGCGCCGTTAGCGATCAACAGGTCGATGGCCGCGTCCTCCGGCGTGACCCCGCGTTCCTCCGCGACCTGGGCCAGCGTCTTTCCGGTCAGCGGCTTCAGCTCATCCGTCCGGAATCCCACCAGGATGACGTTGTCCGCCGAGCCGGCGGCCAGGTACAGGCTCTCCCACTCGTCGGTCGGGGTGCGCATCTCGCGGGTCACCTGGCGGCGGATCGCCGGATCCTCGAGCCTGGCGATCCACGCCTGGTCGCCTCCTTCCTGCACCCATGGAGGCATCGCGGCGTCGAGCCCGGTCGCCCCGGCCGTATACGTGTACATGTCCGCCGTGATCCTCAGACCCTCGGCCCGGGCCGCCTCGACTCTGTCGATGACTCCGTCCAGCTTCGGCCAGTTGCTCGCACCCGCCGCCTTCAGATGGTAGATCTCGGCCGCGACGCCCGCCTCGCGTGCGATCCCGATCAACTCGTCCACCGCTTCGAAGATCGAGTTTCCTTCACTCCGAATGTGCGAGATGTACATGCCGCCATATTCGCCGGCCGCCGCCGCCAGTGCGATCAATTCCTCGGTATCGGCGTAGAACGCGGGAGCATAGATGAGCGACGAGGCCAGGCCGAGCGCCCCTTCCTGCATGGCGGTGCGCACCAGGCCCTTCATCCTCTCCAGCTCCTCCACACTCGGCGCGCGGTCCTCGTAGCTCAGCTCGTGGATTCTCACCGTCGTGGCACCGACGAACGAAGCGACGTTCGGCGAGACACCGCGTTCGACCAGGTGTTGCAGGTAACCGTCCAGGGAGGTCCACTCCACATCGAACGCGATGTCGCCCTGGTCCTCGAGCATCTCGGCCTTCATCGCGTTGTTCAGCGGGCCCATCGACCAGCCTTCGCCCATCACGACGAGCGTCACGCCCTGCACCAGATCGCTCTCGCCGCGCCCGTCCTCGAGAAGCGACTCGTTGGCCCAGGAGAGCATGTTGATGAAGCCCGGGGACACGGCCTTTCCCGAAACATCGATCTCCAGAATTCCACGAAGTCCGTCCTCTTCTCCGCCCCCCGCGTAGGCGAGAACCGCCGAGATCGTGTCCCCGTCGATCGCCAGGTCGCCGACGTACGGAGCACCTCCCGATCCGTCATAGATCGTGCCCCCCTTCAGCACCAGCTGATGCTCGGGAGGGGACGAGCAGGAGACGAGGAACGCGAACAGGGGCAGCCACGGGATGAGATGCCTTCGAAACGTGAGCATTCTCGGACCTGTATGAACGGGTTCACGGCGCTGCCGGGCGCCGGGAGTACGTGTCTCGGTGTGGCGCGGACAAACCTAGCGATTCCCGGCATTCAGATGCGAGTGGGAACGCCATTCACGAGATGCCCACGACTTACTGGACTCGCCGTCCCACGCGGCCTATTCTCCACCTCCTTGAGTCGGGAGGCGGCTGGCCGAAAGGCCCCGCACCCGGGATTCTGAGAAACGGCCACGCAAGTGGAGACCATAATGAGCATCAGGACGAGCGCGGTTCTGGGCCTCGCCGCAGCGCTGCTGGGCGCAGGGCCACTGGCAGCGCAGAACTTCCCGACGGACGACGCGGTGATCCAGGCGATCTGGAACGAGGGAATGGCGAACTCGCAGGCCTGGTCGATCGGTCAGGCCATGCTGGATTCGATCGGTCCCCGGCTCACCGGTACTCCGGCTGTGGACAGGGCCAACCAGTGGGCGCAGGCCATGCTGTCGGGCTGGGGCGCGGAGGCCCGGATCGAGGTCTACGGCACCTGGAAGGGTTGGGAGCGCGGTGTGACGCACGTCGATCTCCTCGAGCCGCGTGTGCGCACTCTCGATGCCATGCTGATGGCGTGGAGCCCGGGCACCGACGGGACTGTCGAAGGCGGCGTAGTGACATTCCCGAAGGTCGAGGACGCGGCGGGATTCGACGCCTGGTTGCCCACGGTGGAAGGGAACTTCGTGGCTCTCGCCATACCGCAGCCGTCGTGCCGCCCTCTGTCCAGCTACGAGAAGTATGGGACAGACGAGCAGGTCGAAGCAGTGAGGGAGGACAGCCTCAAGGCCCGGGCCGCATGGAGCCAGCGGGTAGAGGCCCCGGGCTATGAGCCGGCGGAGATGATCGCAGCGATCGAGAGCGCCGGCGCTCTCGGCGTTCTGTGGTCCGACTGGAGCGGCGGTTGGGGATCGCAGCGCTTGTTCGCCCTCAACACGCGGTTCGGGGCGGCCACGAGCACGATCCCGGCGGTGGACCTGAGCTGCGAGGACTACGGCCTGGTGTGGCGGCTCGCAGCGAAAGACCAGGGACCGAAGCTCCGGGTCGTGGCCGAGAGCACCATGATGGACGACGTGCCGGTCGCGAACGTGATCGGCGAGATTCGGGGCACCGAGCTCCCGGACGAGTACGTGGTCCTGTCGGCCCATTTCGACTCGTGG
>JBDGXI010000125.1:0-9796 GCA_039584685.1 Gemmatimonadota bacterium | reverse complement strand
CCTATCGTGAACTGCCTTGCCTCGCAGATGATAGTCGGACGGGCATCGAGAGCCAGTCAAGGCGAGACCCGCCCGGGGCGTTACCGGATCTGCCTAATCCTGCGGCGGCTCGTCCACCAACAGTGTCAGCGTCAGTGACAGCGCCCACTGCTGCTGGCTGCTGCCCACCAGCGCAACCGACCCTCAGACCCACAGAAACCAGCGCCCATCAGCGCGTATCAGCGCACCGAATCGGCTATCCAAGCAGATGGGCTACGGCGGGCACCTGAATCTCCCGTCACCTATATTGCAGATACCTCCCTCGTTGCGTGAGAGACACGCATGATCGACCTCCTGGAACGTCTACAAGCTGCACTCGCAGACCGCTACCCGGTTGAGTCCGAGATTGGCCGTGGCGGCATGGCCGTGGTGTTCAAGGCATTGAGGCGGCGGACCACGACCGTGACGCCTGCAACCGACCAAACAACCCAAGTATACTGGACGCACAGATCCTACCGAGGCAGCTTTCGGGACGCGGACCCGACCCAGTAAGCTCGTCGCAGGCGATGATGATTCGAGAGAATTCGGACGTCCATTAGGAGTCACAAGCGATTCACATGCCCGAGCGCGCCACTCTCTTCCACGTCGCTGAAGGCCCGACGGATTCCTCAATCTCGTTGGCACTTCCTCCAGACCTCGTGGAGCAGGTCCGTAAACGGATTCGAATTCTGGCCCTGCTTCTTCTCGCGGCGTTCGCCTCAGATCTGGTCTTTGCCGTAGGGACGGCGATCTCGCTGTTACTGAACGATGGATCAGTCTTGGCGGTGCTGGTCGAACGCGGGGCCCTTCTCATCGGTAATGTCATCGGAGTCGCTGCCTCCCTGGTTCTGTGGTGGGCAGCGGGCAGCCGCCGGGTATCACCGTCACGCCTGCTCGCGCTGGGACTGGTGTACGAGATCCTGGTGTGCTTCATTATCGCGATCGCCACCTTGTGGGGGCACTATCTCGAGACCGGATTCCTTCCAAACCTGACATGGGTTCCGGTGGTCGTCATCCTCTTCCCGGTGCTTCTTCCGGGACCGCCCCGAAAGATGCTTGTGGGAGCGATCGCAGCCGGGTCCACCGTGCCCATCGTTCTGGTGCTGCTTGACGTATCGGGGAGAGTCGTTGCCGATCCGAACAGTTATCGGACTGCAGTGATGTCCTCCGCGTTCGCGATCGCGTTCGCGTACGTCAGTGCCAGGGTTGTCTACGGGCTGGGTCGCGAGGTGACTGCCGCGCGCAGAGCAGGGAGTTATCAGTTGGAAGAATTGCTGGGCCAGGGCGGTATGGGCGAAGTATGGCGCGCCCGACACCGAATGCTGGCCCGGCCCGCTGCCATCAAGCTTATCAAGCAAGATGTGACCGGAGGCACCGACCAGAAGATCGCGACAGACGCGGTGCAGCGATTCGAGCGTGAGGCTCAGGCGATCGCCAGTCTCCGCTCGCCCCACACAGTCGAGCTATTCGATTTCGGTACCGCCGACAACGGGGCCTTCTACATCGCTATGGAGCTGCTCGACGGACTCGACGCAGACACCCTGGTGCGGCGGTTCGGTCCAGTCCCCGCCGAGCGAGCTATTCACCTTCTCAGCCAGGTGTGCCACTCTCTTTCCGAAGCTCACTCCCGCGGATTGGTTCACCGGGATGTCAAACCGGCCAACGTGTTTGTCTGTCGCTACGGTGAGGAGCTGGACTTCGTGAAGGTCCTGGACTTCGGAATCGTAAAGGAATCCGAGCGAGAGGCTGGCGACCGCGGTCTCACAGACGCGAATGCCACACAGGGCACCCCCGCCTTCGTGGCCCCCGAGCAAGCTTTGGGAACCATGGACCTCGATGGGCGATGCGACATCTACGCCACGGGCTGCCTGGCGTATTGGCTCCTGACCGCGCAGCAGGTGTTCACCGCCGACACGCCCGTCGCGCTTCTCGTGCACCACGTCCAGACCACTCCCGTCCCGCCCTCGACCCGAACTGAACTGGCCATCCCGGCGGCCCTCGATGAGATCATTCTGGCATGCCTCTCCAAAGACCCGGCCGAGCGGCCGCAGACAGCTCGGGAGTTGGCACATCGGCTGGGTACGGTCGAGTTGAATACTGAGTGGACTGAGGAAAGGGCGCGAGGGTGGTGGGCGCTGCATCAACCGGCAGAAGCGTGATATTGCCCGTCCAGAACTGTAACCGTAGCTGTAACGAAATGAGGAGAAATGAGCGCAACTGTACGCAAGTGAAATCACCGAAATGCGCGTGAATGCAAGTGTATGCAGGTGAGTGCACGCACCGCCACGCGAATGGGGTAGTCTCGCGAGAACTGCTCGCTCGAAGGTCTCGCATGCGCTCGACAGCAGGAGGTCGCGAGTACTTCGCCTCCGGCGACCGTCTGAGAGGCGACAGCAAATCTCGCCGCCCCGATTAGAACAACTTGCTATACTACTTTGAAATGCAGCGGTCGGCCTGGTCGCTGCTTCTCTTCATCTGGGGTAGCGTTTGGGCAAGAAACCTCGCCCGAGTACAGTTTCGGTGCATTCAGGGCGACATCGATCTGGGTCGTCTCGTCAAGCTGCTGGTATGAGCGCACCAGGGTATCCGTGTCTCTCCAGCAACTCCACTGCCTCCTGCTTGAACCTCTCCGCCCGACATCAGACCAAGTTGTGAAGCCCTACCATCCGGGCTGCTCGCACGGCGGCGGGCGGGACAAACGCGGCTCCGCAACAGTTGACTGATTAGGGATCCGCAACGCATCATGAGGCGTCTCCCATGCGAGTTGTCTTTCGGCAGGTTTACCAGCCCCCCCCTCTTGGTAGCAGTTCCCTCGTCACTACGGAATAGGGGTCTAGCCATGGGCATCAACTTGAAGACACCTGGCGTGCACCACTTGGCACTGCGTGTCTCCGACTTCGACCGTTCCGCGCTCTTCTATACGGAGACGCTTGGCTTCCCCATTGCTCTAAAGCAGCCGGGCCTTCTCATATTTTTGGCCGGCAGCACGGCGGTCGGGATCCAAGGACCTGCGGAGGGCACACCGCCCGGAGACGTGTTCAACCCTTTTCGCGTAGGTCTGGATCACGTAGCCATTGCTTGTGAGGAAGAGGCCGAGCTTGAGCGAGTTGCCAAGGCTCTCTCGGAGGCCGGCATCGAGAACACCGGCGTGAGGCTCGACGAGACTCTCGGAAAGCGTTACGTAGCCTTCAAGGACCCCGACCGGATCGCTTGGGAGTACTACATGGCATAGCGATGCAACAACGCCGGTTCACGCCGGGTCGCTAAACATGGGGGGCGGCTCACACGGGCGGTCCCTTCACGGTTACCTCGAAGCGAATACTGAAGCTGGCAGGCAACCTGGGGGGTGGGGGATCGTCAGCTGGGCACATCGTGAATTTGGGCCCGTCGCAGGCAAGGGCCAGCAGGCCCGCAGTCATTAGTGCTGGGAAGCGCACGGTTCACCTCCGGTTGCGGGAGGGTTCACCGCGAGCTTATCGGGGCAGAGTCAAGCGGGCGTCAATCCGTACGAGCTCACGATCAGCCTTCCAGGAGAGTCTCCAGCGCCGCCCGGGCCTCGTCGTCCTGAGGAAGATCGGGCTCGGCCTCTTCCCACGCCTGCAGGAAGCGGATGTACGCAGCGCGAGCACGCACCGGCTGACCGGTTTGCTCGTACAGCTGTCCAAGCCGGTAGTTGACGTAGGAATCCCGGAACGTGTACCGGAGCGATTCGAGGTATCGAATCGTCTCCTCCACGTTGTCCTCCGCCTCGTATAGCTTTGCCAGCCAGGAGCGAATCCAGTAGTCGGCGACCCCACCCGTTCCTTGCAGCTCCTCGAGTCGCTCGATCGCTGACGTCCGGTTCGCGGTCGAGATCGAATAGGCCTGGATGGCTTCGGCGAGCAGGTCGATCTGCCACTGGTAGCGACTCGCCCCCACTCGCTGCATCTCATCCTTCATCTGGGGGAGGTACGCAGCAACGAGACTGTCAAGGCTCTCACGCTCATCGGAGCGGACGAAAGCCTCGCCCAGCGCAGCCGCGCAGTGGATCCCACCGGGCCCGAGCTGGAGTCCGCAGCCATCCCAGGGGTGGCCGGCGAAGACCTCGTCCGGCATGGGCCGGAACATCACGTCCAGGATCCCGGCTTCCATCCAGGGGTGAACCTCGCCCTCGACGGCCGAGGGCTGCCCGGCCATGAAGTGCAGCCAGGTCTTCAGATTGCCCGCCGGATCGCGCCGACGGCTGAGCTCATCGAATACCGCCATCATCGCCACGGGGCGCCCCGAGGTCTGCCACATATCGGGGTAGAGGTCGTGGAGCACGGCATCGTCCACGGTGTCCAGGGCTGCGGTAGCGCGGGCCTGGGCCATCGAATCCCCCAGGATCAGATCCCGGGAGAGCAGAAGCGCCGGGGTCCGACGTGCCTGCAGAGGCTCCAGGGCCTCGAGCAGCTCCTCTACGCGCGCCGTATCTCGCTGGATGATGGCCATCTCGACGGCGTGCAGATAGTAGGGGGCAAAGGAGGGATCGAGCTCGATCGCCCGGTCGAACGCGCGCCGGGCGTCCTCCATCTCGAGGAGGAGGTTCCCGCCGTAGTGGGTGTAGAACTCGCCGAGAAGGAACCATGCCTCGGGATCGTCGGGGTACTTCCTCGTCGCGGCGCGAAGCGGATCGACGCCCTCCAGGTCGCCGGCGAGCACGGCCGCGTTGGCCTGCACGAGGGTGCGCTCGCGCGGCGGAAGGCGCTCCAGGTGGGCCAGGGCGTACTCGAAGTGTTCGGCAGCCTTGTCGCTGGCGATGTTCTCGATCCAGCCGTACGCGTCCGCGACCCGGGCGTGCGCCAGGGACATCTCCGGGTCCAGCTCGAGAGCCTCTTCGTATGCCTCGATGGCCCTCTCGAACCGCGCGTTGCGATACAGGGCCTCGGCTCTGAGATACGCGCGAAGCGCGGGGAGAGAAGCGGTGACGATGGCTTGGGTCTGCCGGATGCTCAGCCCCTGGGCGCCCGCACTGCGCATCAGGGCCTGCATGACTTCCACGCCCAGCTCGTCCACCATGACGAGCACGCTGTCCGCGGGCCCCTCGACCTGGCTGGCGCCGATCTCCTGGCCGGTCTCGACATCGTAGATGTCTGCCGCGAGTCGTACGTTCTCGCCCAGCGCCACGGCGCTCCCTGTCATCACGTACTTGGCGCCCGAGCGACGGGCCACGTCCCGAGCCGTCGCCAGGTCGGCATTGCCGTCCTCGGGAACGGCTTCCTCCCACCGAGCCATGACCGTGCGGCTGCTGATCGTCCGATAGCCGCCCACGTCGTCGAGGCTCGCCGTGAACACGTCCATCATGCCCTCGCGCCAGACCTCGAGGCCTTCCCCGCGAACGGTGAACGGGACGATCGCGATGCCCTCACCGGCCTCGGTCGCCACGGCCGCGGCGGGCGCGAAGCTCTCTCCACGGTCCTTGATGACGACGTAGAGGCCGGCGAAGCCGAAGAGAAGGGAAAACGCCAGCACTCCGCCGAGGATCGAATTCCGCCAGGTGAACAGGAAGAACGCCTGTGCTGCCGGCTCGCCGAGGTCTTCCTCGGGCTGTCCCGGGCGCGAGGATTCGGACGACTCCGGCCCGGCGTGGCGATTCTGAATGAACGCCGTCGCGAGAACGACCGGCAAGCCGATGACCAGCAGCAGGACGGCGAACGGAAAGACCCAGGCCGGCAACCCCATGTTCTGGGCCAGCACGTCGGCCACCTGAAGAACCACCCACCCCGCTACGAGGTAGATCCCCAGCACCTGCCAAAGGGACCGGCGGTGGCCTTCCTGAATGAGTCTCTTCATCGCGGTACGCTCGCTGCCTTGGATGGCACGGCCCTACGGCCGTGACGAGCGCTGAAGTTGGAGCGGGCGGGGAATTGAGACAAGCTTTGTGAAGAGGGCCGAGTCTGAGGGTCCGGAGCCTGAGTGGCTTCGGACCCTCTGCTAGACTCGGTTTTCAGATTCGTCGGGTTCTGACGGAGCGCCGCTTCAGACCGACACGTATGTGTGTGCGGGGTAGACCTCCGGGTCGCCCTCAACACCAACCTCGCGAAGGATCGGGACGACGATCTCGGCGAACCGGTTGAGCGCCTCCTCGGACTCCCAGACGTCGACGACGCGAAACGTGCTCTCTCCCTGGCCGGCGATGTGCGCGAGCAGCCCTTCGGCGGGCCAGTCGGCCGGAGACCCCACCCGACTCTTGCCGCCCGTCAACTTCCGGATGGTCTCCTCATACTGCTCCTGCGTGAACTCTGGGGATATCAGTACCATCGGCATTGGTTCCTCCTCATCGCCAGGGGTGACAATACTTCACTTCATGCTCTTCATGGTAATCCCACGGCTTACCGCTTTGCCGTCGCAGTGGCCGCAAGGTCGAAGCAAGTCCAGGTGCCACTCACGCCACACATCTCGTCTCTGTCAAGACTTGGCCGGTGATTTGCGGCCGTAGCTGCAACCACATGAGGAGGAACGAGTGGAAGTGAGCGAACGTGCAATCGTGAAAAAGCGTTTGAATGCAACTGTATGCGTGTGAGTGCACGTACGGCCAGGCGAATGGGGTTGCGGGACTGACTCGCGCCCACCTGACGCCCGGGCAGGTTGCCGACTGCACTCCGACGGTGTTTCGACCGCTTCAGTATCACGATCAGTGACGGGCGCTCTAAGCCTCTATCCTCTATCTTGATCGGACCCCTCGTTCCTCCGGAGAGCTGATGCTCGATCTCTTGGAACGTCTGAAGTCTGCGCTTGCCGGCCGGTACGCCGTCGATCGGGAGATCGGCCGCGGCGGCATGGCGACCGTGTACCTCGCCGAGGACATGAAGCACGACCGCCAGGTAGCGATCAAGGTTCTACTTCCCGAACTGTCGGCCAGCGTAGGTGCAGAGCGGTTCCTCCAGGAGATCCGGACGGTCGCTCGCCTCAATCATCCCCACATACTGGCTGTGCACGACTCCGGCGAAGCGGACGGCCTTCTCTTCTACGTGATGCCGTACGTAGAGGGCGAGAGCCTGCGGCAAAGGATGGACCGGAAGAGGCAGCTCTCGATCGAAGAGACTGTGCGCGTGGGTGTCGAGGTAGCCGACGCTCTGGACTACGCACACCGCCAGGGTGTCATCCACCGGGATATCAAGCCGGGAAACATCCTCCTGTCCGAGGGCCACGCGGTGCTCGCGGACTTCGGCATCGCGAGGGCCGTCTCGGCAGCGAGGGAGGAACGTGTAACGCGGACGGGTCTCGGAGTCGGCACCCCGCTGTACTCGAGTCCCGAGCAGGCGACCGCGGACGAGGCTCTCGATGGCCGCACCGACATCTACTCACTCGGTGTCGTGCTGTACGAGACGCTGGCAGGCGAAGTGCCGTTGGGGGGCGCGACACCTCAGTCTATCCAGGCGAAGCGACTCAGCCAGACACCGACTCCCTTGCCCGTTCTCCGCGATACGGTTCCGCCTCTCCTGGATAGTGTGATCGCCAGGGCTCTCGCCAGGGTACCGGCCGACAGGTTCGAGACCGCGAAGGACTTTGGAAACGCCCTGATGGCAACGACGATGGACGCGACTCCCGTGGCCGGTCTGGACTTGAGCTCGACACCGGGGCTCATGGCTGAGCCTCAAGTGAGACCTCGCCGCCGACGCCGGGCAGTCCTGGCCGCAGGTCTGGTGGCCGCCAGCCTCGTCGTGTTCGGAGCGATTGCGGGGTATAGGGCTCTGAATCAGACTGACGATGCCGTTGAATCTCCCGGTCCCACCGCTGCACAGAGCATGGAATCCCGTCGGCTCTACCTGGAAGCCGATGCACAGTTTGACGCCGCGATGAGCGGAGCGGAGCCTCCAGGCCCCGGATGGATCGCGGCGGCGGCGCTGTTCGACTCCGCGACCCATTTGGATCCGTCAAACGCACAGGCATGGGCCGGGCTGGCGAAGACCTACGCGCTCCTGGGAGCCTGGGTCCTTCCCTCGGACAGCGTCTGGCCGCTGGTGTCCGAGCCTGCGATGCGGGCCATCCAGCTGGACTCCACGTTGGCAGAGGCTCACGAGGCACTCGCCCTCAAGTACTGGGTGTTTGACTTCCAGTGGTTGAAGGCGCACGACGAGTATGTCGAGGCAGCGCGACTGGAGCCGAATACACCTGATGCTGACGAGCGACTGGCCGAAGCAGCTCACATACTGACGGACCTCGGGTGGCGCGATTCAGCAGTATCTACGGTCCGCCGGGCCGCGGAGTCAGGACTGCACTGGCTTCCGGCGATCAACTACCCCGTGAGCTTGCTCCACGGGGGAGACTACGAGGCAGCCCTGAGGGAAGCTCGTCGCAGCCTTCATGGCGGTGACTTTGATGAAATCGTTGATGTCATCTGGAGGTGTAGCGAAATCGAGGTGCTCGCTCTTCTGGAACTCGAGCGCTTCGACGACGCCTGGGAGGCCTTGGCACAGATGGAGCGTAGTCTGGAGCGCTATGGGGAGTGGGCCGTCGGCAGATGGATGGGACTCACAGCATACTATCACGCCAGGGCCGGTGATCCGCAGCAAGCCCAGGCCGTGCTCCGTGAAGGGGACCTCGAACCAGCTGCGAAAGCAGCCGTGTACGCTTGGATGGGCGATCTCGACCGGGCCTTCGAGTCGCTCGAGGAGGAGTTCGATTCGAGACGATACGTATTCTATCTACCGTCCGATCCGGCCTTCGCCCCCCTCCGCGAAGACCCACGCTTCGACTTGCTTCTGGGTCGCATGGGCCTGTCTTGCCGGTACTACGACGACGGGCACGAGTGCTTCCAGCGTTGATCCTCAACCCGATCGGCCGTGCCGAGCAGTGTCAGCGTCAGTGACAGCGCCCACCCATGACCAAGGGACAGGTAAAGGTTTGGCAGTCGCTTTGGATCTCAGAGAACCCAGTGCAAGCGCCCCGCGAACCGGGCGCTTCGCCTGCCGCGGGCAGCTAGCCGCGCTCGAGGAACGCGAGCAGCTCCTCCGGGCCGAGATGCTCGATGCCCAGCCTCTCCAGCGTCCGGCCCTCGGAGAAGTAGTCGCGGCCCATGACGGCGCCGGCCACTCGAACCACGTGGTCGCAGGTGGGCGTGGGAACGCCCATCGCCCGACCCAACGAGCTCATCAGGACGAGTCCGTAGGGGACATCCTCGGTGATGTAGCGGTGGTGGAACGTGTCGGGCCCCCCGGGCGTGACCACCTTGTACGCCTCGAAGACCTCACGGGCATCCTTCGATAGGTCCTCCTCGTTCCGGAACCTGCAAGCCTCCAGGTAGGGAATGCGCTCGCAGCCGTACGCTTCGAGGACGTCCATGCGCTCCCGGTCTAGAAGATCGAGCACCGCCCAAGCGAAATCGGTGCCGAGCGCGTCCCGGTACATACCGGGCACTTCGTCGGGATGATACTTCGCGCAGTAGTCCATCATCGGTTTCATGGCGTACATCCCGACCGTGTGCACGGTCAGGTTCGGATTGTGCAGGGCCGTCGCCACGATGTTCTCGCGGGTGTCGCGATAGGTTTCGAAGAGCTCGGATGCGATGGCCTGACCCCGATCGGTGGCCTCGGCGGGAAGGTACGACAGGCAGTTTCGCACGTTCCTGAAGATGACCTTCACGCAGCCCGGCTCGTGAACGAAGGCGTCGTGAGCATTGGACTCGGCCTCAGAGAGCAGCGGCGGCTCCGGGCAGTGGCGGTGGAAATAGACCGATCCCATGTAGCCGGGGGCCAGGATCAGCAACTGATTCTCACGAAGGTAGGGCGCGAGTCTCCTGGCCAGATCTTCGTGGAAC
>JBDGXI010000124.1:0-6320 GCA_039584685.1 Gemmatimonadota bacterium | reverse complement strand
AGGCGAGAGCGTCCTGGAAATGGAACCGGACGAGCGCAGCAGGGCCGGCTTGTTCATGGCTTTCCAGTACCCGGCCGAGATTCCCGGAGTCTCCATCTCGAACTTCCTGCGCACCGCCATGGTCGCCCGGCTCGAGGAAGGCGAGGACATGGACATCTTCGCCTTTCAGAGGCGCCTGCTCGAGAAGCTGGAGATGCTGAAAGTGGACCCGGCATTCGCCGCCCGCTACGTGAACGACGGATTCTCCGGCGGCGAGAAGAAGCGAAACGAGATCCTGCAGCTCGCCATGCTCGAACCCCGGATGGCGGTGATGGACGAAACCGACAGCGGTCTCGACATCGACGCGCTCCGCATCGTTTCAGAGGGCGTCAACACAATCCGCGACACGGACGGGGGCATGGGAGTGCTGTTGATCACGCACTACAAGCGAATCCTGAACTACCTGCACCCCGACTACGTGCACGTCATGCTGAACGGCCAGATCGCCCACTCCGGGGGATCCGAGCTGGCGGACCAGCTGGAAGAGATGGGTTATGACTGGCTGCACGAGGAGCCTGAGAAGGCCACGGTAGGCTGAAGGCGGGCGCTTGAAGCGAGGGCCGGCGACGGATCGTCCGTCGACGCCCTGTGAACGAGAGGCAAAGGCAGGATTAGAATATGCCGCGAAATGAAGCCGTCACGGATCTCGAAGTCGACGAGCACAAGTACCACTTCGTGACCGATGAAAAGCCTGTCTTCAAGGCGGAGAAGGGCCTGAGCGAAGAGGTCGTGCGTCAGATTTCCGCGCACAAGGAAGAACCCGAGTGGATGCTGGAGTTCCGGCTCAAGGCCCTGGAGATCTTCTATTCCAAGCCGCTTCCCGACTGGGGTGGAGACGTCGCCAGCCTCGACCTGGACGAGATCTACTACTACCTGAAGCCGCAGGACCACATGGAGCGGTCCTGGGATGACGTCCCGGACGAGATCAAGACCACGTTCGAGCGACTCGGTATTCCCGAGGCCGAACGGAAGATCCTCGCCGGTGTCGGAGCCCAGTTCGAGTCCGAGATGGTCTACCACTCCCTCAAGGAGGAGTGGACCGAGCAGGGGATCATCTTCGAGTCCATCGAGGACGGCCTCAAGCTCTACCCTGAGATCTTCCGGGAGCACTTCGCCACCATCGTCCCACCGCAGGACAACAAGTATGCAGCTTTGAACTCCGCGGTGTGGTCCGGCGGGTCGTTCGTTTACATCCCGAAGGGCGTGAAGGTGGACATCCCGCTCCAGGCCTACTTCCGGGTGAATTCGGAACAGATGGGGCAGTTCGAGCGCACGCTGATCATCGTCGAGGACGAGGCCCAGGCTCACTACATCGAGGGCTGCACGGCTCCCAGTTATACCACCGACTCGTTCCACTCTGGCGTGATCGAGATCATCGTGAAGCCCGGAGCGCGCTTCCGCTATACCACGATCCAGAACTGGTCGCACAACATGTACAACCTCGTCACGCAGCGGGCGATGGTGCACGAGAACGCGAACATGGAGTGGGTGGATGGCAACCTCGGATCCAAGCTCACGATGAAGTACCCGTCGTGCTACCTGGTGGGCGAGGGCGCGCACGGAGAGATCCTCTCGATCGCGTACGCCGGCGACGGACAGCACCAGGACACCGGCGGCAAGGTCGTGCACGCCGCCCCGCGCACGACCTCGCAGATCGTCTCGAAGTCGATATCCAAGGGAACGGGACGCTCTTCGTATCGTGGACTGTGCAAGGTGTACGACGGCGCGGTGGGCGCCAGGTCCAACGTGGAGTGCGACGCGCTTCTCCTGGACGAGACCTCGCGTACCGATACGTACCCCTACATCGAGATCGACGAGAACCTCTCGTCGATCGGTCACGAGGCGTCCGTCTCAAAGGTCGGCGAGGAGCAGTTGTTCTACCTGATGAGCCGTGGGCTGTCCATGGAGGAAGCCATGACCATGGTCGTGCGCGGCTTCATAGAGCCGATCGCAAAGGAGCTGCCGCTGGAGTACGCGATCGAACTCAATCGACTCATCGAGCTCGAAATGGAGGGCAGCGTCGGCTGAGCCGGCGTCGTCCATGGTGATAGATCCCGGGGCTGGCGCGTCTGTCGCGCCGCCTGTGCAGCAAGGAGAACCCACGTTGCCCGAAGGAACGGTGACCAGCGACATGAAGCAGGGCGCAAGGAAACCCGCCGCCGTCGAATCGATCGCCCGCGGGCTCGCGACCTACGTGCGCGGCGTCCACGAGCCTTCTCTGCTCGGCCGGCTGCGCCGCGAGGGATGGAAGACGTACGTCGAAACGCCGATGCCCACGCGGAAGAGCGAAGAGTGGCGCTACACGAACCTCGCCGAGCTCGACCCGGAATCCTTCACTCCCGTGTCATGCGAGGGCGAGCGCGTATCGATCGAGGAGCTGCCGGCGCCGGTGCGCCAGGCGATGGAGAGTGACCGGGAGCGCTCGGGCGTGATGGTCCGCCACAACGGTTGCCTGGAGCACCTGCGGCTCGATCCGGCCCTGGAGGAGCGGGGAGTGACTTACGCGCCTCTCGAGGAGATCGCCGACAGGCGACCGGAGCTCCTGGAGCGCTTCCTGTTCCAGAGCGACGTGGCTCCAATGGAGCGCAAGCTGTGGAGTCTCCACACGGCGCTGCTGTCCGGAGGGTACGTCCTGTACGTCCCGAAGGGCGTCGACATCGAGCACCCGGTGCACACCTTCCGCTACCTCGACGAGGAGGGAGGCATCGTCTCGACCCACTCTCTCATCGTCGCCGAGGCGGGCGCACGCGTGACCTGCATCGACGAATACGTTTCCCCCGACCTCGAGGACGGGTCACTGAGCCTGAACGGTGTGGAGATCTTCGGAGCAGAGGGCGCGTCGGTCAGTTACCTGGCCGTGCAGCAGTACGGCCGCGGCGTGAAGCACTTCAGCATGCAGCACTCGAACACGGGCAAGGACTCGACCCTGAACGGCTTCAACGTCACCCTCGGGGCCGACCTGGCCCGGGCGGATGTGACCAGCCACCTGGAGGGCGAGGGTGCGCGCAGTGAGATGCTCGCTCTGTGGTTCGGCGACCGGGACCAGCACTTCGATCACCACACGCTGCAGCATCACGAGGCCCCGAGCGCGCACAGCGACCTCCTGTACAAGGGTGCCCTCGCGGCACGGTCGAGCAGCGTCTTTCGTGGCCTGATCAAGGTGGCCGAGGGAGCGCAGTTGACGGACGCCTACCAGACCAACCGGAACCTCCTGCTCAGCAAGGACGCCAGCGCCGTCGCCCTGCCCAACCTGGAGATCGGTGCCGATGACGTCCGTTGCTCGCACGGAGCCACGGTCGGCCAGGTGGACGAGACGATGCTCTTCTACCTGATGAGCCGCGGTCTGGACAGGGAACAGTCGGAGCGCCTGCTGGTCTTCGGGTTCTTCGACGAGGTCCTGGAGCGCGTCCCCGGCGAGGGTGTGCGCGCTCGCATCCGGGAGTCGATCGAAGCGAAGATCGAGGCCTGATGAGCGAGTTTCGTGCGGTGGCCAGCCTGGATGAAGTGCCCCCGGGCACCATGCTCCAGGTCGAGCTGGAGGGCCAGAAGATAGTCCTTGCGCACGTGGGTGAACGGGTCTTCGCCTTGCACGATCAGTGCACGCACGAAGAGTTTCCTCTCTCGTCAGGCGAGCTGGTGGGCCAGCAGATCACCTGCGTCCTGCATGGAGCTCGCTTCGACCTCGAGACCGGAGCGCCGAGGGCCCTTCCGGCGGTCAGGCCGGTCAAAACGTACGAGGCCCGGGTGGAGGGCGAGGAGATCCAGGTTCGGGTCGGCTGAGATCCGGCCGGTTCTGCCCGCGGAACCCGGCCGACAACCGCGCCAGGGGCGCACCCATGGAAACACCTGACTCCGTGTCGCTCACCGCACCGCCGTCCGACTACGATGTCGAGCGAATTCGCGCCGACTTCCCGATCCTCGGACGCCTCGTACATGGCTACCCGCTCGTCTACCTGGACAACGCCGCCAGCTCGCAGAAGCCGTACTCGGTGATCCAGGCGGTGGACGCCTACTACCAGGAGATTCACGCCAACGTTCATCGGGGGGCACACGAGCTGAGCATCCGGGCCACCGAGGCGTACGAGGAAGCGCGTGCGGTCGTAGCCGAACACATAGGGGCGGCGTCCGCGGGCGAGGTGGTGTTCGTTCGAGGCACCACCGAAGCGATCAACCTGGTGGCCTGGACGTGGGGCGCCGCGCACCTGGGCGAGGGCGACGAGATCCTTCTCACAAAGATGGAGCACCACTCCAACCTGGTTCCGTGGCAGATCCTGGCACATCGAGCCGGAGCGAACATCCGATTCGTAGACGTACGACCCGACGGCTCACTGCTGATGGAGGACTACGACCGGCTGCTTTCGGACCGCACCTGCCTGGTAGGGGTGACACACGTCTCGAATACTCTGGGCGTCGTGAATCCCGTGGCGGAGATCGCGCGGAAGGCGCACGAGGCGGGAGCCGTGTGCCTCGTAGACGGCGCACAGGCGGCACCTCACATGCAGGTCGACATGCAGGCCCTCGGCTGCGACTTCTACGCGTTCAGCGGGCACAAGATGCTGGCTCCCACCGGGATCGGGGCGCTGTGGGGCCGAAAGGAACTCCTGGACTCGATGCCGCCGTGGCAGGGCGGAGGCGAGATGATCTCCGAGGTCCGGCTCGATGGATTCACTTCGGCGGCCGCTCCGCACCGGTTCGAGGCGGGCACTCCGAACATCTCGGGTGCCGTGGGATTCGCCGAAGCGATTCGCTACATGCAGCGGATCGGGCTGGAGAAGATCCATGCGTGGGAGGCGGACCTGACGGCTTACGCCCTGGACCGCCTCGGCGCGGTAGACGATCTCGAGATCTATGGACCGAGAGAGAGCCGGGTAGGCGTGATCTCGTTCCGCTACGCCGACATCCACGCACACGATCTGGCCACGATCCTCGATCAGAAGGGCGTGGCGATCCGGGCCGGCCACCACTGCAACCAGCCGCTCATGGAGCACCTGGGGGTGGATGCGACGGCCCGCGCCAGCATCTACCTTTACAATACGCGTTCTGAGATCGACGCCCTGGTCGGTGCGCTGGGGCTCGCGGCGAAACTGTTCGGAGTGACTTGAACATATGGCCGGTCACGGCAGCGAAGGACTGGAGCTCAGCTCTCTGCAGGACCTCTACCAGCAGGTCATTCTCGACCACTACCGGCGACCCAGGAACAAGAGCCCGCTGGAGGACGCCACCCATACGCTCACCCTGAACAACCCGCTGTGCGGAGACGTGATCGACCTGATGCTGAGGCTCGAGGGCGATCGGATCGCGGCGGTCCATTTCGAGGGCAAGGGCTGCTCGATCAGCCAGGCCTCGGCGTCCATGATGGACGGCGTGTTGAAGGGCCGAACCGTGCCCGAGGCCCTGCAGGTCATGGACACGTTTACCCGCATGCTGCATGGAGATGCGGCCGCGGCCGCCGATACCGACCTCGGCGACCTGCGTGCCCTGGCCGGCGTGGCGAAGTTTCCGGTGCGAGTGAAGTGCGCCCTGCTCGCGTGGAATTGCCTGGAAGAGCTGGTCGGATCGGACACCTCCGACTCGTGATCTTCCTCCGTGCCTGACCCGATCACCGGCCGTGTGCTTCAGTTCACGGCCGGCGTGTATCGCGTACACACTCCCGCCGGAACGTTCGACTGCTCGCTTCGCGGCAAGGCAAAGCGTGAGGTGGGCGAGCGCGTGGCGATCGGAGACCTCGTCAGCATCGAGCGGCTGGAGGACGAGAGCGAGAGCTGCCGCATAACGGAGGTCCTGCCTCGCGAGAGCCG
Source organism: Gemmatimonadota bacterium (assembly GCA_039584685.1). Lineage (GTDB taxonomy): Bacteria > Gemmatimonadota > Gemmatimonadetes > Palauibacterales > Palauibacteraceae > Benthicola. Next base: position 483 of record JBDGXI010000124.1, on the reverse strand, counting down.
CCTGTCCCGCCACTCGATGGCCAAGCGGCGCGAGCAGGTGCTGGCGGCGAACGTGGACCAGGTGGCGGCGGTGTTCGCGGTGGCCCGCCCGGACGCCGACGTCAGGCTTCTCGACCGCTTGCTCGCCGTGGCCGAGCTGCACGACCTGCCGGCGCTGATCGTCCTGAACAAGACCGACCTTCTCGAGGACGGCGAGGTGCCGCCCGGGCTCGCGGCCTACGCGGAGATCGGGTACCCGGTGCTCCCCACGTGCGCAAAGACCGGAGCGGGACTGGAGGTTTTGCGGGGGCGGCTGGCCGGGAGAATCACCGTGTTCACCGGCCCGTCGGGCGTGGGAAAGACCAGCATTCTGAACGCCATCATGCCGGACCTGGACCTCCGTGTGGGTGCCGTCGGCGATCGCTCAGGCCGGGGAAAGCACACCACCTCGGCCGGGGTGCTCATTCCCCTTCCCGGCGGCGGTTACCTCGCCGACACACCCGG
>JBDGXI010000123.1:0-6821 GCA_039584685.1 Gemmatimonadota bacterium | reverse complement strand
AACCGCGACTACAAGGCCTTCGTGGACGCGGGCGGCTACGGTGACCCGGCTTGCTGGACCCACGAGTTCGTGCGGGACGGCCAGACGCTCTCGTTCGACGAGGCCGTGGCGGGATTTGTCGATCAGACCGGGAGGCCCGGCCCGAGCGGCTGGGAAGTCGGTTCCTACCCGGAGGGCGCGGACGACATCCCGGTAACCGGCGTCAGCTGGTACGAGGCCGAAGCATATGCCTGCTTCGTCGGGAAGGCCCTGCCCACGGTGTATCACTGGTACACGGCGGCCGATCCGTTCAGCAGCAATCACGTGGTCCCACTGAGCAACTACGATGGCCAGGGCCCGGCGCCGGTCGGCCAGTACTCCGGCGTGACGCGTGACGGCGTGTACGACATGGCCGGCAACGTCCGCGAGTGGACTCGCAACGCCTACGGCGAGTCCCGCTACAACCAGGGCGGTGGGTGGGATGACCCGGAGTACGCCTTCAACGACGCCATCACGTCGCTGGCGTTCGACCGCTCGCCGGGGAACGGCATTCGTCTCGTCCAGTACCCGGACACGACGAACGTCGAGGCGGCGAGCGCCCCGATCGAGAAAGCCTTCCGCGACTACTACGCCGAGACGCCCGTGTCGGACGAAGTGTTCGACGTGTACCGGCAGATGTACGCCTACGACCGCACGCCTCTGAACGCCACGGTGCTGAGCTCCGACACGACGGCCACGTACATCCGCGAGCGCATCGAGATGGATGCCGCCTACGGAGGCGAGCGCCTCACGGCCTTCGTGTTCCTGCCGCGTGGCGAAGGCGCCGCGGCCCCGTACCAGCCGGTCGTCTTCTTTCCGGGCTCGAACGACATCTACAAGCGATCCTATGACGACCTGAGCATCGGATTCCTCGACTTCCTGCTGCGAAGCGGCCGGGCCCTCATCTATCCGATCTACAAGGGCACCTACGAGCGGGGCAGCGACCTCGTGTCCGACATCCAGGACGAGAGCAACCTGTACCGGGACCACGTGATCGCCTGGGCGCAGGACCTGGGGCGTTCGATCGACTATCTAGAAACGCGGCCCGATATCGACGCGGACCGGGTGGGATACTTCGGGGTCAGCTGGGGCGGCGTGCTCGGCGGGATCATGACGGCGGTCGAGCCTCGCATCGAGGCGAGCGTCCTGGTGGTGGGCGGACTCGAGATGCAGGCCACGCAACCGATGGCGGACCCGTTCAACTTCCTGCCCCGCATCACGGTGCCGACCCTGATGCTGAACGGGCGCTACGACTCGTTCTTCCCTCTCGAGACGTCGATCATGCCGTTCTTCGAGAACCTGGGCACGCCGGACGAGGACAAGAAGATCATCATCACCGACTCCAACCACTTCGTTCTCGCGTACGAGGCCAACCTGGCGATCGCCGAGTCGCTGGACTGGTACGACCGGTACCTGGGGGTCGTGGAGTAGGGCGGATCGGGGCCAATTCGCCCACCTACTCGCCCGCCGGCGCCCGCCTGAGCTGGGTGCCTTCGAGCCCCGCGTGCTCGAGGATCTCGTCGAAGACCTTCTGGAACCGAGGATCGTCTCGCACCGGATCGAACTCGGGACGCCAGATCGGATTCAGTGAGTTCGCGTTGAACCTGGGGCGATCCCGGTAGCGGTCCCGAAGCGCTTCGATGGCCCGGATCGTATCTCCGAGAACCAGGTAGTCGATGGGCAAGTCAAGCCCTGCGCAACAGGCGTCGTAGGCCTCGACATCGCGGTTACGGAACGCTTCGTAGCGGGCAGCGGCCTGCCGGTCCCACGCCTCTTCGGTTCCCGCGTCGAACCCGAGGCGCGGAATGTACTCCTGCCGATTCCACCGCTCCGACTCTTCAAGGTCACCCAGAGATCGATAGGCACGGCTCAGACTCTCGTACGGCATCGGGAACTCGGCGCCATGCACGATCGCGAGCTCGAGTACCGGGATCGATTCCTCCAGGCGGTCGTTTTGCTGCAGGATGTAGCCCAGGGCGTTGAGCCGGATCGCGGACGTTGGATCGAGCGCGACGGCCCGCCGGGCGCTGCGCAGCGCCTCGTCTTCACGCCCGATCCCGGCCAGCATCTCGGCGTACTGCTGGTGCGCCTCCACGTCATCGGGGTCGATTTCCAGCGCCCGCAGGTAGTGGGCCTCCGCCTCGTCCCACTCCCAGCGGTCTCGGAACACGTTTCCGAGCGCTACCTCCGCCCCTGCGACGAGCGGGTCGAGCGCGAGCGCCCGCACCGCCGCCTGTTCGGCTGCCTCGAGCGCCGGGCCCCAGGCCGCTGGCCCGATGTCCTCGGTGACCGCGCCGGGGTTGTAGAACGGGGTGAGCGAGTACGCCTGCGCGAGGCCGGCCCAGGCGGGCGCCCAGGTCGAGTCGATGGCCACCACCGCCTCGAACAGCCGCACCGCCTCGTGGACAGCCGGTCCCCTTTCGCGCATTCGCGCCCGGGCGGTCAGGAACATTTCGTAGGCATCGAGGTCCGCGATAGGCGCGGTCAGGGCGCTGCCTTCTTCCAGCCCCAGTGACACCTGCAACTCGCCGGCGATCGCCCCGGCGATCTCTTCCTGGATCGCGAACACGTCGTCCATCGTCCGGTCGTACGAGTCCGACCACAGGTGGAAGTTGTCGCCCGCGTCCACCAGCTGCGCGGTGATCCGCAGCCGGTCCTCCTGCTTCCGGACGCTCCCCTCCACCACGTACCGGACGCCGAGCTCGCGGCCGATCTCGCGCAGGTCCTTCTCCTGGCCCTTGTAGGCGAACGACGAGGTGCGCCCGGCTACGCGGAGCGCACGGATCTTCGCGAGCGTGTTCAGAAGCTCCTCGGTCATCCCGTCGGCGAAGTACTCCTGGTCTCCTTCCGGGCTCATGTCCGCGAACGGCAGAACGGCAATCGACGGGCGTGAGTCCTCGGACAGGTCTGCGTAGGCGGCTTGCAGGACCTCGGCGTCGCGGGCGTTCTGCGCTTCGGCGACGTCGCCCGCCGCAGAGGACGTGTCGGATGCGGAGGCATCGGCCACGGGCGCGGTGCTCCGTCCCACCCACCAGGCCCCTGCCAACAGCGCGCACAGGCCGAGAAGCGCGAGGAGGCCGGCCGGCCAACGCAGGGCCGGCGGCTGCGAGACGATTTCGGTGATCTCTTCGGGAGCCGCCTTCTCCGTCTTCTTCACGCCTTCCGGCGTCATCTCGAGCGCCCACGCGAGGACGACCGCGATCGGGAATCCGAGCAGAGTGAGGGCGAGAACCAGCGTGACGGTCCACTCGGGCAGACCGAGGCCCGGAAATGCGATGTCCGCCACCTGGAGGACGACGAACGCTACCGCGCCGTACATGGCCATGACGCGGAATACGTTCCGGCGCTTGAGCTCGGCGAACAGCAACTGATGCAAGGGAGTGTCTGACATGCGCCGAAGATCGCCGCTCGGGCAGGCGGCAGGCAAGGCGAGAGGGGCGAGAGAGGGGGCCTCGAAAAGGCGAACATCAGTTTCAGGAAGATATCTTCCTGAAAGTGCAGGTGCCGTTTTCGGAGGGTGCCACCAACTCGCACCCGAAGGTATAATGCGGAGCGTGTGACGCTCACCCGCCCCCCTCGCAAGCGGGCGGCATCTCGATGAAACTGACTTCTGACGGAACGGGCTCTCGCTTTCCCTGGCGGTCGTGCCTCCTCGTATTCGTAGTCGCTATCGGCGTCCGCCTGTTCTTCCTGACCCTGCTCCCCGAAGGCACGCTCCTCCCGAGCGCCGATTGGGAGCTCGACGCGATCGCTATGTCGCTGGCAACCGAAGGACAGTTCGCCAATCCGTACATCGAGCCCACCGGACCTACGGCCCACCTGGCCCCGCTTCCGCCTCTCATGCTGGCGCTGATCTACAAGGTGTTCGGGATCACGATGCTGGCCGGGCTCGTCGGCTGGCTGCTGCGGATGGTCTTCCAGTCGGCGATCTGGGGGCTCCTCCCGTGGATCGGCGAGCGCACCGGCCTCGGATGGAAGGCCGGACTCACGGGCGGGCTGGCGGGAGCACTGTTCCCTCAGTTCCTGGCTCACGGGGAAGCACTGGCGGCGGTGCTCATGGGCCTGCTCGTGGTGGCGATCGTCCGGCGGTGGGACTCGTCCGACCGGCCTGACGGTGCGCCGAGCAACACCAGCTCCCTTCTCCTCGGAGCCGCGTTCGGAGTCTCGTTCCATGTGCAACCGGTGTTTCTCGTCGTGCTCCTCGGCTACCTGGCGTTCGAGTTGTGGCGCCGATCGGACCGCGCGAGATGGGGCTCCGTCGGGCTCGTGCTCCTCGGCGCCTTCCTTGTCAGCATCCCGTGGGGAGTGCGGAACTACGCGGCATTCGACGCGGTGTTCTTCGTCCGCGGCAACCTCGGACTCGAGCTCCGCATGGGGAACCACGAGGGGGCGACGGCGAACATCGACGACCCTCATTTCGACCACTATCCGAGGCACCCGCGCACGCACCGCGAGGATGCGATCAAGATCCAGGAGGTGGGCGAAGTCGCCTACATGCGCGAGTCCGGCCGTGAGGCAAGAGACTGGATCGCTGCGCATCCGGGGGAGTTCACACGCCTCACCGCGGAGCGCGTCCGCTACTTCTGGCTCGGTCCCCTCGACGACCCGCCCATGGCTCTCCTGTTCGCGGTTCTGACGGGCCTCGCGGCTATTGGAGCGGTGATGGCCCTGCGCCAGCTTCCGGCGGCACGAGCGGCGGCCCTCCTGATACCGCTCCTCACCTATCCGCTGATCTACTACCTGGTTCCCTGGCAGCGGCGGTACCGCTTTCCGATCGAGTGGATCCTGTTCCTTCTCGCGGGGGCGGTATTGTGGTGGTGGCAGGGGAGAAGATCGGACGAGCCGCCCGTCGGCCCGGACGAGGCCGGTCCATCGGTTGACTCGCACCGCTTCTCGGCCCTTCTTGGGCCGTCGCGATGAAACATTCGCGCGACCGCCGAGGTATTCGGTCCTGATCCGCGGCCCGAGGCGGCGACACGACACACACATGCGAGGCGCTTGACGAATGACGGCACTACTAACCCGCCGCACGGTGGCGGCCTTGCTGATCCTCGCCGGTTTGGCCGGCCCCGGTCCAGGAGCCGCGCACGCCCAGGATGCCGCAGCGCCAGGCGCGCAGCCTGCCTCTCTCTCGAACGCCGAGATCGAGGCCCTGTACCGGGCGCGCCAGGATAGCGCGCGCATGCGATTCACGAAGACGGACGTAGAGTTCGTCACGGGCATGATCTCGCACCACGCGCAGGCCCTGATCATGTCCGAGTTGGCTCCCACGCACGGGGCCAGCCCGTCCGTGCAGACCCTGGCCGCGCGCATCATCAACGCCCAGCGAGACGAGATCGTCCTCATGCAGCGGTGGCTCGAGGATCGTGGCCAGCCGGTGCCGCAGGTGAGGATCGACGGCCTGAATCTCACGATCGAAACGAAGGCTCCCGCGGCGGGTGCCGACATGGGCCACGCGGACCACGAGGCACACGACATGCACGCGCACCATATGCCCGGAATGCTGACCCGGGAGCAGCTGGAAGAGCTCGCGGCCGCGTTCGGGCCCGAGTTCGACCGCCTGTTCCTGACGTTCATGATCGGCCATCACACCGGGGCCGTCACCATGGTCGACCAGCTGTTCGCCGTGGACGGAACGGGACAGGACGAGGCCGTGTTCAAGCTCGCCTCGGACGTGCAGGTGGATCAGATCACCGAAATCAACCGCATGCAGCAGATGCTGGACGGCATGGCCGCGACACAATCGGACGACGGCCGTTGATCACCGTGAAGCAGAGCTCTTGTCAGATCCCCCGAAAAGGAAGCCCGATGAGTCCTGAAGCCCCCTTCTCTTCCCGCGCCGGATCCCGACGGATCGCGGCGCACCTCAGGTCGGCCTGGCTCGTTCTCGCGACCGCCGCATGGCTGGGCGTGACCGCGTGTGCCTCGTCGGGCACGACCGGCGCGACGGCGCCCGCCGCCGACCCGGATCTGACCACGCCCTCTTCGGCCAACGAGCCCCTGAAGCAGCTGCCGACGGAGGAAACCCAGGTGTGGAAGGCCAACGATCCTCGCGTCGGCCTCGGCGCCGGCCTTCTGGACGCGGAAGAGGCGATCTGGAACCTCCGCCTCGTGTCGGCCACGCCGCCGCCCGAGGCGTTCGTCGGGGTCAGCAATTCGGACCTCGCCAGGGCAACTACAACGGCTTCCAGATATGGGACATCTCGAATCCGGCCGAGCCTTCCCTGGTGAAGGGGTACGTGTGCCCCGCATCGCAGAGCGACGTCTCGGTGTACGGGGACATCCTCTTCGTCTCCGGCGAGGGCATGGGTGGACGCCTCGACTGCGGGACCGAGGGCGTGCAGGAGCGGGTCAGCGAGCATCGCCTGCGCGGCATTCGAATCTTCGACATCAGCGACATCGAGAACCCGGTGTACATAGCCAACGTGCAGACGTGCCGCGGCTCGCATACCCACTCCCTGCTGGTGGACCCGAACGACCCGGACCACGTGTACGTGTACGTCTCCGGCTCCGCTCCGGTGCGGCCGGCCGAGGAGCTTCCGGGCTGCTCGGACCTGGCGCCGGATGAGGACCCGAACTCGGCCCTGTTCCGCATCGAAGTCATACGAGTGCCGCTCGCGAACCCGGAGATGGCCAAGATCGTGAGTTCCCCTCGCATTTTCGAGGACCTCGTAGAGCCGCCCAGGCACGGCCCGAGCGCGGCTGACCTGATGGCGATCGAAGAGGCACGGGAGCGGGGCGCGTTCATCGTCGACCGCGGTGGCCAGCCCTTCGTCATACCCGACGGATTCGCTGACCAGCTC
>JBDGXI010000122.1:0-10855 GCA_039584685.1 Gemmatimonadota bacterium | reverse complement strand
ACCCGGCCCTCATCCGGTACACGAACCTCGCCGGCGCAACGGTCGTCATCTTCTTCATGGGATTCGCGTTCCTCAACGACATTCTCAAGATGCTCGGTCTCTAGGAGTCTCCGCTCCCGGTCGTCCGGCGAACTTTCGAGACGAGCGCGCGAACCGCCTCCATTCGATAGCTTCCCTCCGGGCGTCGCCACGGTGGCGGCAACCCCAGTGCCCCACGCCCAGAGGCGGCGGGGTAACCCCGGCAATTCACGAGGAAAACCGATGCGACCCTTGATACGAGACGCCTGGCAGGGCGCGAGCTTACTCTTCGTCTTCTCTCTGTGCGTGGCCCCGGTCGTCGTGGCCCAGGACACGAGCGCGGAAACCGTCACCCTCGAGCGGATACACGAGACAGGGGATTTCAGAGGGGATGTCTTCCGGCAGCCCCGATGGTTGGAGGACGGCACGTTCTACACGACGCTCGAGCCGTCCACGGCGGTGACCGACGGCCGTGACCTCGTCCGATACGAGACGGAAGCGGGGGTACGAACGATCATCGTCTCGGCCTCCCTGCTCATGCCGGAGGGTCGCGAGCGCCCGCTGGTGATCCAGGATTATCAGTGGTCGCCGGACGGAACGAAACTTCTGATCTTCACGAACTCCCGGCGCGTGTGGCGCCAGAACACCCGTGGTGACTACTGGATCCTCGACCTGGGGAGCTACGACCTCAGGCAACTGGGCGTCGACCGGCCGGAATCCAGCCTCATGTTCGCGAAATTCGATCCGGCAGGGGAGCGAGTCGGCTACGTCAGTGAGCACGACATCTTCGTGGAGGAGATCGCGACCGGCAAGGTCGTCCGCCTCACGGATGATGGTTCGGAGACCCTGATCAACGGGACGTTCGACTGGGTCTACGAAGAGGAGTTCCTGTATCCGCTGCCGGCCGACGGCTGGCGCTGGAGCCCGGACGGAACGTCGATCGCCTATTGGCAGCTCGACGCCGAGGGCGTTCGCCACTTCTTGATGATCAACAACACGGACTCCGTCTACTCGTACACGATCCCGGTCGAGTACCCCAAGGCCGGAGGCACCAACTCGGCCGCCCGGGTAGGCGTAATTCCGGCCGGCGGCGGAGAGACCACGTGGTGCGACGTGCAGGGCGATCCGAGGAATCACTACATCCCGCGGATGGAGTGGTCCGGCAATTCGGACGAGATCGTCCTGCAGCGCATGAACCGGCATCAGAATACGAACCAGGTAATGTTGTGCAACGCCGCTACCGGAGAGGCGCAGACGATTCTCACGGAGACCGATCCGGCTTATCTCGATCCGGTCAGCGACTGGGAGTGGTTGGATGACGACGAGGAGTTCACGTGGGTGAGCGAGCGGTCCGGGTGGCGGCACATGTACCGCGTGTCGCGAGACGGCGAGAAGGTCCGGGCCGTCACCGACGACGGGGATGATTGGGAGATCGTCAGCATCCAGCGGATCGACGAGGACGGTGGCTGGGTCTATTTCACCGCCTCGCCGGAGACAGCAACGCAGCGCTACCTGTACCGTGCGCGCCTCAACGGGCGCGGGGACGCCGAGAGGCTCACCCCGGAAAGCAAGCCGGGAACGCATGGATACAATATCTCCCCCGACGCCCGGTTCGCGATTCACACCTACTCGAGCTTCGGCTCCCCGACCGTAACCGAACTGATTCGGCTGCCCGACCACGGGGTGATCCGGATGCTGGTTGACAACGGGAAACTCAGGAACACGGTGGACGCGCTGGATCGCGGCAAGGTAGAGTTCTTCCAGGTGGACATCGGCGATGCGCTTCTCGACGCCTGGATGATGTACCCGCCCGACTTCGACCCGTCGAAGAAGTATCCAATCCTTCTTTACGGCTACAGCGAGCCGTGGAGTCAGACCGTGCAGGATTCGTGGGACAGGTACTACCCGTGGCACCTGATGCTCACCCAGCAGGGCTACATCGTGGCGAGCGTGGACAACCGCGGTACACCGGGCCCGCGGGGGCGGGATTGGCGGAAGGCCCTGTATCGGAACATAGGTCAGCTGAACGTGGCTGACCTCAGCGCTGCGGCTCGCGTCATCGTCTCCCGTCCGTACATCGACGCCGAGCGCGTGGGAACGTGGGGGTGGAGCGGAGGAGGAGAGATGGCGCTCAACCTGCTGTTCCAGTATCCGGACGTGTACGGCACGGCGATCGCCGTAGCCGCCGTGTCGCACCATAAGTACTACGACACGATCTATACCGAGAAGTACATGGGCCTCCCGGACGAGGCAGCGGAGGACTACGAGGCCGGCGCTCCCATCACGCACGCCCGGAACCTGGAAGGCAACCTGCTCCTCGTTCATGGCACGGCCGACGACAATGTGCACTACCAGAACTTCGAAGCACTGGTGAACGAGCTCATCAGGCACAACAAGCACTTCACGATGCTCTCGTACCCGAACCGTTCACACGGGATCTACGAGGGACCCGGCAACACGACCATGCACCTGTTCACCGAAATGACCCGCTACCTGAACGAGCACATGTCGCCGGGCGGCGTTCCACAGGACGCGACGAGCGAATGACGCCATCGCGCCCTTTGCGACGGGTGCAATCGAGCGCACTGAGCCGGCGGTTTCGAGGGAGGCCGCCGGCTCTATGGTTTGACACGAGGTGAGCCGTAGACACGGCCGAATCAGCTCTTCCAGGCCGGAACCCCCGGCGCAAACGCCAGGACATCGCACTGGTCGCTCGCTCGCGGATCGTCCGGATCGAACGGATCACCGTTCGTGAGGTAGAGAACGAAACCGTGGTCGGCCAGCATCGTGACCGGAGCCCGGTCATCGATACCGCGCCGACGATAGAATTCAGGACTGAATTCCAGGAGCACCCTCTGGATCGCTCCCGAAGACAGCCCGACTCGCGCACCGCGTAGCACTTCCGGCTCGAACCCCTCGACGTCCACCTTGAGCAGGCTGACCGTGTCGACACCTTCGTCCTGCATGAAGTCGTCTACGGTCATGCACTGAACACGAATCGTGCCCCTTGTCTCGGACGCACCGACCTCAGAGAGGGCGTTGTGCCCCCCGTGTTCCTTGAGATGCAGCTCGGCGTAACCCGGGGCATCGCTGACGGCGCATTGCCATATCTCGACGTTCGTAAGACCCCGGATTCTGATCTGCTCGCGCAGGATCTCCACGTTGCCGGGATCCGGCTCAAACGCGTACACTCGATCGGCCATGGTCGAGAACCAGGCCGCCGTATAGCCCGTATTCGCGCCGACGTCCAGGATCGCGCCTCCGCCGACGTCCAGAGTGCGCAGCGAACGCCACCAGTGATCGGAGTCGAGCATCCCGGAAGACAGATACCGGTACGTTCGCCAGTCGAACGTACGGATAGGGAACAGGCGGTCCATCTCGGCTGAGTAGTGGTACAGGTGCTCGCCCCGGTCGCCTATCAGTCGATTCAGGAGCGGGAACGCCACCTTCTTCGTGAACTTCTTCCTGACCTCCTCGCCGAGCCCGCCCACACTCAATTGCCCCCGCCCTGCGCAATCGCCCGTTCGAGGACGGTCTTCAATTCCTGCCCGATCGCCTCGACGGCTGACCGCAGGCTTCGCTCCGCCGCGGTCAGTTGCCCGAGCTGCTGCTGCAGAAGTCCGAGGTTGTAGCGGATTCGGGTGCGCTGCGGCATGCCGTCCGCCGCCCGCTCCAGCCACGGAAGCGCCTCCGCCGCCCGCTCCGTCTCGACCAGGAGGAGGGCGAGGGAGTACTCGGCATCGTGATTCTCGGGATAGTCATCCAGGACCCCGCGCAGCAGGTCCTCGGCCTCTTCGTTCCGACCCTGCGAGTTGTAGAGCACCGCCAGGTTCATCTTGGCCGGGATGAAGAGATCGTCGATCTCGATCGCCTTCCGGTAGTACTCCTCGGCCCGGACCGCATCCCCTTGGGCCACGTAGAGGTTGGCCAGGTTGTGCCCGGCGAACGGGAAGTCGAGCGAATAGCGCATCGTCTCTTCGTACTCGAGCGTGGCCTCGTCGAGAGCCTCGACCTGGTAGGGTTTCAGCAACTCGCGTGGCACCGCGGCCAGTCGCACGGCAGCCTGGCCTCGCACCGCTTTCGTCGGATCGAAGAGAAGCGGCGCCACCAGGTCCGCCAGCTCCGCCGGGTCCGTCGCGTTCAGGGCCGTGGCGGCCGTATACCGGATCAGCGCTTCCTCGTCCTGCAGGGCAGCGTTGATGGCTCGCGTGGATTCGGGGCCGGGATACCTCTGCAGCAAGCCGAGAGCCGTGGCCCGCACCAGCGTCGGATACAGAGGGTCGCCGGCCAGCCGGATCAACTCGGCACCCGCGCCCGGTGCACCGTCGCGGCCAGCGGCCAGTGTCGTCCCGTAGTGAGACCGCTTGGCCTTGCCATACCACTCGGTGTAGTAGTCAGCAGACCACTGATCGGTCTCGTCCTCGTGGCATCCGGCGGCCGCGCACGCGTTGGGTGTTCCAATCTCGAGCGTCAGGTCGGGGCGCGGGACCCGCAGGCTGTGGTCGGCCCTCCAGTCCACCACCATGTACGGACGCTCGGGCATGTGGCACTTCACGCACAGCGTGCCTTCGTTCGGCTCGCCCGCTTCGGTCAGATTTTCGTGGAAATGATGCTCGAACACGTCGTACGTGTCAGCCCGGTGACACTGCGCGCAAAGCTCGTTGTCCTCGTACTTGAGCTCGAGGCTGTGCGCGTCGTGGCAGTCCGAGCACCGCACGTCGTTCCGATACATCTTGCTCTGCACAAACGACCCCCACACGTACACCTCGTCCTGGATCTGACCGTCCGCCTCGTACAGATTCTCTTCCAGCAGGGCCGGAATCAGGTGGTCCATCAGGTCGGCCTTGCCGTGCGCGTAGTCACCGAGCTCGGTGCGACGCGAGTGGCACGGAGCGCACAGCTCCACCTGCTGCCGCGAAGTGATCCCGGACGTCGGGACCGCCAGGTCGAAGTCGGCCACCTCCGGTCGGGCCATCGGAGGCAGGTCAGCCCACTCCGCGTGGCGCGACCCCGGACCGTGGCATGCCTCGCAGCTCACGTCGATCTCCGACCACGTCGTCGAGAACGAGTCCGTCTCCGGGTCGAACGCCTTGCGGAGATTCGTGGAATGGCACTCCGCGCACATGCCGTTCCACGTCTGGGCACTCCGCGTCCAGTGAAGCCAGTCGTCGGCCGGGATGTCGCGGTCGGGGTAAAGGTGGAACCACTCTTCCCGCTCCGTATTCCACGCCAGGCTCAGCGCCTGGTATCGCCCTCCCGGGAAAGCGATCAGGTACTGCTGCAGGGGTTCCCAGCCGAAGGTATAGGCGATCTCGAACTCGCCCATCTCGCCTCCGGGACCCTCGGTGTACACGAAGTAGCGCCCGTCGCGCGTGGTGAATCGGCTGGTGATTCCGCGGTGCTCGAACTCCACGCCGCTGAAATCGCCGCGCACGTTCGCCGAGTCGGCCGGAGCCATGGCGTTGTCGTGGTCCGAGCCGCGCCAGGCATCGGTCTCCTCCTCGTGACACTCCGCGCAGCGATCGCGCCCCACGAACGTGAAGGCGGGAGCCAGGTCGGCAGCATCCCACGCGGCGCGCTGACGGCCTTCCTTCACCGCGTACACGGGCAGCGAGAGGACTATCACGGCGGTGGCGGCGACGCCGACGAGCTTCCAACGGCGCATCGGGTCGCCCGTCATGCGCGCGCCACCTGCGATGCCTCGAAGTACCTCCGCTTGAGGGTGCGGCCCGTGTCGACCTTCACGATTCCGTTCTCGATGCGTACGGGGTGGATGTCGAGGGCCCTCGGCGCCGGCGGACTCAGCACGTCGCCGCGGATGTCGTACGCCGACGAGTGACACGGACATACGAACCGTCCCTCATCCGCCATCCAGGGCACCGTGCACCCGAGGTGCGTGCACTCCCGCGACACGGCCAGGAAACCACCATCCGCGAGACGCGTCAGGTAGAAGCGGCCAGCGGGAAAGGCCGTGACGGAGCCGGGATCGAACTGGTCGATCGGCCCCGCCACCAGGATGCCCGCCGCCTCCTTCGACCCGGCCCGCGGCCTGAGGAACTCGACCGTCAGCCACACGTACTCGGCCACCGCCAACCCCCCGAGACCGAGCCACAGACGCGAGAGAAACGAGCGCCGGCTGGTGCCCGCCTGCTCGCCCGATTCGGGGCGCTCGTCACGCCGATCTACCGTCACGCGAGCCTCCTCAAGATGTCCACGGCCAGGCCAGCGACATGCCCTCGCCCCGGAACCACACGCCCACTGCCGTGAGAATCACGAGCGCCGTGGCCAGGAAGGCGAAGGCCGCCTGCAGCTTCTCCTGCCTGTTCCCCCCGTATTGCCGGGCCGCGAGCCACACCACGGCCCAGGTGAGCCCGAGCGCCACGACGGCCGGGACGAGTCCCTCCGCGAGCCCCGGGGGGAGGCCGCCCAGCCATCCCGACCAGTCCGTGACGTACTCGTCCACCAGCACCCACACAGGCGTGAGCACGACCGCGGCGAGGGCGCCGGCCACAGCCAGCGTCCGCCCCGTGTCGGAGACGAACCACCGTCCTTCCAGCGGCTCGTCGTACCTCAGATAGGGGATGGCCAGCAAAGCGAGCAGGACCAGGCCCGGCAGGATCACGACGGCCCACGTCGGATGGAAATGAAGCAGCAGCTCCTGCAGGCCCAGGAAATACCAGGGCGCCTTGGCCGGATTGGGGCTCATGCCGGGGTTGGCGGCTTCGGCGAGACCCGCATCGAAGGCCACGGCCAGGACCATCACCGCCGCGACCAGGGCCAGGCCGGTTGTGAATTCGCGTGCCAGCAGGGAGGGCACGAAGAGCACAGTCGCCGGCTTGCCCTCCGGATCTTCGTCGGGCTGCCGCGGGATCACGACCCCTCCCGCCTTCCGGACCCGCCAGAAGTGAAAGGCCATCAGGCCTACGATCGTGACCGGGATTACCGTCGTGTGAAACGTGTAGAAGTTGATCAGCGTGGCGCCGCCGATCTCCGCGCCGCCCCGAGCAAGTCGAATCAACCCATCGCCGATCAACGGCACGTAGCCAAGCATTCCGGTCACGATCGTGATGGCCCAGAACGACAGTTGGTCCCACGGGAGCAGATAGCCCGTGAAGTTCGCAGCCAGGACCACCAGAAGCAGCAGGACGCCAATCACCCAGTTGAACTGGCGGGTCCCGTGAAATGCGCCGGTGAAGAAGGTGCGGAGCAAGTGAAGGAACGTGATGAACACCAGGACGTTGGCGCTCCAGTGGTGCACGTTTCGCACGAGCCCGCCGAATCGAACATCGCGGCGAAGCGCCTCGATCGAGCCGTATGCCCGGTCGGGCGACGGCTCGTACACGAACATCAGGAGGACGCCGGTCAGGATGAGGAGCCCCACCAGCGTGGCCGCCATCCCCCCGAGACCGAAGGTGTGTCGGAAAGGGATGGTGCGCTCCGGGACCCGCACCGGCCGCATGTGCAGGACCAGGTGATTGAGGACTACGCGCTTCCGTTCCCTCTCGGTGCGCGGCGTCAGCGGCGTCCGGAAGACCGAGCGCCAGATGCGGACGGGAAGTCCGGGGCGGCTCTCGACGGACGGGTCGGACTCCGCCGCCGCGTCAGGCTTCTCCTTGCGGCGATTCCTGGCCACCCGTCGTCAGACCCCGAAACCCCACCGGAGGATGAACTGCCACGACCGGTTCTTCAGGTCGAGATTGTCGATCGCGGCAGACAGGCCGTACGAATAGCGGATATCAGCTGTAAGCGCTGAACGGGCAAACTGATATGAGAAGCTGGTTCCGAAGGGGACGCTCCACTCCGTGCTGCTGAAGTCCCAGGTGGGCGCCGCCTGTTCGCAGTCCGCCTTGTCCCCCGAGTCAGTGCTCACGTCACACGCGGTCTTGAACGCGAGGGCGATGCCCCCGTACAGGTTCCACTCCCAGGTCGGGCTCAGTCCTACCGCGAACTGCGCTGTGAAGGGAAGCTCGACGTAGTCTAGGTCGAAGTCGATGCGACCCTCGTCCTGCACGGTCCCGCGACCCCCCTTCTGCACCCAGTTGGCCTCGAACTGAAAAGAGAGGTTGGACTGGAGGCGATATCGACCGTAACCACCCATCAGGACACCCCAGTCGGAATCGGTGGACGAAATCAAGCCCCCGCCCATGCTCGAAGAGGTGGCACCCGCGGCTACGCCGAGGGAAAGCTGGCCCTGGGCCGGTGCAGTCCACAGGAGGGCCACCAGCACGGCCGCGAACGTCGTGATACCAATGCGTCTCACGCTGCACTCCTTCCGGTCATCCGGATAACCTTGGATTCCGCTTCCGTTTCATCCACTCGAATACGGTCCGGCAGTCGCGGCAGTAGTACTGGCTCACCGACAGGGCACTCCCGAAGGCGGAGAACTGCTCGGTCTCCGAGCCCTGGCAGAACGGGCACTCGACCGCGTCGGGCATGGCGTCGCTGTGCAGCGGCGATCCGAGCGATCGGCGTGCGGCGGAGTCGGCCATCGCTCAGTCCATCAACATGGTGCGGTTCTTGTCTCCACGGACCCCGGCCAGAGTCTCCGCGTTGAGGCCTCCTGCGCCGGATCGCCTGCGAGACACGTCCCAATCCGACCAATCGAGCGACACCGCGCTCTCCCACGTGCCGTCCGCGTTTCGTTCCGCGAGTCCGAGTCCCGCCTGCTGGACGATCGGACCGACCCGATCGAGCCACCGGGCCCGAAGCCCGTCCGGCCCGGCGTCGGAGACTCGTCCGTCCTCGAGCCGCACGACCAGCCCACCATCCGGGCTCCCGAACCAGCGCAGGCAGGAAACCCAGGCCGGCGTCAGAGCCGCCGTCAGCGCCTCTCGACCCGCTTCGGTCTGCGCCAGGCGCTCCAGCCAGCCGCGGCCGTGCTCGAAGTGGAAACGCTCCTCCTCCAGCACCTTGCGCACCTTGTAGTGCAGCGGCTCGAACCGGCTGTCCTTCAACGATTCGATCTGGACCGACAACGCCGCGTCGAGCAGGAAGTTCAGGGCTACGAGACCGGTCCAATGGGCGGGCGGTTCATCGAGCAGCTCGCTGTTCAGATACTCGGCGGCCTCTCTCTCGTGCTCCAGGTGCCCCGGATCCTCGCCGAAGTCCTTGAGCATCGCGTACAGGATTCGCGAGTGGCCCCACTCGTCCTGCGCCATGGCGGAGCACGCGATCCCCGCTTCGAGAGTGGGGGCGCCGAGCAGCCACTCGGAGTAGCGCATCCCCAGCAGGCGCTTGTTGTCCGCCAGCGAGAGGAGAAGACCCGCCAGATCCTCGCGCAGCTCCTCGGGAACGTCGTCCGCCGTGCGGAATCCCGCCGCGTCGCTCGGGCTCATCGGGCCTCCGCCGGGCTCAGGGTAAACGGCTCTTCATCGCGGTTCACCGCCTCGAATGCCTCGCGCGGCGCCACCACCATCTCGAACCACTTCTGCTCGTCATACGTCTGCCAGGCGTAGGCCCGCGCCAGCGCTGCGTTCGGCGCCGATATCGTCCCGATGTGCTCCAGACGATCTTCTCGCTTCTGGCGAGCGAAGATCTCGTACAGGTGCTCGCCGCTCAGATGACCCATGCTGCCTGCTCTCCTGGCACCCCGCCGACCCGGCGAGACGCCTGACGGTTCTAGATCGACACCCCGGCCCGCCGGAGCGCTTCCCGGCCACGATCCGTGATCATGTCCGTCGTCCACGGGGGATCCCAGGTGATTTGAACTTCCACGTCCGTGACTCCGGGCTCCTCGAGCAGTCGATCCCGAACATCCCACTTGATGAACTCGACGCACGGGCACGCGGTCGCAGTGAGCGTGATGGCCACTCTCACACGAGCCTCTCCGTTCTCGTCCGGCCCGCAGACCTCGACGCGTACACCAGGCCCAGGTCCACGAGAGAGATCGGAAACTCGGGGTCCGGCACTTCGTACAGGGCCCGCCACACGCGTTCCTCGAGATCGGCCGGCGGCGTGTCCCACTCCGGGATCTCGAGCACGAGATCCGGATTGAGGCCGATGGCGTCGGCGAACACCGCCGAGAAATCGACGTCCCGGTCGACGACGGACTGGTAGCCGGCGTCCGCCGTCGGGTCCGCGGACGGCCCCGGAACCGGCAGTCCCGCCCCGGCCCTGCGGATCTGTACGAGCCGCGTGCCCATTCTACGGATCTCCTCAGGCCGCCAGCAGATCTTCGACCTGGAAGCGACTGCGCCGCACCGACTCGACGAACTCCTCGTTCATCGGTCCCCGTGCGCGCCACCGGTCCCACACGGCATCCCAGGAGATGGTCTCGTCCAGCAGCCAAACGCGCTCGTCCGCATCCCACTCGATAGGAAGCTCGTATTCCAGCTCCACCTCTTCGGTCTCTTCGTTCGAATGCGCCGGCACCCGGATGCCGAGCTGCTCGCACAGGGGCACGACCGCCTTCATCCACACCATGCGCAGCTCGTCGTTCGTCATCCCCTTGAGCTTGAAGTCGAGCTGGGCGTTGTGGCGCTTTCGGTCGTCCGGCAGGCCGAACCACTCGACTCCCATGGGGAACATCCAGTCCACCGCTGTCTGGACCAGGTCGCGCCCTTCTCCCCCCGCTTCGCACAGGCGGCGCATCCACACCTCACCGTGCCGGAGGTGGAAGTTCTCCTCCATGCCGACTTTCACGAGAGCCCGCTTGAGGGGGCCGTACGACGTGTTGCGATGCACGTCCGAGAGCAGCGTGATCCCGGCCCGGTCGTACAGGGCATTGGCGGTCACCAGCTCGGCCCAGTTCGCGATCGGCTGGTCGAATCCGAACGGGTTCTTGAATTTCTCCGGCGGACGGTCATACAGCAGGTAGTCGGTATCGACGCCGAGATCC
>JBDGXI010000295.1:0-2332 GCA_039584685.1 Gemmatimonadota bacterium | reverse complement strand
TTTCGGCAGGTGCCGCAGAAGTATACGAACCGCTTTCCCATGACGCCTGCAAGCTGCTGATACCAGACGGTCCGAAGCTCCGTCGAGCAATGCGGGCAAAGGGGCTTCACCGTGTCTCTTTTCTCACACTCGACCATGATGTCTTCTCTCGGTTCGTCTCGATTGTGGCCTTCTCTTCCTTCATGATCTACCCATTGGCAGCGATACTCATCATTCTCAGGGCGGGTTTTCCATCCTAGCTCACCGTGACGGCCAGCCGGGTCTGCTGGCGGCGGCCGAGAGGCGGCTCGAGGGAGGAATCGCCCAAGAACGCACCGGCCTCCAAACCGACCGTGATCGCGGAGCCTAATCTCCAGTCTGCGGCCACCGACAGCGCCGTGTTCCACGTACGCCGATCGAAGTAGGCGCCGGCGCTGAGCTGGCCGTCCGGCAGGAACAGGCGCCCGCCGACGAAGAAGTCATCTCCGAACGACGTGGTGGCGTCCCGGCCCCGGCTGTCCCACGCGTACTCCAGGAACACGGCCAGATAGTCTCCGACCCCGTACTCGATCCCCCCTGCGGCTGCGGCGTATCGCCCCGGCTGCGGGTCGGCCGTCACGGCCTCGAGTTTCCAGATCAGGCCTCCCGCCGCGATCTGCAGGTCCAGACCGGTCTGGCCGCCGGCGTCGTACCGCGGCGCGAGAGCGGCCCGGCCCAGGGAGTCGGGGATCTCGACGAACCCGGGCTCGCGGAGGTTGCCCTGCAAATGCGAGATCCCGAGGTCGATGGGCCCGAGCGTATGCGACCAGCGGACCGCCCAATCCAGTCGCCAGGTACCCGCGCCGGATCCGTACACGGGGCGGTCGGCGTCCACGGGCAGCGGAGACCACAGGAGTCCCGAATGCCGGTCGAAGGTACGTTCCCGGAACCAGGGCAGCACGAGCACATCGATCGTGCCCCACGACCGGATCGCCGTCAGGTCGGCCATCAACTGGCCCATGCGCAGGTAGGCGTCTCCTCCGCCCACGAGATCTCGCTGGTTGACCAGATCCACCAGGCGGCGGGACTCGGCGGCCCCCCAGAACACCTCCTTCATGCCGATCGCGATCTCCCAGCGCTCACCGATCGCGGAGATGCCCAGCTCCCGGAAGTCCGCCCGGGTGCGTGCTCCACTCGGGTCCCAGCGCAGGAACGGCGCCGCGCGAGCGACGTAACGGCCCTCCCCCCACTCCAGGAGGAGCGAGGCGTCGAGTGCTACGGCGGCTTCGGTGGGTGCCTGCCCGGTATGGTCAGCCGAGTCGATGGGGCCGAACGCGCTACCCTGGGCGGCGATCGTCGCCTGCCACTGAGCTTCGAGGACCGCGAACGGAGCGAGGCCCGATCCACAGAGCAACGCGGCCAGGCCGAGCCCGGCCCGGATCGTCGCCCGGCCCATGGGTCAGCGTCCCCTGCGACCCAGCGCGTCCGCCGTGAAGGACCTCTCGGACAGACCGATATCGAACCGGAAGTCACTCCACTCGAGGCGCGTGACGGCCGAAGTCCGGAGATTCTCCATCGTCATGATGCCGGCGCGCCAGCAGTGACCGTGCTGCTCATAGCCGCCCAGGGTCAGGGTCTTCACGTGCGCTCCGCGCCGATCGAAGTACTCGATTCGCAGGGGCAGCACCGTGGCCCGGTCGAGGTAGACGCGCTGGCGGGAGTAGCCGGAGCCCTCGGCGGCTCGACCGCAGTGCCTTCGATCAGATCCTCACCCGCGTAGCGGTAGGTGAAGTTGTCCACCTCCTGGGAGCTGATGTCCTCGTACGCGAACTCGCTCCCCATGAAAGACCCGGATTGCTTCGCGCCGGCGATCCGTTTCACCCGCTTCATCGACGGGAGGTACAACCACTGGTCGTCGTCGCCATCGCCGCGGGAGTGGCTGAGGAGGGCCGTGCCGGAGAGGTCACGCGGGCTCCGGAAGACGAGCAGCGTGCGCTCGCCGTCGCCGGACGCCAGCGCGCTCAATTCCATCTCCCGGATCCGCTCCTTCCCGTCGCGGCTCACGAGGACCATCGTCAGGCGGGCCTCGTAGTCCTGATAGCCGCCGGTCCGCTCGTCAGCTTGCCGGGCAATCGCCAGGCCCCGCTGCTCCGGGCTCGGCGCCTCCGGGGCGGCTTCCTGGCCTGCGGCAGGGGCCGGACCTCCCCCGATGCACGCCAGAGCCGACGCCACGATCGCCGCAGTGGACGATGCACTACGCCGTTTCCGGCGCCTGCCAGTCGATTCGCTCATGCGTTACCACCTCCCGGACATCCGCACGCGCCTTGCGGGCTGCGCTCCCGGCTCTGGCCCTGCCGATCAGGGTGGGGAATAC
>JBDGXI010000294.1:0-2815 GCA_039584685.1 Gemmatimonadota bacterium | reverse complement strand
CCCGGAAAGCCGGGGACGATGCAGGTGCCGATCCACGGCGCCACGCTCGACATCCGGATCCCGGCGGTTCCGATTCGCGAGGGAGACACGGTCGAGGAGATGAGCCGCGTGAGACTCCGCACGATGGAGCACATGCTCATGTCGAAGCGGGTCTCGGCGCACGTGACCTCGGTGAACGAGATCGATTTCGAGCACGTGGTGCGACTGCGCCGGAAGCTGAAGCCGAAATTCGCCGAGCAGGGCGTGAAGCTCACGTACGGCCCTTTCATCATGAAGGCCGTCGTCGAGGCGCTGCGCGAGTATCCGATCCTCAACGCCTCGGTGGACGGCACGCGGGTCGTGTACCACCGGGACATCAACCTCGGCATCGCGGTGGCCGTGGCGGACGGCAAGGAGCTGATCGTCCCCGTACTCAAGAACGCCGACCAGCTCAGCCTCATGGGCTTGACCACGGGCGCCAACGAGCTGGCCGAGAAGGCCCGCACCAAGACGCTCGACTTCGCCGACATCGAGGGCGGCTCGTTCACGATCACGAACGTGGGCGTGTTCGGGAACCAGTTCGGCATGCCTATCATCAACCAGCCGCAGGTGGCGATCCTCGGCACCGGCGTGATCGAGAAGCGGCCGGTCGTGGTCCAGGACACGATGGGCAACGACGTGGTGGGGATCCGCCACATGTCCTACTTCGGCCTGAGCTACGATCACCGGGTGGTGGACGGAGCGATCGCGGCGTTCTGGCTGAACAAGGTGAAAGACGTCCTCGAGAACTTCCCGGAGGACTTGATCTGAGACTGCGCGTTGGTGCGTGAGCGGCGAACGGCGGCCTCCCGACGCGGAAGGTCGCCGTTTCTCGTGCAGATCCTGTTCACCAGTCTTCTTCTCGAGGTGCGACCCGTGCGGAACCAAAGTGTTCGGTTTCGGTACATACCGTCCCGCGTCCGGACAAACCCGGTTCAGGTTCCGGACGATTTGGCACCCCGTAACCGGCTGCAAAAACAAACTATAGGGTGATCGTACCGGATGGCACGGGCGTTGCCGTTGAAACGCCGTGCCGTATCGGTGCGTAGTGCAGGGTCCCGGTACGGAAGCAGGACGAGTCTTCCTTTCCGAGACCCGTCGAGTGGGCGGGGTCGAAGCCGGGGTCTCGTACCGCCGTGGCGCGGCGGTGAGGCGTCTGGCAACTCAGCATCGAGAGACAGATGGAAGAGCCGAAGGGCACGATGCCGGCTGGCACGACGCGCGAGCGAATCAGACCGCGGGTGGTGGAGAAGAGCGAGCGGCCCCGTCTCTCGTTCAAGAAGGGTGGAGGAGAGAAGTCCTCCGCGTCGGAATCCCGTCGCCAGACGGAAGGCGGACAGGAGTCCCGGGTGTCCCGCATGGACGTCAAGCGCGAGCCCAGGGGCAAGAAGAAGCGCAACATCTACATCGGGCTGGGCGCCCTCGCCCTGCTCGTGGTCACTTTCCTTCTCTCGCAGCTCGAGCCCGCCGCCCCCACCGTGGACCGGAACGTCATCGTGCAGGGAACGGTCGAACGCGGCGAAATGATTCGACAGGTCCGGGGCTCGGGCACTCTCGTTCCCGAGAGAGTCCAGTTCGTGGCTGCCGTCACGGCCGGACGGGTCGAGTCGGTGCACTTCGAGCCGGGCCAGGCGGTCACCGCGGAAGACGTCCTGGTGGTGCTCTCCAACCCCGACGTCGAGCTCCAGGTGCTCGAGGCCGAGCAGCAGTGGACCGCCGCACAGGCCACCCTCGTCGCGCTTCGCCAGACGCTCGGAACGGGCGTGCTGTCGCAGGAAGCCGCGGTGGCCGACGCGCGCGCTCGATTCCAGGAAGCCGAGCGCCAGGCGGAAGCCTTCGCGAGCATGGTCGGAAACGAGTGGGTGTCGGACAACGAATACCAGACCGCGAAGGACAACGCGGACGCGCTCCAGGAGCGCCTGCGCACCGAGCAGGCCCGGCTCGATCTCCTGAACTCGACGATCGACGAGCGGCTCGCGGTGCAGCGCGACCAGGTGAGCCGCCTGGCCAACATTCATCGGTACTACCAGGAACGCGCGGCCAACATGCAGGTCAGGGCGGGAGCCGAGGGTGTGCTCCAGGACTTCGACCTAGAGGTCGGACAATGGGTGCAGTCGGGCACCACTCTGGCCCGCGTCGCCCGCCCGGAACGTCTCAAGGCCGAGCTCCGGATTCCACAGACGCAGGCGCGTGACGTCCAGGTCGGCCAGCTGGCGTTCGTCGACACCCGCACCGACACGATCCCCGGGCGGGTGCGGCGGGTGGACCCGAACGTCCAGGGCGGCTCGGTGCTGGTGGAAGTCACGCTGGAGGGCGCTCTGCCGGCGGGGGCCAGGCCGGACCTGAACATCGACGGCACGATCGAGCTGGAGCGCCTCAGCGACGTGCTGCACGTGGGCCGCCCGGCGTACGGGCAAAGCCACAGCACAGTCAGTCTGTTCCGGGTCGTGGACGGCGGGAGCGCCGCGGAACGAGTCACGGTGCAGCTCGGCCGCAGCTCCGTGAACCAGATCGAAGTGGTCGAAGGCCTGCACGAGGACGATATCATCGTCCTGTCGGACATGTCCCGGTACGACGACGTGGACCGGGTCCGCATCAGGTAAATTCGACGCCGCGTGCGTCGCCAGCAGAGAGAGCCGGCACATGGAGAACGGGACACCGCTGATCCGACTGGAGGGCATCAAGAAGGTCTTCTTCACGGAGGAGATGGAGACGCACGCCCTGGCGGACATTCACCTGGAGATTCTGGACGGGGAGTTCGCCGAGGTGATGGGACCCTCGGGATGCGGGAAGTCCA
>JBDGXI010000121.1:0-8882 GCA_039584685.1 Gemmatimonadota bacterium | reverse complement strand
ATCCGCCTACCTGGCGGTCGCGGCGGGTGAGCTCGAGCAGGAGGGCACCGAGGAAGCGTTCACGCTGCTCGCCTTCGAGGAGCTGTTCGATCCGACCGAGACGGCACGCATTCGTGCGGTCCACGCCTCAGGAGACGCGCCGGCCGTCGACATCGGTACGGTGAACGCTGGCGAAATCGAGACGGTGCTGTTCCAGGACCTCGCGTGGAGCGAGTCCTCGGACGACATCGGCCGCGAGGTTCCGGTCGGTGACCTGACGATTGGCGTGGCTGAGACGGGCAACACGACTCCTGTCGCGACGTTCGACATCACCACGTCGGCCGGTCTGCAGACCTTCGCGGTCGCGGCAGGGGCACTGGATTTCGACGGGGTCGAGGAAGCGTTCCGCCTGATCCTGGTGGTCGTGAGCGCCAACCCATACTACGGTGCGTCCCGTTCAGCCTCAACGGGCGTACCTGAACCCGGGCGGTCGAGCAGTCTTCGGCCGTCCGGGTCCTCCCTTTGCACCTGTAATCACCAAGGAGGAGATCAAATGCGAATCCGAAGCGCGAAGGCGACGCTCGTCGCTTCTGCCGCCTTACTGGCAGTAGCGGCCTGCGACGTCAACACCGAGCCGAAGAGCACGGTGACGGAAACCAACGTGTTCAACGACACACAATCCTACGAGGGGTACCTGGCGAAGCTGTATGCCGGATTGTCGGTGACGGGCCAGGTCGGTCCGGACGGCAATTCGGACTTTTCGCGTCTCGACGAGGGCTTCTCGAGCTACGGCCGTCAGCTGTGGCAGCTGCAGGAGCTGCCGACCGACGAGGCGGTGATCGCGTGGAACGACGCCGGCCTGCCGGAGATGGTCACCATGGGGTGGGCGTCGTCGAACCAGTTCGTACAGATGATGTACTCGCGGGTGTTCTACCAGGTATCGCTGGTGAACGACTTCCTGCGCGAGACGACGGAGGAGAAACTAGCGGAGCGTGGACACCTGAGCCTTGCGGAGGATATTCAGGGGTACCGCGCCGAGGCGAGGTTCCTGCGGGCGCTGAGCTACTGGCACGGCCTCGACCTGTGGGGGAACATCCCGCTGGTGAAGGAGGACTTCGAGCTTGGAGCGACGCCTCCGGAACAGAGCACGGCCGCGGAGATCTACGCGTACATCGTGAGTGAGCTGAACGACATCCGGAACGACCTGCCGGCGCCCGGAGCGGGCCCGTACGGCCGTGCGGACCAGGGCGCGCTCTCGATGCTGCTGGCCAAGGTGTACATGAATGCCGGGGTCTACGTGGGCGCCGCCGAATACGCGAACGCCCTGGCCGAGGTCGAGAACGTGATCGGGGGCGCGTACACGCTCACCCCCAATTACCAGGCGAACTTCATGGCGGACAACAACAACTCGCCGGAGATCGTGTTCGCGATCCCGCAGGACGGCGATAACACGAAGTTGTGGGGCGGCCTGACGTTCCTGATTCACGCGTCGGTGGGTAACCAGATGAACGCGGCCGACTACGGGATCGATGGCGGCTGGTGGGGCCTTCGGGTCCTGCCGGAGCTCGTGGCGCAGTTCCCGGGCGGGGCGACCAGCCCGGACAGTCGGGCGATCTTCTTCACCGACGGTCAGACTCTCGAGGTCGACGTGATCAACGACTTCGCCAACGGGTACGCGGCGCCCAAGTTCACGAACATCACGTCCGGCGGCGCCCAGGGATCGCACCCGACGTTTCCCGACACGGATCTTCCGGTGTTCCGCCTGGCGGATGCGTACCTGATGTATGCGGAGGCGCATCTGCGTGGTGGCGGTGGAACCGCGGCGCAGGCGGTGACCTACGTGAACGCTCTGCTGGAGCGGGCGTACGGCGATCAGAGCGCCAACATCACGGTAGGCCAGCTCGACCTCGACTTCATCCTGGGCGAGCGGGCGAGAGAGCTGTGGTGGGAGGGTCACCGGCGGACCGACCTGATCCGGTTCGGACTGTTCACGTCGGGCGACTACCTGTGGTCCTGGAAGGGCGGCCAGCAGGCCGGCCAGGGGGTGGGGGACTTCCTCAACCTGTATCCGCTGCCGGCCTCCGAGCTGCTGGCGAACCCGAACCTGACGCAGAACCCCGGCTACTGATCGCGACTCGCGAGTGCCGGAACGTTTCACTCGAACCTTCAGCCCGGCCGCCACACGGCGGTCGGGCTGAATTGCAGTTAGCTTTGTCGAATGACGCACAACAAGCGGCAGTCAGGTTTCTTCGCCTTGCGGGACTTCCGCCGCACCTGGCCCCAGCTTCTGCTGGTGACGCTCGCCACACGGATCGCCGTTACCCTCCTCATGCTGCCTGGCGCCGCTCTGCTCCTCCGGTTCTTCATCGCCCGGCAGGGCCGTGCCGCGCTCAGCGATCAGGAGATCCTCTTTTTCTTCCTCACACCTGGAGGATTCGTCGCTCTCGTGGTGGTCGGCGGCGTGTTGGCCGGGATCTCGCTGGTCGAGCAGGCCGGGCTCATGACGGTCGGTATCGGGGCCGCAGAGAACAGGCGCGTCACGTGGAACAGTGCCCTGCTCTACGTCTCGCGGGAGCTACCCGCGATCCTCGTTCTCGGCTCGCATCTGCTGATTCGCGTCCTCGCGCTCGGAGGGCCGATCCTGGCGCTGGTCGGCGGAGTGTACTGGGCCTTTCTCCGACACCACGACATCAACTACTACCTGCTCAACCGGCCGCCCGAGTTCATGTGGGCCGCCGGAATCTCGGCCGTCCTCGTGGCCGGATTGGCTGTCCTGCTGACGGTCAAGGTCATCAGCTGGCTGCTGGCGCTCCCCGCCGTGTTGTTCGAGGACCTGAGTCCGCTCGCCGCCATTCGGGAGGCTGTCGCGGACTCCCGCGGGCACAGATGGCAGATCTTCTGGTGGATCGCCGCCTGGCTCATCGCCGGGGCCCTCGCCTCGGCCGCTCTGACGTGGACCATCGGTCTCGTGGGCCGCCTGGTGGTGCCGCGAAGCGGCGACACGATAACGCTCGTGGCGCTCACGATGGGTGCGATCGGCTTCACCAGCATCGTGGGGAACGCGATCCTGTCGTTCGTGTCCGCGTCGCTGTTCGCGCTGCTCGTCGTTCACATGTACCGCAACGTATCGGGGCGCGGCACCCTCGTCTGGGATCTGGCCGAGGCGGGCTCCCTGGGCGACCGACCCGCGGCGCGGATTCCTCGAAAGCGTCTGCTGTGGGGCGGCGCTGCGGCGGCGATCGCGTGCGTGATCGCGGCCGTGGCGCTAGCACGGTCGGTCCGACTGGAGGACGATGTCCTGATCATCGCGCACCGTGGTGCGATGATGCATGCCCCCGAGAACACGATGGCGTCCATGCAACGGGCCATTTCTGACTCGACGGACTACCTCGAGATCGACGTCCAGGAGACCGCGGACGGCGAGGTCGTCGTGTTCCACGACAGCGATTTCATGAAGACGGCCCGCAACCCCCTGACGATCTGGAACGCGCGGCGGGCGGATATCGACGCGATCGACGTCGGGAGCTGGTTCGATCCGGGTTTTTCGGCCGAGCGCGTGCCGACCCTGGAGGAGGTGCTGCTCGCGGCGAAGGGACTCGCCCGGGTCACCATCGAGCTCAAGTACTACGGTAGGGACGAGGACCTGGAGCGCCGGGTCATAGACATCGTCGAGCGGGCGGACATGGCGGATCAGGTAGTCGTCATGTCTCTCAAGTACGACAAGGTCCAGAAGTTCAGAGCCCTGCGCCCCGACTGGAGGTACGGCCTCCTCACGACCGTCAACCTCGGCAACCCGACCGCCTTCGACGTGGACTTCCTGGCCGTGAACGCCGCGGCGGCGACGCCCGGTTTCGTCCGGCGGGCCCACGCGCGCGGGCGTGACGTGTACGTGTGGACCGTGAACGATCCGTACGTGATGTCCGCGATGATCAGCCGGGACGTGGACGGGATCATCACGGACGACCCCGGTCTGGCCCGCCAGGTGCTCGAGATTCGATCACATATGGATCCCGTCCAGCGCCTTTTGGTCGGGATCGGCTCCGAGATCGGCGTGTTCAGCATGCCCGATGCGGAGAAACTGGCGGACGAGGCGGACGCGTAGCCGCGGCTTCGCTCTTGACCACGACACCGCGAGAGCCTAGTCCTCACCTACCGGAACCTCGAATGCGCGACCAGTGCAGCGCGTCTCTCAGTCCTTTTCGTGAACCAACAGGAGGCTCACAGTGAACATATCCCGACTCTTGAAACGCAGCCTGGGCGGCCTTGCCGTCGCGGCGGCCATCGCGGTGTACACCGCGCAGCCCCTGCACGCACAGATCAAGGACGGCACGGGCGGCCTCGAGATCAACGCGTTCTACGGAATGCTCAACGGCCTCGGGGACACCGAGTTCGAGAACGACCCCGTGCCGTGGCGCCTGGACAACGATCCGTACTTTGGCGGTCGCCTGGGCTACGTGTTCGACATCGGCCTCGGGATCGAAGGCTTCTTCGGCTACGTGGACTCGAAGGTCATCGGGTCGGCGTTCGACGGCACCAAGGCGAAGGTGATGAACTACGGGGGTGACGTCGCCTACAACTTCAACATCCACCGGTCGATCCAGCTCGCCGTCATGGGTGGGGCTGGCATGCAGAGCTTCGATCTCGACATCGACGCCCTCGACACGGAAAGCGCGCTCACCTGGAACTACGGCGCGGCGTTGAAGCTGTACCCGACGAGGTGGCTGGGCTTCCGGTTCGACTGGCGGAACTACATTTCGCCGGACGGACTCCAGGATACGCGAGCCTTCTTCAACCCCGCAGGCGCCTCGCTCAGCGATGTGACGCTCAACTCCACCGAGTGGACGGCCGGACTGTCGTTCTTCCTGTGGGGGCCGAAGGACTCGGACGGCGATGGAGTCGAGGACAGGAACGACCTGTGCCCGGATACTCCGAGGGACGTCGAGGTCGACTCCACCGGCTGCCCGCTGGATGCGGACATGGACGGAGTGGGCGACTACATCGATCAGTGCCCGAACACGCCGCGTGGCGCCGTGGTGGACGAGACGGGTTGCCCTCTCGACTCCGATCAGGACGGAGTGTTCGACGGCATCGACCAGTGCCCCGACACGCCGAAGGGCGCCGAGGTCGATGAGAAGGGTTGCCCGAGCGATCGGGACGGCGACGGCGTGTTCTTCGGTATCGACCTGTGCCCGGACACGCCAGCCGGGTTCCCGGTCGACGCCACAGGTTGCCCGCTCGACAGTGACGGCGACGGTGTTTTCGACGGCATCGACCAGTGCCCGAACACACCGGCCGGAGCGCAGGTGGACGATCGTGGCTGCCTGGTCCGGCTGGACCTGGAGAACGTCGAGTTCGAATTCAACAGCTTCGATCTGACGCGATCGGCGCGGGCCTACCTCACGGAGCTCGCCGGACAGATCGTCCAGCAGGCCGACCCCGAGGGTACCGGCCGCCTCGAGTTGCGCGGCTTCACGGACTCCGTCGGAGCCGACGCCTACAACCTGAGGCTCAGCGAGCGGCGCGCCGAGGCCGTGCGGGACTTCCTCCTCAGCACGAGCATGGACATGGAGAAGTTCATCGATCGGCTGGACGCGGTCGGGTATGGCGAAGCCAACCCTCTCGCTACCAACGACACCGAGGAAGGCCGGGCGAGGAACAGGCGGGTGGAGCTGCACATCATCCAGCCGTAACAGGGCTGACCTCGTAGCGAATCGGCCCGCCCTCACCCTTGTGGGGGCGGGCCTTCGTCATCGGAGCCGATCCGGCCGTGCGGGCCGGAACTCGGTACCTACGGACGGAGCTCCCGGGCCCGGATCTCCTTCGACCACAGCTCGTCGCCGTTCGCGTCCCACACGGTGACGTTCATGACGCGATCCGTGCGTTCTCCCGTGAAGTCCAGGGTGGCGAAGTTTCGCTCCACGAACAGCGTCCCCGGTTCTGCGAGGTGGTTGTCATAGTTCGCCGGATCCACGCTCGCCGGCCCGGCCGTGATCGGCGAGGTCGTGATCTCCCACAGCGGGTACGTGCCCCGGCGGCCGAGCTTGCTGAGCACCGTGTAGTGCACGTCGCCGGTCAGCAGGACGACGCCCCACACGTCGTTCTCCCGTAGCAGCTGGAGGAAACGGGCCCTCTCGACAGGGTACGTGGCGTACGAGTCGAAGTCCGCGACCGGGTTCAGGATCTGGCCCCCCGACACAACGATCTTGAAGGTCGCGCGGCTCCGCGTCAGAGCGTCCACCAGCCACTGGAGCTGCTCCTCGCCGAATACCTGCTTGTGCCCCGAGAGCCGGTGTTCGGACGACCGGAACCAGCGGTTGTCCAGCATGAAGAACTCGACGTCCCCCCACTCGAAGCGGGTGGCTATTCCCCCGAACTCCGGCGGTCCGAGCTCGGGGTTACCCCAGAACATGTCGAACACCTCGAGGGCCGTCGCCTTCTCGCGCCACGCCCAGTCGCTGTTGTCGGGACCGTAGTCGTGGTCGTCCCACGTGGCGTAGTGGTGCACGGACGCCAGGAAGGGCTGAAGGCCGGGGTAGGAGCGCGTGTGCGTGTTCCGGTAGATCATACCGGTGCGCGTGTTCCAGTCCGGCTCACGGTAGTAGAAGTTGTCGCCCAGCCACACCATCGCGTCCGCGTCCTTGGCAATCATGGCATCCAGAATCTCGAACCCGCCCCCGTACGGATCCCCCGGCCTGTCGTACGGCGTGTCGTTCACGTAGAAGCAGCTTCCCGTGGCGATCCGAAACGCGGGCGGGTCCGTGCGCCACTGCCACAGCTCCTGTGTCTGAAACGCCAGTGGATAGGGGCGCTCCACGTTCGACCCGTCGATGTGCAGCTCGTAACCGTACCGTCGTCCGGGGCCGTGGTCTGGGCCCACAGCAGGACCTCGAACATCTCCGAGTAGCCGAGCATCGGGCCGGATTGAAGCAACACTTCCTGAGCGGTCGAAGCTGGGGCGGCGAAAGCGAGAAGCAAGAACGGGAGGAAGAGCGTCCTGCGCATGGGATTGTTCCGCGTTCGGGTCATTGTAGGAGCCCGGGACGGGCCGGACGCACACAACATACATCCTGCGGCGCCCTCCGGCTGTGCTGTGAACGCGGGCGCGGATAGATTCGCCCGATGCATCATCCGACACTGGTCGTTCTCGCCGCGGGCCTCTCTACCCGGTACGGCGGCTCGAAGCAGCTCGAGCCGGTCGGGCCGGACGGGGAGGCACTTCTCGACTACGCCGTGTACGACGCTCTCACGGCCGGCTTCGGCCAGGTGGTCCTGGTCGTGAGCACTTCGAACGAGGCTGACCTGGTCAGTCGCTTCCGCGATCGGTTTGGGATCGCGATCCCCCTTCGCCGGCCGGCTGGCCTCGGGCTTGCACCCACCCACCCGGGTGAAACCATGGGGCACCGGGCATGCCGTGCTATGCCTGGAGGGAACCGTGGACGGCCCGTTCGCCGTGGCGAACGCGGACGACTTCTACGGTCGCGGTGCGTACCGATCCCTCGTCACGCACCTGACATCGCCCGTTCACGCCGATGAACAGTGCGTGGTGGGCTATCGAGTCGATGCCACGCTGTCGGAACACGGTGGCGTCTCCCGCGCCGTCCTCGAATCGGATCAAGACGGCCACCTCGTCAGCATCGAAGAAGTGCTGGGACTGGAGAGAGCCGGGGACGGGACGATCTCGGGACAGACCACCGGGGGCAAGGTAAGGGCCCTGGCGGGCGACGCGCGCGTATCCATGAACCTGTGGGGCCTCACGCCGGACCTGTTCGGTCCCCTGGACGAGAGATTCGGGGTGTTCCTCGATAGACACGGCGACGATCCGCGGGCCGAGTTCTATCTGAGCGATGCGGTCGGCGCGCTGGTGGTGAGCGGGCAGCTGACGGTGCGCGTGACGCACACGGAAGAGCGCTGGCTGGGCATGACGTTTCCGGCAGACCGCGGACGCGTGCGCGCAGGGATCCGTTCTCTCGTGGAGGACGGCGAGTACCCGCCATCGCTGCGGGCGGCCCTTCGAGTCACCGATCCGCGTCTCGGAGACCGCGCTTGAGGCTGGACGTCCTGGACTGGACCGTCGTCGGCGCATACGGGACCCTCGCCCTCATCGTAGGCCTCTACTTCGCGCGCCGGGCCGGCAAGGGCACGACCGAGTTCTTTCTCTCCGGCCGCAAGCTCCCACCTCGATGGTGGCCACCACCTTCTCCACGGACACGCCGAACCTCGTCACCGACCTCGTTCGCACCGGAGGGGTGAGCCAGAACTGGCTGTGGTGGGCGTTCCTGATCACGGGCATGTGCACCGTGTTCTTCTACGCCAAGCTGTGGCGGCGCTCCGGTGTGTTCACCGACATGGGGTTCTACGAGCTCCGCTACTCCGGGCGGGCGGCGGCTTTCCTGCGCGGATTCCGGGCCCTGTACCTGGGAGTGTTCTTCAACGTCATGATCATGGCCACGGTCACCCTGGCCGCGATCAAGATCGGCGGCGTCCTGCTCGGGATCGACAAGTACACGACGGTGCTGGTGGCCGGAACGATCACCGTCGTCTATTCGGCCACGTCCGGCCTGTGGGGCGTCGTCGTCACCGACCTCCTCCTGTTCGTGATCGCCATGGTGGGAGCCGTGGCCGCGGCGTATTACGCGCTCGCTCAGCCCGAGGTGGGCGGTCTGGCGGGTCTCGTCTCCAACCCGGAGATCGCCGGCAAACTGTCTCTGCTGCCCGACTTCTCCGACTGGCGCGTGGCGGTTCCGGTGTTCCTGGTACCGATCGCGGTGCAGTGGTGGGCCACCTGGTATCCCGGTTCCGAGCCAGGCGGAGGTGGATACGTAGCCCAGCGGATGCTGGCGGCGCGCGACGAGACGGACTCGATGAACGCCACCCTGTGGCTCAACATCGCCCACTACGCTCTT
>JBDGXI010000120.1:0-6590 GCA_039584685.1 Gemmatimonadota bacterium | reverse complement strand
AGCCCGGGACGCACCACTCCGTTCTCCTTGAACTGGATTCCTCTGTCTTCCGCCGACTTCAGGAACGAGAGATCGGCCCCCACGGCGTAGGTGAGGTCCACGCCTGAGGTCGAATCGGTCTCCTGGGCCGTCAGGAAGCCGGCGGACAGGATGAGGAGCACGAAGCCCGGCAGCGAACGACGGATCATCATGACCCCTCGAACACCGACGCGATCGTGCGCTGTATCGCCTGTGCGGCCGCGACCGGATCGTCCGCATTGCGGATCGGGCGGCCGACCACGATGTAGTCCGCCCCACGCCGAAACGCCTCGGCGACGTCCACCGTCCGCTTCTGGTCGTCTCCCTGGATCTGGTTGGTGACCGGGCGGATCCCGGGCACGACGAACATGAACTTTTCGGAGTCCTCGCCCAGTTCTTCGCGGAGAGCCGGCACCTCGAGGCCCGACGAGATCACGCCCCCGCAACCGATCTCGAGCGCCCTCCTGGCCC
Organism: Gemmatimonadota bacterium; assembly: GCA_039584685.1. Lineage (GTDB taxonomy): Bacteria > Gemmatimonadota > Gemmatimonadetes > Palauibacterales > Palauibacteraceae > Benthicola. The sequence continues at coordinate 6,101 of JBDGXI010000120.1, read as the reverse complement.
GAGACAGAACCAGTGTCTGGGGATCCGTCTCGAAGCCCAGATCATCCAGGTCTCCCTGGTCCAGGCTCGTGAGTACCGTCACTGCGAGGATCCGAACGCCGTCGTTCGCACGACAGGCAGCTTCCAGAATCGCGTCGTTGCCATGCACGGTGGCGAAACTGACCTTGTCCCCGTCCAGCTGACGGACGGCCGCCGCGACCGTCTCGGGGACGTCGAAGAACTTCAGGTCCACGAATACCTGCTTGCCCCGCTCGTGGAGCCAGTCGATCAGCTCGAAGTACCCCCCGGCCATGAACAGCTGCAGGCCGAGTTTGTAGAATTTCACCGCGTCGCCGAGCTTCGTGACCAGTTCCCTGGCCTCGTCCGGCGTGGCAACATCGAGCGCCAGGATCAGTCGCTCGTCCGTGGGGATCCCCTTCGACGAGAGGGGCGATGGGTTGGTCATCCGAAGGCTCCTGAACGTTCGTCGCCGTGATTCGCGATCGACCCGCGAGGGGCGGGTCCGCCGGTTCGAACACCGAAGATCGCACTGAATTTCACAATAGCAATAGCGGGGATCGGGTAGGCCGCGCAGGTTGACAGCAGTGTGTCGTCGGGGCGTAGGTGGGCAATGTCGGTCTACGACCATACCGCTTACGGGGCGGAACAAGAGTACCGCAAGCTCCTGCGCAGAGACTTGCGGGACGGAATCCTGGCCGGAGTTCTGGCTGGTGGGACACTCATCATCTTCTTCTTCGGGTATGATGTGCTGTGGTTCAGGCCCCTGGCCACGCCGGATTTCCTTTCGGGTGCACTGTTCGGGGGCGCGGAGCCCGGTGTCGAGATGACCAGCAGGTTGAGGAATGTCCGCATAGGGATATTCACGATCCTTCACCTGGTTACGTTCGCGCTCCTCGGAGTTGTTCTCGCCAGATTCTTTCGGTTCACTCAGCTGCGAAAGACGTTGCTGGCAGGGGTCCTGTACGGCCTCATCGTCTGTACTGCCATCTTCGGCGCGAGCATGCAGGTGACCGGTACTCAGATGTCCATTGAGCGTGGCTGGCCGGCCTTGCTGACAGGCAACTTCGTCGCCGGCCTCGTCATGGTGGTGTACCTTCGGCAGGCGCAGGGGGTGTCCTCCTCCGGATAGACTCCCCTGGTCCTTCGCGTCACCGCCCTTCGAACCGCACGACCTCGATCCACTCCCCGTCCGGCAGGTCGTGGCGCTCGACGACACCCGGCTCACCCAGTACCTCGGCCACCTCCCTCACATAGGCGTCCAGATCGTCCCGGTCCGGTTCGAACACCCGGTTGCCGTAAGCAATCATCCACGTCGCCGCGGCCTCCGCGTCACCGCCCGCGCCCGATGCTATCGCGGCCGGGTCCGGCCCCCATAGGACCGTGGCCGGAGCCTGGCTCAGGATCTGGAAGTGCAGTCGCCCCCCCATCCCGACGTACTTCGAGTAGAAGGGCACCCGCGCATTGCGCTCGCGGCTGGCGAACACGAGCCAGCGAGCGTTCGGCTCGGATTCGCGACGCAGTAGCTCGATCGCGTCTCGCGCCTGTGCGTCGGCCCGCGAGTGGTAGGGTCGAGTTACGTCCCGAACGAGTCCGCCGAGCACGACTACGAGGAACGGGAGCACGGCGATCGGAAGGACGCGGATCGCCCTGCGCGCTCCCAGTATCTCGCGCAGTGCGCACACGATTCCGGTTCCGATGAGCATGCAGGCGGCCGGCGCGATGTGCTGCGCCACCCGCGCGCTCGCTCCGTACGGGTACTTCTCGAGAGCCGCGGCCAGGAACATCAGGGGGAGCGGGCTGAGCAGCAGCAGCAGTACCGGCCGACGGGACCGCCACAGGACGAGCCCGCCGGCAACGGCCAAGAGGAACGAGACCGCGCTCCCGCCGGAATGGCCTCCGTTCGGGTAGGCCATCATCATCCCGGTGTGGACGTCGAGAGCCCACAGCGGTATTCGCCACGGCTCGGACATCGGCGGGAAGCCCGCGCTCCAGTACGACGCAGGCGCCACGGCGTGCTGCGCGCTCCCCGACAGCAAGTACATGGCGATGAAGCTGGCGCCGATGAGCAGCCCGGCGGCCAGCACGTGCCCCCAGCGGCGGCTTCGCCCTTCGCCCGAAGCGTACGCCAGGAGCCACAGGCAGGCGCCGCCACTGATGAATATCGACGGATACGACAGCCAGGCGGAAACGGCGGCGAGGACGGCAAACGCACTCCACCGGCGGGCCAGCGCCGGTCGCTCGTATACGGCCCACGCGGCGAGGATGAGCGCCAGCGCGAGCAGCAGGTCGAGGCTGTACGGCTTCACCTCTGCCGCGTAGCGAACCGGGTAGAAGGAGGCTGCGAACACGGCAAGCGCCATGAGCGCCGAGCGCCGATCGAGCAGCTTCCGGCAGGCCTGCCAGAACAGGAGCACGGCGGCCACGGCTGCCAGGTACGGAATCAGCCGAAGGGCCGGTTCCGAGAACCCGAGGAGCTTCGAGGCCGCCATCTCCAGCCACAGGAACCCCGGCGGCGCGACCTGTCCGTAGTCGAGGGGGCCGAGCAGCTCCAGGAAGCCGCGGGCGTGGAAGTTGACGGCCAGCATCCCCTCGTCGCCCCACATCGGGAAGACCAGGGCGTAGCGCAGCGTGCGCCACGCGAGGGTGCCGATCAGTAGTGCGAAGGTCCAGCCTGCCATCCGCCTACCGATAGTTGCCGAACTTCAGCTCGATCCCGTAGTCCTGCGCCCGGAGATAGGCCATGACTTCTTGCAGGGTGTCTTTCGAGGGCGCGATGACCCGCAGCTCATCGCCCTGGATCTGCACCTGCACCTTCTTGAATCCCTCTCCCCGCACATCCTTGGAGATCTTCTTGCCCGTCTCCTGGTCGATCCCTTGCTTGAACCCGATCGTCTGCCGGGCCCTGCCTAGAGACCCCTCCTCGACCTTGCTCTCGTCGAGGTTCTTCAGCGGGACCTTCCGCTTCGCCAGCTTCTCTCTCAGCACCTGGGCGAGGGCCTGGAGTCGGTAGGTGTCGTCGGCCTCCAGGGCCACCGACGCGGCGCCGCGGTCGAACTGCATCGTGCAGTTCGTGCCCTTGAAGTCGTAGCGCTGCGCGACCTCCTTGTGGGCCTGGTTGACGGCGTTGTCCACTTCCTGGAGATCCACGCCGGTGCTCACGTCGAACGAGCTCGTCTTGGCCATGATCCGCGCTTCGTGTCTGAGGTTCGGGTTGTCGTTTCGCGGCCCCAATGTACGGATCTGGCGGCGGCCTTCCAACGGCCTTCCGTTGACTGCGTGCGGAGGTGTGGTTTCTGTAGACGGCGATCGATCACGCGAACACGACCGAGGAGGCTTCTTGATCGCACCGCGCCACGCTGTTTTCACCGCCGTCGCCATGTCCGTCGCTGCCCTCTCTGCCTGTCAGGCGGCCGACCAGAACCAGAACCAGGCACCCGAGGAACAACCCGCCGCCAACGCGGCATCGGGATCCGAATCTTCCGTGGTCGAGTACATCGCCCGCGACTACGCCTTCGTCGGGCCCACGGAGATTCCATCGGGCTGGGTCACGATGCGCATGGCGAACGAGGGGCTGGAGCACCACTTCGTCTTCCTCACCCTCCTTCCCGAGGGGAAGACGATCGAGGACTATGCTGCGGACGTGGGGGTCCCCTTCGGCCAGGTCTGGGAGCAGCTGCAGAGCGGCGCCCTGGACAAGGCCGGTGCGGGAGCGATGCTCGGGGAGCTGCTCCCGGAGTGGTATGCGTCCGCTGCCTCGATGGGCGGGCCGGGACTGGTCGCCCCGGGAAAGACGGCGCAAGCGACGATGCGTCTCACTCCCGGGAACTACGTCATGGAATGCTACGTGAAGACGGCCGACGGCCAGTTTCACGTGGCGCTCGGCATGGCGCTGCCTCTCACGGTCACCGCCGAGGATTCCGGCGGGCGACCTCCGCGGGCTGATGTCGATATCACGCTCTTCGAGAACTCCATGGCCATTGAGGGCACGGCGCGGGCAGGCCGGCAGACGGTGGCGGTCAACTTCGACGAGCACCCCGAGTTCGGGCTGGGCAACGACGTCCACGTGGTCCGCCTGGAGGAAGGAGCCGACCTGGACGAGGTCGTCGAGTGGATGGACTGGATGAACGTCGATGGTCTGCGGGCCCCTTCGCCAGCAGCGTTCGTCGGCGGCGTTCACGAGATGCCGGCCGGGTACAAGGCGTTCTTCACGGTGGACCTGGAGCCGGGCCGCTACGCGTGGATCGCCGAGTCGGGCGCCGCGCGGGGGATGGTGGAAGAGTTCACGGTCGAGTGATCGGCTAGGCCGTGGCCCTGTCGAGCGACGCCGCCGAGCAGCCCAGACTGCGTCGCGTGGTCCGCCTTCCGGGCGCGGTTTTCCTGGGTCTCGGTTCGATTGTCGGTACCGGTGCCTTCGTGAGCATCGGGATCGCGGCCGGCGTGACAGGGCCCTCCGTGGTGATCGCGATCGGCCTCGCGGCGCTGCTCGCCACGTTCAACGGGCTGTCGAGCGCACAGCTGGCGGCGGCTCACCCGGTGAGCGGCGGCACCTACGAGTATGGCTACCGCTACCTGGGACCGACGCTGGGTTTCACGGCCGGCTGGATGTTCATGAGCGCCAAGTCGGCGTCCGCCGCAACGGCGGCGCTTGGCCTCGCGGGTTATCTGCTGGACGCCCTCGGGTACGGTGGCGCAGCGCAGCGCGTGGTTCTGGGCCTGATCGCCGTGCTCGTCGTGACCGGGCTCGTGTGGCACGGGACGTCCCGATCGAACAGGGCCAACGCTGTCATCGTCGGAATCACCCTGGCCACGCTTGGCCTGTTCGTCCTACTGGGACTTCCGGCCGCGAGCAGGTCCGCGCACGTCAACCTGGCGGGGATCATCCCGCGTTCAGGGGAGTTTCGTGGTCTCCTCGAGGCGACCGCCCTGATGTTCGTCGCCTACACGGGATACGGAAGGATCGCCACTCTCGGCGAGGAGGTCCACGATCCGGAGCGCACGATTCCGAGCGCGATCATCGTCACGCTGGTCGTATCCGCGCTCCTGTACCTGAGCGTCGGAGCCGTGGCCGTCGGATCGGTGGGAGCCACGCGCCTGGCCGAGCTCACGTCGTCCACGGCGGCTCCGCTCGAGGAAGCCGCGAGGACGTTCGGCGGTCCGGTCCTCGCGAAGGTCCTGGCCGCTGGGGCGATCACGGCGATGCTCGGCGTCCTCCTCAACCTGGTGCTCGGCCTGTCGCGAGTGCTCCTCGCGATGTCGCGCCGGCGAGATGTCCCGCCCGGTCTCGCGGCGATCGACGAGAGACGAAGCTCGCCGACGGCCGCGGTGGCGACAGTCGGACTGATCGTCGGCGGTCTGGTGCTGATCGGAGACGTGAAGACGACGTGGTCGTTCAGCGCCTTCACGGTGCTCGTGTACTATGCGCTCACGAATCTCGCGGCCCTCAGGCTTCCCGACGGTGTCAGACGGTTCCCCGGATGGGTATCATGGGCGGGACTGGCCGGTTGTCTCGGACTCGCGTTCTGGGTCGAGCGGCGCATCTGGCTGGTCGGCCTCGGCGTGATCGCCGTCGGCCTGGTGTGGCAGCGCGCGATGCGCTTGCGGACGGCGCGCTCGTGAGCAGAGAGACCAGAATGGCGACAGGAACGACATCGATGCGAATTCCAGTGGCGCTGACGCTGATCGTCCTGCTAGCCGCGGGGTGCCAGAAGTACGTACCCGCGAACCTCCCGCTGCAACTGGGTGATTCCTCCGACGTGGTGGCCTACCAGGACGACCTGGGCCGCACCATTGGCGCGGCGGACGCCGACGGCCCGGAGTACAGGCTAACCCTCCAGGACGGCACGCAGTTCTTCATGAAGTCCGGCCGCATCCGGGGTGACAGCGTCATCGGCTATTACCGGCCTACGAAGGGATCGGAATGGGCGCGAGTAGCTGTCGAGTTGTACGATGTTCGGCTCGTGGAGCAGCAGCAGACCGACTGGCTGGCTACGATCAGCCTGGCGACCGTCCCGATCACGCTCGCCCTCCTTTTCACTCTGGACTGAGGCCAGCGCATCTCACCCTGGGAGAAAACGCATGATGAGCCCGGCAGCCGAAACCGC
>JBDGXI010000293.1:0-2029 GCA_039584685.1 Gemmatimonadota bacterium | reverse complement strand
TGGGCAGCATCGCGATCCGCGGCGACGGCTCGGTGCTGGAGGCCCGCCGGAAGATCCGCGCGGTGGCGGAGCACTTGGCTCGTGACACCGTGGTGGCTACCCGGCTGGCGACCGTGACCTCGGAGATCGTACGGCTGTACTTACAGCAGGGCAACCGTTCACGGCTGGATGTTGCCTGTGAGCTACAGACTAGCGGGGCCTGGGTTTTCCTGGACTTCGTCGATCCCGAGGCCGATCCCGACGTGAGCCATCTGGCCGGCTTTTGCGACCGTATCGAAACGCTTCCGCCGGGCCAGGACGGTCGCGGCCAGCGCGTCGCAACGCGGCTCGAAATCTCGGCGGACCCCGATGGCATCCTGATCGCCGCGCTCGAGAGGGTCGTGCAGCAGAAGGTCGTGCAGCAGAAGGGCCGCGACGAACTGCTCGCCGAGATTCGCAGCAAGAACGTCGAGTTGCAGGAGTCGTTGGACAACCTCCGGCGCACACGCACGGCCAAGGAGCGGATGGAAAGCGAGCTGAACATCGGTCGCGAGATCCAGATGAGCATGCTGCCGCTTACTTTCCCTGCCTTCCCCCATCGGGACGACTTCGACGTGCACGCGGCGTTGCATCCGGCGCGAGAGGTCGGCGGGGACTTCTACGATCTGTTCTTGATCGACGACAATCAATTCTGCTTCTGCGTCGGAGACGTTTCCGGAAAAGGGGTTCCCGCGGCCCTGTTCATGGCCGTCACCAAGACGCTGATCAAGTCCCGGGCAGCCAACGACCTGTCGCCGGCCAGCATCCTGAGCCACGTCAATACCGAACTCGCCCAGCGCAACGAGTCCTGCATGTTCGTGACGGTGTTCCTCGCCATTCTCGACGTGCGTCGGGGCGAGCTGACCTACAGCAACGCGGGCCACAATCCGCCTTATCTGAAGCGTTCGAGCGGCGAACTCGTCCGTATCGACCAACGCCACGGCCCGATTATCGGCGCCGCGGAAGGCTTGGCCTACAAACAGGACCGCGTGACCCTTTCCGCCGGAGACATTTTGTTCCTGTACACGGACGGGGTCACGGAAGCGATGAACGCCGACAATCAGCTATACACCGAGGATCGACTGAAGAGGCTGTTGGCGGCGCGGTCGTTTTCGTCGGTCGAGGAGGCGATTCGCGTCAGCACCGACGACGTCTGGGCTTTTCAGGGTGACGCCGAGCAAGCAGACGACGTCACCGTGTTGAGTGTCGTCTATGCAGGAAGGACGGAAGAGCTCGACTCGCACCGCCTGGAGTTGAAGATCGCCAACCGTCTGGAAGAGATCAAGCGGGTCAGCGACGGCATCAATGCATTCGCCGAGCGACACGGACTCGATGCCAAGACCCGGCGCCAGCTCAACGTGGTGTTTGACGAGCTGCTGAACAACACGATTTCATACGGCTACGAAGACGAAGACGAGCACCTGATCGAGTTGGCGATCGTCCTGTCGGGCGGACGGCTCTACGCCACGATCAGCGATGACGGCAGGCCGTTCAACCCGTTCGACAGTGGGGCCCCGGATACGGACCTGTCCGTCGAGGATCGACCAATCGGCGGTCTGGGGGTCCACCTGGTGCGAAATGTGATGGATCGCGTTTCCTACGAGAGAAGAGGAGCCAACAACGTCGTGTTGTTGGAGATGCAGCTGGAATCGAACAAGGAGTAACGATGGACATTTCGAGTGAAATCAAAGACAGCATCACGGTCGTGCGGCTCGAGGGCAATCTCGACACCAACACCTCGACCGACGCTCAGGTCTACCTGAACAAGGCAATCAACGAAGGAGCATCCAAGGTTGTCGTCTGCTTCGAAACGGTCGACTTCGTCAGCAGCGCCGGTTTGCGCGTGTTGCTCGCCACGGCCAAGAAGCTAGGAGGTGTTGGTGGCGACCTGAGAATTTGCGGTCTCAACGAAACCGTCTCCGAGATCTTCGAGATTTCCGGCTTCAGCACAATCCTGAACGTGTTCCCTTCCGAGGCCGAGGCGCTCGCCGATTTCTGAGTTCCGCGAGGA
>JBDGXI010000119.1:0-6625 GCA_039584685.1 Gemmatimonadota bacterium | reverse complement strand
TTCTGAACGTCCGCCGGGATATCAGTTCGAGGTTGGAGCCGGAGTGTCTTCGAGACCAACCTCGCTGACGAGACGGTCGTAGCGAGGGTCGCCTCGCAGTGGCTCGAACGCCGGGTCCACCTTGAGGAATGCGAGGTACCAGACCCGTTGATGCAGTGCCCGATCCAGGCATTCGAAAGCCCGGTCCAGGTCGCCCAGGCCGATGTGAACGAGAGCCAGGTGATCGGGAGCGATTTCCTTTCCCGGTGCGAGGGACTCCAGCAGGTTGAGGTTCGACAGCGCCTCCTCCCGGCGTCCCGCCCTCGCCTGCGCATAGGCGAGCAGCGCGATCAGACCATTCCTGCGTCTCACCCGCGGGATCCAGGTTTCGCACACCTCGATGGCTCGGCCGTACTCACCGGCCTGGACGAGCGCGGGCCCCAGGAACCACGGTGCGAGAACGAAATCTGGATCTTGCTTCAACGTCTCTTCGTACTGGCGGACCGCGGCCTGGTAGTCGCCGAGGAAGTACTGCACCCAGCCGACGCCGAAGCCGATCGTGGGTGACAGCGGGTCCAGCCCGTGCGCCACGTTCAGCTGTTCGATGGCCTCGTCGAACCGGCCCATGGCCATCAAGAACTCGCCGAACCAGTGGCGCGCCACGGCGTAGTCAGGGTTCCGTTCGAGCGCCGATCGAAAGCCCGATTCCGCTCCGGCCCAGTCCCAGCCGTACATGAATCGAGCGTACGCCAGCGATGTGTAGGGCTCGGCGAGCGAGTCGTCCACCGCAACCGCCGACGAGGCGGCAGCCACCGTCTTCGTGTACGCGTCGATCGATGACAGATGACGGTACCACCCGAGGATGGCGTATGAGTCAGCGAGCCCCGCCCACGCAAGGGCGTATCGATCGTCGATCGCTATAGCCTGACGGAACAGTGCAATCCCCGTCTCCAGCTCCGTCGCGGTGCGTTGGTTCCAGTGATACCGGCCACGCAGGTAGAGCGTGTACGCTTCCACATCTTCCGTGCCCGGCTTGACGATATCGTTCCCGTTGTCGCCCAGTTTCGCCTTGAGCGTCTCTACGATGGCCCGCGCCACTTCATCCTGGATCGCGAACACGTCCTCCATCTCGCGGTCATAGCGCTCCGACCAGAGGTGATATCCTTGCTCGCAGTCTATCAACTGCGCCGTGATTCGAATCTTCGGGCCGACGGTGCGAACGCTCCCCTCGAGGAGCGAACCCACTCCCAGCCGCGCACCGATTTCCTGGGCCTGCGCATCACGTCCCTTGAACGCGAACGATGAGGTCCGCGCAACCACGCGCAGGTCTTCGACCCGGGTCAGCGCGTTGATGATCTCCTCGGCTATCCCATCGCCGAAGTACTCCTGGCTCCGGTCCGGGCTCATGTCCACGAACGGAAGGACCGCGATCGATTTCGGGTCCGCGGGCGTCATGGACGCGGCGTAGACGCCGTGCGGTGAGGCAGTGGACGCAGATGCCACGGGCATCGGATCGCGATGGGTTCCGACGGCTGCCAGCGCCGAATCCGTCCGAACGAAGCCGCTCGCGGTAAAATCGAAGAACCAGCCGACCAGGAGCGCCACCGGGAAGCCCCCGAGAACCAGGAGCGCCACCAATGTGTCGGTCCACGCCGGAAAGTTGAGAGCGGACCCGAGGTTTCCCGCGCCCTCCAGGGTCGCGAGTCCCACCAGGACGTACAGGATCACGACCCGGAACATGCGGCGGCGCCGGGCCTCCTCGTACAGAGGCACTAGTTTCGCTCTCAGCTTGCTCACGAACAGCCTCGGAAAGGGCGACATCCTGACGGACTACCGCGTGCCCGACGGGCATTCGGCTTCCGTGATGGGGGTCCTGATGTCGGGCCGATACGACCCGGCCCCCTTCGAACGGAACGCTCGATCGATGGCTCCAGCCATACATCTAGGTTCCGCAGCCTCGTTTGTTCCTTGATCCCCGTACGTGTCGGTCGTCTCTGCCCGACATATACTGTAAGCATGACGATCAGAGCAGCGGTAATGGTGGGTCCGGAGAGGCCGATCGAGTTGTGGACCATCGACGACCCCGTCATCGAGGAGGGCGGCGTTCTCCTCGAGACAGTGGCCAGCGAGGTGTGCGGCACGGATGTGCACCTGAGCCACGGACGGCTTGCGGGGGTGCCCTACCCAATCATCCCGGGACACGTGAGCGTCGGGCGAGTACTCGAGACCGGCGGGAAAGTGGCCGACTTCAGTGGCGCTCCGCTCGAGGGGGGCGACGTCGTGACGTTCTACGACGTTCACGAGACCTGCAATACCTGCTGGTTTTGTCTCGTCGCCGGCCAACCCAACCGGTGTCCCAGCCGTCGGGTGTACGGAATCACCTACTCGGCACACGACGGACCCCTCGGAGGCTGGGCCGAACGGATCTACCTGAAGCCCGGCGTTCATGTATTCAAGCTCCCCGAGCCGCTGACGGCCGACGACGTGATCGGGGGCGGGTGTGGCCTGTTCACGGGTTTCGCGGCCGTGGACCGAAGCGGACTCCCGATGGGAGCCTCGGTTCTCGTGCAGGGCTCCGGTCCCGTCGGGCTCTCTGCCGTGGCCATGTCCGTACTGGGGGGAGCCAGCCTGGTGATCAACATTGGCGACCCGGAGGCGCGGCTCGACATCGCGCGCGAGTTCGGGGCCGATGCAGTGCTCTCGGTCGGGGTTGATTCTCCGGGGGAGAGGGAGGCGGTGGTCCGCGACCTGACCCGTGGCCGAGGCGTTGACGTGGGAATCGAAGCTTCCGGAAACCCGGCCGCGGTAGCGGAGGGTCTGCACCTGCTGCGGGACGGTGGCACGTACGTCGTCGCAGGCCACTACACCGACACGGGAACCACTCCGGTAAACCCTCACCTGGACATCAACCGGAAGCACGCAGACATCCGGGGACAGTGGGGCACTGACCTGGGACACGTGTACCGGGCCCTCCGGGTGCTGGCCCGACACCGTGACCGCCTGGACATGTCGCGCATCATCGGGGGACGCTACGCGCTCGACGATGCGGGGCAGGCCCTCGCGGACGTCGCCGCTCTCGAGATCACGAAGGCGATCATTGAGCCCTGACTCGGCTTAGTGGGCTCGTTCATGTGCCGGGAGACAGCGTTCAGCGAGAAGCTCATCCGGTCGGCGTGGAATACGCCAGAACCCTGAGCGGCCTACTTGACCTCCAATCTGCCCTCGACTACCGTGGGCTCCAGTCATCGAGACCGGTTGAGGGATAGGCCCTTTGACGCCGGGGCAACCTGTGGACCGTGGCAAGTCCGCAAGGTGCCAACTCCTACGGCACGCCGCACGGCGCGCCGAGAGATGAATCGCCTGCCGCGCTCGTCGAGGCAGTTCGGGACTCGTTTCTGCAGGAGTTTCCGTTACACGTTGCTTCGTCGAGAGCCAAGAATGGTCGATATCCCAACCTCGAACAGATTCCAGAACGATCGCTGGCTGCCTCGCCGGGCGCACCTCGCAGTGGCAATGGTCGACGACCCGATCGCTGCAGGTCTCTCCTGATGGGAGCTGAAATGGGCCGTTACTCGCGCCTTGAGGGGCTCAAGAAGGAGCTCGAATCGAGGATTCTGATTCTCGATGGGGCGATGGGGACCATGATCCAGACGTACGGTCTGGGGGAAGACGACTTCCGGGGGCGGCGTTTCGGTGACCATTCCGTTTCCCTCAAAGGCAACAACGATATTCTCAACCTCACCCGACCGGACGTCGTGCATGAGATCTACCTGGCCTACCTGGAGGCCGGGGCCGACCTGATCACGACCAATACGTTCAACGCCAATCGCGTCTCGCAGGCCGACTATAAGTGCGAGGAAGAGGTCTACGACATGAACCGCGAGGCGGCGCGCATGGCGCGGGCGGCGGCGGACGAATACGAGAATCGCGACCCGTCGAGACCCAGGTTCGTGGTCGGTTCGCTGGGCCCGACGAATCGCACGGCGTCGATCTCCCCGGACGTCTCCGATCCGGCTTTTCGTAACATCACATTCGCCGAACTCGCGGCGACCTACGAGGAGCAGGCGCGAGGGCTCCTCGACGGAGGGGTCGATCTCCTCCTGGTGGAGACCGTGTTCGATACGCTCAATGCCCGTGCGGCGCTGTTCGGCATACTCGGCCACCTGGAGAGCGTCGGCCTCGCTGTGCCGCTCATGGTGTCCGGGACGATTACCGATGCGAGCGGACGCACGCTGAGCGGTCAGACCCCGGAGGCGTTCTACAACTCGGTGCGCCACGCCAACCTGTTCAGCGTGGGCCTGAACTGCGCCCTCGGCGCGCGAGAGCTGCGACCGCATATCGAGGAGATCAGCCGAATCGCCGAGACTTCGGTGAGCTGCTACCCGAACGCCGGCCTGCCGAACGAGCTCGGGGCGTACGACCAGACCCCGGATGAGTTCGCGAGCGTAATGCTGGAGTTCGCCGAGAGCGGCTTCGTGAACCTGGCGGGCGGTTGCTGCGGAACGACTCCAGACCACATCCGGGCCCTCGGCGAGGCCCTGTCGGATCTTCCCCCTCGACGTGTTCCCGAGATTCCCGTCCGTTGTCGACTCAGCGGGCTCGAGTCAGTGACCATCGGGCCCGACTCCCTGTTCGTGAACGTCGGTGAGCGTACGAATGTCACCGGATCCGCCCGATTCCGAGAGCTCATCCGGGAGGGTGACTTCGAGACCGCGCTCCAGGTGGCCCGCCAGCAGGTCGATAGCGGGGCTCAGCTTCTCGACGTGAACATGGACGAGGGACTGCTGGATTCGGTGGAAGCCATGCGCACCTTCCTGAACCTGGTGGCCACTGAGCCGGGCATCGCACGAATTCCGATCGTAATCGACTCTTCCCGGTGGGAGGTGCTCGAGGAAGGCCTCCGGTGCGTCCAGGGAAAGGGAATCGTCAACTCGATCAGCTTGAAGGACGGCGAGCCGGCTTTCAAGGAAAAGGCGTCGTTGATCAGGCGTTACGGCGCCGCGGTGATCGTGATGGCGTTCGACGATCAGGGCCAGGCGGATTCGTACGAGCGAAAGGTCGAAATCTGCACCCGAGCCTACAGGATCCTGACGCGAGAGGTGGGTTTCCCGCCCGAGGACATCATCTTCGACCCCAACATCTTTGCGGTCGCGACCGGAATCCCCGAGCACGATCACTACGCGATCGCCTACCTGGAGGCCTGCCGCACACTCAAGGAAACGCTTCCTCACGCCCTCGTGAGCGGCGGCGTCAGCAATCTGTCCTTCGCGTTCCGGGGAAGTGATCCCGTGCGCGAGGCCATGCACTCTGTGTTCCTGTACCATGCCGTGCGGGCCGGAATGGACATGGGCATCGTCAACGCGGGGGCGCTCCCGGTCTACGACGACATCCCTGACGAACTCCGGACGGCTGCCGAGGATGTGATCTTCGCGCGCCACCCGCTGGCGACGGAGCGGCTCACAACGCTCGCCGGACTGTACCGCGGGCCGGGGGCGCGGCAGGAGGAGGATCTCTCGTGGCGGGAAGCCCCGGTCGAGGAGCGGCTGACGTACGCCCTCGTGCACGGGCTCACCGACTGGATCGAAGAAGATGTCGAGGAGGCCCGCCTGGCGAGCGACAGGGCGCTCGAAGTGATCGAAGGCCCCCTGATGAATGGAATGAACGTCGTGGGCGACCGTTTCGGAGACGGGCGCATGTTCCTGCCTCAGGTGGTCAAGAGCGCCCGGGTGATGAAGACTGCCGTAGCCCACCTGTTTCCATACCTGGAGGCCGAATCCGCGGACAGTGAGGGACTCTTCAAGGGGAAGATCGTCCTCGCAACCGTGAAGGGAGACGTTCACGACATCGGCAAGAGCATCGTCTCGGTGGTGCTGCAATGCAACGGATTCGAGGTCCTGGACCTGGGCGTGATGGTACCGAGTGACCAGATCCTCCGGACGGCCAGGGAGACGGGAGCGGACGCGATCGGTCTCAGCGGCCTCATCACTCCCTCCCTCGACGAAATGGTCCACGTGGCTTCGGAGATGGAGCGCGAGGGGTTCCAGGTGCCGCTCCTGATAGGCGGCGCAACGACGTCACGGACGCACACGGCGGTCAAAATCGAGGAACGGTACTCGGCTCCCACCGTGTACGTGCTGGACGCATCCAGGAGTGTCGGCGTGCTCAACCAGCTCCTCGACGACGAGAAGCGAGACGACTTCACCGCCGAGATCCGGTCCGATTACGCGCGAGTACGCGAGCAGTACGCCGCTCGGGCGAGCAAGAGGCCGCTCCTGACGCTCGAGCAGGCCCGGAGCCGGGCGTTTCACACGGCCTGGAAGGAGTACGAGCCCCCTGTACCGAAGCACACCGGCGTCCACGTCGTAGAGGATCAGGCGCTGGAGGAGCTCGTGCCGTACATCGACTGGAGTCCGTTCTTCCAGGTGTGGGAATTGGCCGGCAAATACCCACGCATTCTCGACGACCCGAGAGTCGGAGAGCAGGCTCGCGCCCTGTACCGGGACGCTGTAGCGCTTCTCGAATCGATCATCACCGACCGCGGGCTGCGCGCGCGGGGAGCGCTCGGCCTCTTCCCGGCAGCGGCGCTCGGAGACGACATCGCCGTGTTCGATGGACCGGAGCGACGCACGATCACCGCGCGCGTCCC
>JBDGXI010000118.1:0-6659 GCA_039584685.1 Gemmatimonadota bacterium | reverse complement strand
GAGACTCGGGGCTACCGCTGCGACTCGATTCCTCCGGCTGTGGCCTCCGCACGGGAGTGGAGGCTGGCGCCCTGTTGGTCTTTCAGCAATTATACCTGGACAATAATTATACAACTACCAGGAGAGCACCATGCGTTTGAGTCAGCTGGTCATCACGTATGTACTGTCGCTCGTGACGTTTCTCGCGCTCGACTTCCTGTGGCTCGGACTGGTAGCGAAGGGGTTCTACCGGACCCACATGGGAGATCTCATGCGAGCGGACGTCCTGTGGTTCCCCGCGTTCGTCTTCTACGGCCTGTTCGTCTTGGCGCTCCTCATATTCGTGGTGCTTCCCGCCACGGGGAGCGGCTCCCTCTCGATCGCCGTCGGACTGGGCGCCCTGTTCGGCCTCGTGACTTACGCCACCTACGACCTCACGAACCTGGCCGTTCTCGAGGGCTTTTCGGCCCGACTCGCGGTCGTGGACATGGCCTGGGGAACGATCCTCTCCACCGTCGTCTCGGTCGCAGGGTACCTGGTCCTCTCAAGGCTGGCGAGCTGACTCGCGCGCCACGTCCGTCGCTGACGACCGGGTGACGGCTGGTCGACACAGTTGATGCGGAGCGGCCGGACGTTCCCGAGCACCCTCGGACCGTGTATACTTGGAGTGTCGAGTACGCCGACCCCCGGCACAGGGGGTCGGAGGCCGCCCCCTACGGCCCCACGATTGCACCGGTTCCTACGGTCGAAACCTTATCGCTCGAAGGAGGCACTTATGAGCACCGGGTTCCGCATCCTCTGTGTCGCGGCCATCGCGGCCCTCACTCTGCCCCTCAATCTGCAGGCCCAGGTCGACGACCGTCCGATGTACGAGTTGCCGTCGATTACCGTCACGGCTTTGTCCGAATCGGACCCGCTGTTTGAAGCTGCGTCCATTCTGTACCAGGCGGGTGAGTGGGAAGCGGCGGCGAAACTCTACCGGGAAGCTGCCGAGACCATGCCGGAGAACGACCCCAACTCATATCTCACGTTCGACCAGTCGGCGCGCCTCTACTTCTACGCCGGCGATTTCTCCGAGGCCCGTGAGATGATGGAGCGCTCGGCCGAGGTAGCCGAGGCTGCGGGCGACAAGGTGTCAGCCGCCTATCGGCACGTGGACGCCGCGTTCATTTCCGTATGGGAAGGCTACCCCGGCATGCGGAGAGAGCACGTCGCCGTGGCGGAAAAATACGCCTCGGAAGAGGGGTTCGGAGAGGAAGACAAGTTCCGTGTCCAGGCCCTGACGCGCGGGGTGTCATCGCTGCCCGTCGAAGGTGAATAGGCACTCCCTTTGAGGCACCTGACACTCTGATGTGGTCCCGGGAGGCACCGCTCCCGGGACGACATTGGATTGTGCCTGAACTCCACGAGTGATGCCGGACAGATACTCGACAAAATCTTATGTTCGGGGCACTCGAACAGGAGCGAACGGATGGCCCGCTGCTGGCTCATGAAGTCGGAGCCCAACGTCTACTCGATCGCCGACCTGGAGCGCGACGGAGTCACGTGCTGGGAAGGCGTCCGCAACTACCAGGCGCGCAATTTGATGCGCGAGATGGAAGTCGGAGATTCCGTCCTGTTCTACCACAGCAACGCCAAGCCGCCGGGGGTGGCCGGCCTGGCCCGGGTAGCGCGGACAGCCTACCCGGACCATTTCTCGTGGCAGGAGGGGCACAAGTACAACGACCCCAAGTCGACCCCGGAGGATCCGCGGTGGTGGATGGTCGATGTCGAGTACGTGGACACGCTGTCCCACTTCGTGCCGCTCGACGCGCTCAAGACCGAGCCCGGTCTCGAGGACATGGTGGTCACGAAGCGGAGCCGTCTGTCCGTTCAGCCGGTCAAGCCCGAGGAGTTCGACATCGTCGTCGGCATGGGCGAGAGCGGTTGAACGCTACCTCCGATTCGCTTCGACGGTAATCTCGATCTCCACGCCTGCACCGACCACGGTCGTCCCGGTCCAGCTGCCGGTGCCTGCGCCGAAGACTCGCCGGTCGATCTCGATCGTGGCATCCTTGATCGTCAGTTCCCCCACGGCGACGAATTCCGAGTCGCCAAGAAGGAGTCAAGGGTTCCATGCATGGTCCTCGCGAGCCGGACTATGGTGGTTGTCGGCGTCGAGCGGGCTGTCTAGCTTGGCGTCGTGAGTGATCTCTCCAAACCGGTTGCGGGCGGCCCCGGGCAGGCGCGCTTCCCGACCCTTGACCAGGTGTGGCTGGCCGCGGCGCTCGCCGTAGTACTCATTCGAGCCCTGGCCTGGCCGATCATTCCCAGCGATTTCTGGTGGCAGCTCGCCTACGGGAGATGGATCGTCGAGAACGGGTCGATCCCGACGGTGGATTACTTCTCGTACACGCGAGCCGGCGAGCCATACTTCGACCAGCCGTGGCTGGCCCAAGTCATCATGTACTGGATCTACAGGATCGGCGGAGCGGCCCTTTCGATAGTCGCCCTGGCGGCCCTGCTCGGCGTGACCTACGCGATGTTGCTGCGGCTGTGCGAGCGGGTGAGCGGGAGCGTCAGGCTGAGCGCTGCGGCGGTGATCCTCTCGCTGCCCGTGGCGATGACCAACTGGTCGATGCGCTCGCAGGCGTTCGCTCTGCCCCTGTTCGTGGCGTATCTCGCTGTGCTGGCAGACTGGCGCAGCGACACCCGGAATCGTCTGTGGCTGCTTCCGCTCCTGATGATCGCCTGGGTAAACCTGCACGGGTCGTTCGTGCTAGGGGGCGTGCTGATCTCACTCGTGTTCGCGGACCAGCTGGTCGGCCTAGTGGTAAGGCACCGGCGAGGCGATGCGAACGAGGCCCGGGATGTCGGGCGGACGGCCGTGGCATCCCTGAGGCCTCTCCTAATCTGGGGTGCCTTCACCGCCGCGGCCGTCTTCGTCAACCCGCGCGGGCCGGGAGTCTTCCGTTACGTGTTCGGACTCGTGGGTAACCCGGCCGTCCAGGGCTACGTCGAGGAATGGCAGGCGCCGGTGGCCGGCACCGTGATCGGCAACCTGTTCTTTGTTTACGCCGGGCTGGTCCTCGCGGCGGTCCTGTTCACCCGGCGCCGGCCCGATCCGGTGGACATAGTGACGCTCGCCGCCTTCTTCTGGCTCGCGCTGAGTGGCCAGCGGCACGTGATCTGGTTCGCCCTCGTCTCACCGCCCTTCCTTGCAAAGCAGGCGGCGTCTCTGGCCAGAGCTGGAGCGCCTGCCGCAACGCGTCAAGGGCGACGAGGCCTGAACCTCGCCTTCCTGGGAGCCATGGCTCTCGCGGTGCTGCTCGTTCTGCCCCCGATCAAGCAGCAACTCCCCCTTCCTCCAGATCTCAAACCGCTCGTTTCCACTGACACACCCGTCGCATCGGTCGAGTTCATGCGCCGAGATACCATGCGCCCGGAGCGGCTGTTTCACACTGAGACCACGGGATCCTTCCTGATGTGGGCGGCGCCCGAGCAGAAAGTCTTCGTCGACGCCCGGGTACAGCTGTATCCGGAGCAACAGCTGCGTGACTACCTTACGCTGCAGGCGGGAGAGGAGGTGGATCGGCTGCTCCGCCTCTATGCAGTCGACGGTCTCTTGCTAGACAACGTCCGGCAGGAACGACTCCTCGAATGGGGACGGAGGAGCCCGGACTGGGAAGTCAGGTTCGAGGAAGAGTGCTGCACCTACCTGGGCCGGTCAGCGACCAACGCCTCAAGCCATGCACTCCACAGAAACTGAAGATGATGCGCCTCAACGACTCGAGTTTCCGAACAATCCGAAAAGTCCTGGTGCGAGGGGCTATCGTGATCCTGTTCTTCTACAGCCCGATCGAGAGCGTTAACCCGGCTTCTCGCCTGGCAGTCATCGACAGTATCCTGGCCAGAGGAACGGTCGCTACCGACGACTCCCCCTTCTTCAATACGCTCGACATGGTATACGTTGACGGGCACTTCTATTCCAACAAGCCACCGTTGCTGTCCTTCTATTCCACCGCCGTAGTCGCTCCGCTGCACCAGATTGTCACGTTCACCGACCCGGCGTGGAAGATCCTGTACTTCGTGATCGTACTAACCTCAAGCGGATTCGCGCTGCTGGCGATCCTTCTGCTGCTGAAAGCGCTTCGGAAGAGGCTCGGTGAGCACACTCTGTCTCTACGGTGGCTGTTCGGGGCCGTCGTGGGCGCCACGTGTCTTCTACCCTTCGCGCGGACGTACAACGATCATATCGTGGAGGCGGCGGTTGTCCTTGGCATCTTCGCCCTTCTCATCCGCTTTCGTGACGACCGTGCCGCCTGGATTCCTCCGCTGGTCGGAGTGCTTCTTGGAATCGTGGCCGTCATGCACCCGCTTCCGGGCATCGTGTTCGGCGGAACGACGCTTCTCTATTTCGTCGTCGCCTCACTTCCCAGGGCGCCCGCGGGAGAAGCGACCGACTTGCAGGCCAGACCCGCACCCGTGATCGGCTTCATCCTGACAGCTGTCGTGGTCGCGGGCGCAGGGGTCCTTCTACACTATCTGCTCTACGGCTCACCCCTGTCGTTCTACTTCACGCCGGAGCTGCAACTATGGGCGGGGGTTCCAGGCTTCGCGGATAGCTACTGGCTCACGGACCCATCGATGCCGGGATTGCGAGCCGATCGGATCGTCTCGCGGTTTGCCGAGCTGGGGATTCCCGATTCGAGGACGGAAGAGACCCTGGCGCTGCTCGGAGTCTATCAGAAGGGTGTACGTAACCCTCTCTCGTACGCGTCGCGTCAGTACTTCCAGTACGGTCAGCTCTCGCTGACCCCTCTAGTGGTGTACTGTACCGTTTTGGGAATCAGGGCTCTCCGCCGCCCGCACTGGAAGTACCGACTGGAGTGGGCCTGGGCTATTCTCGGGGTAGTCGGCCTCTATGCTGCAGCGGTCTACCTCCGGGCCGTGCCGGGCGGTTCCTTCGGGAACAGACTTCTCCTGCCGGCCCTGCCTCTCGCAGTCTGTGCGGGAGCTTTTACGCTCTCCACCGCTGCCGAGAGATACGTCTTCAAGGCCCTGGTTCTGGTCGGTGTCGCCATGATGGCTCCAGGCATGATCGGTCCCTGGACCACGCCGGGAGCATCCTTCCTGTGGTTCAACCTCGGGATCAACGCGATCTGCCTGGCAGGAATCGTCTGGTTCATGGGGTACTCGAGGGCTGCAGAGATTGTCACCCGCTGGGCGAGTCGCACGGAGGCCGGTGGTCCGATTCCCGTCGCGGTGGCATTCGCCCTCATGGTCGGACTCCAGTTCGCCTTCTATCTGCCGGCTCTCCAGTTCTCGCCGTGAGCGCTGCCGATCCCGATCGATCCGACGGCCTCCCTGACCACTCAGTCCGCAGGCGCGGGCTGCGGAAGGAACAGGATGAACAGCAGAAGGCCGATCATCCCCCACGTCGGTATCGAAAGCGTCGTCACCACTCCTGGCCACGCGAATGAAAGAGGATCTCTGCCCGGGGGAAGCAACAGCTCCCAAACGGGTCCCATGACTGCGAGCAGCAGCAGCAAGAGGGCGTAGCGTTGCCGGCGGGAAGCCGATAAGCGTGTCCAAAGGAACACGAAGGATGGGATCAAGAGCACGAGGTAGTGAAGCCAAGCGACCGGCGATACGAGGACCATCACAACGAGCGTCAGGGCGAGTTGGACATCGGCTGGCACCCGTCCCATACCTTTCAGAATGTGCCTTCCCCAGACTACGAGGATCACAAGAACGGAAACCAGGCTGGCCCAACTCGCTACCGCAGGGCTCCTGAGAGGCGGGTGGATGCTCACGCGAGAAAGTTCGGGACTGGCGCGAGCAGCATCCAGAAGTTCCAAACCGGGAAAGAAGAGCTTCCACCAGAAGCCATGAATCGAGACGTTTCTCCAGCCACCCTTGAAGGAATCGACGGACGGTAGGACTCGAGTGAGGAAGTCATTCGTTGATTCGAGTCCCACAATCACCGCGGATATCGCCATTAGCATCACCATCATCGATGTGCCGGCGATCGCCACCTTCCATTCACGGCGTAACGCGTAGTGAATCAGAAGGAGGGCTGGGAACAGCTTCAATGCGGCAGCGCTTCCGAGCAACGCACCGCCGAGGACAGGCCGTTCCGCCCCAACCGCGTACCAGCCTCCTACCAGCAAGGCAAGCAAGAGCAGGTTGAATTGGCCCTGGTTGACCTGCATGCGAAACGGTGGGCTGATCAGCAGCAGCGCCAACGCCGGCAGAATCGCCAGAAGAGGCAACCGGAGGGACAACCCCCTGAGAAGCAGGCCTACCGCGCAGACGAACAGCGCAAGCGAAACCAGGTTCCAGACGACCATGGCTTCGGGATAGTCGAGAAGAGCAAAGGGTGTGACGACCAGCACTGCAGTCGGGGGATGGGCGGGCGAAGCTATGCCTGCGACCGGGTTCGCCCCCCTGCCCAGATAGACCTGCGCGGCGTCCAAGATATCACCGTACGGCGAATCGCCATTGAGTAGATTTCGCGCCGCCGCCCAATCTTGAAAGAAATCCACGCCGGCAGCCGGCGGCGGCCTGAGGGACCGCAGAAAGGCGGGTCCTTGGAGCCCGAGAATAAGCACCGAGAGAAAGGCCCAGATGTACCTCCGCCCTTTCGGCCAGATTCCGAAAGGATCCCAGGGCGCCGCGCTCGATCGGCCACGATCTCC
>JBDGXI010000117.1:0-19813 GCA_039584685.1 Gemmatimonadota bacterium | reverse complement strand
GTACCGATCGTCCCGGCGAGCACCGCCAGGGTCTCGGACAGGGCTTCTTCGGCCGCGAACAGCGTCCGCTTGTCTTCCTGGAGGTCCTTGCTGTAGCCGGTCGGCAGTCCCTTGAGCGAAGCCAGATAGCCGGCGAGCAATCCCAGCAGCGTGCCACCGCGAGCACGGGCCAGCTCCGCGCCATCCGGGTTCCGCTTCTGCGGCATGAGACTGGATCCGGTGCTGTACGCGTCATCCAGCCGTACCAGACCGAATTCGGAGCTGGCGTACATCACGAGGTCCTCGGCGAGACGCGACAGATCGTTCGCGAGCTGCGTCCAGGTGAACAGCACCTCCGCGACCCAGTCGCGACTCCCAACTGCGTCGAGGGAGTTCTCGCACGGACCGTCGAATCCGAGGGCGCCAGCCAGGCGGTGACGATCCACGCCGATCGTCGATCCGGTCCCGGCGGCAGCGCCGAGGGGAAGCCTGGCCACTCTGGCACGGGCGTCACGGAGCCGATCGCGGCCGCGATCGAGCGGCCAGAAATGCGACAGCAGCCACTGCGCCGCCATCGTCGGCTGAGCCCGCTGAAGATGAGTGTAGGAGGGGAACGGCACACCCAGCCCGAGTTCGGCGGTGGAGAGAATCGCGGCCTGGAGGTCCCGGACCGCCGCGTCGATCCGGCGGCAGGCATCCAGCGTCCACAGGCGAGTGTCGGTTGCCACGACATCGTTGCGCGATCGACCGATGCGAACCTGGCTGGCCTCGTCGCCGATCTCGTCCGCCAGCCAGCGCTCGACCAGCGTGTGCACGTCCTCGTCGGCCTCTGCGCCCGGGCTCCCGGCAGCCAGTCGGGCCTCGACCGCGGCCAGCCCGTCGAGGATCCGGTCGCGGGTCGGGCCGTCCACCACCCCCGCCTCGGCGAGCTCGGCGATCCACGCCCGGTCCACCTCGACCTCGTAGGGCCACAGCCTCCAGTCGAGCGGCAGGGATCGGTTGATCCGGTCCAATTCGGGGGCCGACCCACCGCCGAACCGGCCGCCCCACAGTCGCATCTCGCCGCCAGGCGTGTCGGTACTCATATGGCGCTCCACCGCCTCAGTCGAGCCAGTCGCTGCCTGCCATTTCCTCGGGGTCCGGCGCCGGTTCCGGCACGGCGCCCGTCTCCCGTGCGTCCTCGAGCCGCGCCTGGCCCGCGAGCCGGTACGGGAGCCCGAACAGGCGGATGAAACCGGTGGCATCGGCGTGATCGTACAGGCCCCCGCTCTCGAACGTGGCATACTCCTCGCGGTACAGTCCCGTGGAGCTGGAGCGTCCGGCCACGGACACGTTCCCGCGGCACAGGAAGAGCGAGATCGACCCGTTCACGTGACGCTGGGTCACGTCGATCAGGGCATCCAGCGCCTCCTTCTCGGTGCCCCACCAGCGTCCCTCGTACACCAGGCGGGCGTACCGAGCCGCCACTTCGTCCTTGAGCTCCAGGGTACGCCGATCCAGCACCAGTTGCTCGAGTTCACGATGGGCCGCATACAGAAGAGTGCCGCCCGGCGTCTCGTACACGCCGCGCGACTTCAAGCCCACGATCCGGTCCTCCACGAGATCCACGCGTCCCACGCCGTGGCGTCCGCCGATCTCGTTCAGCCCTTCGAGCAGCGCCAGCGCGGGCATGCGCTGACCGTTCACCGAGACCGGGGTCCCCGACTCGAACCCGATCTCCACCGTCTCTCCTTCCGGCGGTGCGGTGCGCGGGTCGGCGCTGAACAGGAACATGTCCGGCTCGGGCATGGTGGTGGGGTCTTCGAGCGGGCCGCCCTCGTGTGATATGTGCCACACGTTCCGGTCGCGCGAGTACATGGAGGTCTTCGCCGGCGGCAGCGGGACACCGGCCCGGCGGGCGTACTCCTCGGCGTCCTTGCGGCCTCGAATGTCCCACTCGCGCCACGGAGCGATCACCTCGAGGTCGGGGGCCAGCCACGCGAACGTGAGCTCGAACCTGACCTGGTCGTTGCCCTTTCCGGTGCATCCGTGCGACAGACCCGTTGCCTCGATCTGGCGGGCCACCCGCACCACCTCGCGGGCGATGAGAGGGCGGGCCATGGCGGTTCCGAGCAGGTACTTCCGGCCGTACACGGCGCTGGCCCGCAGGGTGGGCCAGATGAACTCCTCTACGAACGCATCGCGAACGTCGACCACGTGACATCCGACGGCGCCAGCCGACGCGGCCCGCGCTTCTATGCCCTCGAGGTCTTCGAGCCCCTGGCCCACGTCTACCACGACGCATTCCACTTCCGCGTCGCAATTCTCGATCAACCACGGAACGGCTACAGAGGTATCAAGCCCGCCAGAATAGGCGAGCGCGATCTTGCGAGATCCGGCCATGTGATTCGTTCCTCCGCCCGGGAAGCGCTTCAGGGCAGCGTCACCGCCTCCGGCTCCAGCTCCAGGCGTCCGGCGAAGCCACCGTCGAGCTCGTGCCAGTAACGGACCCGCTCCTCGCCGTAGCGCCAGCACAGGAAGATCGGGCGTCCCTCGCGCATCGAGTAGAAGTCGATCAACCCCTGCGGACCCTTGAATACGCAGCCGATCTGGCCGAGCTCCTTGAGGTACTCCTCGAGACGGGCGGAGATCGAAGCGACGTCGGCCCGCAGGCCTTCCAACGCCTCCGCCGCTGCCGGATTCCTGCGCGCCCGCATCCGGACTTCCTTGAGCGTGGGCAGGAGCTCCTGCAGGCGATCGTTCTCCTCGACGATGTCCGCCATGATGCGGCTCACCAGCGGGAGCGTGCGGTTGGCCTCCTCCACGGTGAAGAACCGTATATCGCTCTTCCGCGTCATGCCTGTGATTCTCCCGCTGTGCCTTCGGTTACCGATTCGGCCGGGCCCTCCTCCGGACCACGGCTCTTCGATTCACGTTCCAACATCCGCTCGAGATAGCGAGCCGCACGCCCGGCCACCCGCACCCTGCCGTCCGACTCCGGCTCAACCTCGGGGAAGTCGAGCCGGAGTCCTCCCACCAGAGAGGCTCCCGCGTTGTAGAGCGCCACGGCGACCGCCGCCGTGAGGCCGCCGACCAGGCCGTACACCACCGGAAAAACCGCGATCGACCAGAAACCGAGCCGGGTCAGAATGTTGGGCTCGGTGCCCGGCGGCACCTCCACGCTGGCGGCCACGGCCAGCACGAGCCCCACGAGGAAGCCTATGAGGCCGTACAGGACCATGGCCAGCTTGAAGGCCGACCGGATGCTGATTCTGCGGATCTCGACCTGCATGTCTCACAGCATATCACGACGGCAGGAGGACCGCACCACCGTCTCCAAGTGGCGCCTCCGGCTCACCGCGAGGTATTGTGCAGGCACCCGACCGAGCCATTCGAATTCAGGAAGTCAGGCATAGATGAGCGACGAAAGCCCACCGCCGGGCGAGGCGGCCGAACTTCTCGACGCACTGGAAGACACGCCGGGAGCGCTTCTCGACCCGCGAGCGAGCGACCGCCTGGAGGCCGAAGACCGGAAGCGGCCGATTCCGGGCGGCGAGCCGGACTGCCCGCGGTGCGCGCGAAAGATGACCCGCCGGGTCGAAAGATATCCGGCTCCGCGCGGAGGCTCCTCGCCGTTCCGCGTGCGCCTGCTGTGTCCAAACGCGGAGTGTGGGGCGTGGACGGTATATGACTGGTAACGGCTGGAAGAGAGTGGTCTGACATGGCGATGCCGGGGGAGCAGGCGGCCGTGGAGTACGGAGGGACGGCCGTGCGAAACATGCTCGCCTGGGCCGGCCGGGCGCCCCGGGAGTACTGGTTATACGTCGTCGGTGCGGTCGTTCTGGTGCTCCTGCTGCGTTGGTACCTGAGACGGTAGGACTCGGACTCCCCGTCTCGATGTGACCCCTCGAGCGCTCTCTTCGTCTTTCCTGAGGAGGACCATGGGAGCGTCAGCCGGCCCGACTTACTTCCGCTCGAGCCGATCCCCACAACCTGCGACATGTAGCACCTCGTCCGCAGGACTGGCGCTCCCGTCTCACTGGGAATCCCGAAGCTCG
This sequence comes from Gemmatimonadota bacterium, assembly GCA_039584685.1. Taxonomy (GTDB): domain Bacteria; phylum Gemmatimonadota; class Gemmatimonadetes; order Palauibacterales; family Palauibacteraceae; genus Benthicola. The sequence goes on along the minus strand of JBDGXI010000117.1, from coordinate 15,797 downwards.
GTGCACCGCAGGACATCCACGCCGGGCACGACGTCCCGGGCCGCCGTGCCGCCGGCCATCTCCAGCGACGGGCTCGCATGCTCGTCCAGCCGGGTGAGCACGGCGTCCGACGCCCCCTCCAGGAACTCGACGAAGGTGCCGTCCCCGCCGTCCGCTTCGAATCCCCAGAAGTGAGCGCCGAGCTGACCCGCAGTGGCGCCGGCCTCGCCGACGGCCTCGCGGTAAGCCGATCGGCGCTCGGGATCGACGCGCCGGAATCGAACCCACAGCCGGCGGGGTTCACTCACGGGGCGACGTCCGGCTCCGGCCACTCGAAGTCGCGGGCCCGGAAGCGCTGCCCGGTCACGTCAGCTGACTGGTCCGACGCCAGGTACACGAAGATGTCCGAGATCTCGTACGGGGTCGGCACACCGGCCGGGTCCTCGTCAGGGTACGCCTCCGCCCGCATCACCGCCGGCGAGCATCTCGGACAGGGCCTCGAGACCGTTCTTCGACGGGCAGTAGGCCCCCCAGAGCGGACGGCCGTGATCTCCCACTCCCGACGAGATGTGGATCATCGATCCGCCCGTGAGCGAGAGCGGTTCGATGCAGGCCTTCGCCACCAGGAAGGCGCCGTTCAGGTTCACGTCGATCACGTCGCGCCACACGTCCGCCGGGTACTCGGCGATCGGCACCCGGACGCCGAGGACCGAGGCGTTGTTCACCAGCAAGTCCACCCGTCCGAACTCGGCCAACGTCGCGGCGACCCACGCCTCGACGTCCGGCTCGCGGGTCACGTCACATGCAAAGGCCAGGCACCGGCCGCCCGCTGCTCTCAGCTCATCCACCAGGTCAGCCGCACCCTGTGGCCGCCGGGCGCACAGGGAGACATCCGCCCCCTCCGCGACAAACCTTCGCGCCAGGTCCGCACCCAGTCCCTTCGAACCGCCCGAAATCATCGCCACCTTGCCCTGCAGCTTCATATCGCCCGTCACCCCCGTTTTCGTTTCCGATCGCAGGCGCCATTCGTTGACGCCTCCGGTGCCCGCGGCTAGCCTTCGCGGATCATGAGTGAGCCCACCGACTGGAATCAACCGCCCTACGTCAGGTGCCCGCCGCCGGGTCCCCGGTCGCGCCGCCTCGCGGCTCGTCTCGCCGGGGTCGAATCCCGCAACGTCACGTATCTGGCGGACGACTTTCCCATCTTCTGGGAGAAGTCGCGCGGGAGCAACGTGTGGGACGCGGACGGAAACCGCTACGTCGATCTGTCGGGTGGGTTCGGGGTCGCGGCCGCTGGACACCGCAACCGGCGCGTGATGCAGGCCATCCGGCGCCAGATCGGCCGCCTGCCCCACGGGATGGGTGACGTCCACCCTCCGGCCCTCAAGGTGAAGCTGCTGGAGGCCCTGGCCACCGTGTCTCCGATCCCGGACTCACGAACCGTGCTGACCTGCTCGGGGGCCGAGGCCGTGGAAGTGGCACTCAAGACCGCGCGTCTCGCTACCGGGAAGCCGGGGGTGATCGCGTTCGGCGGAGCGTATCACGGGCTGACGTATGGCGCGCTCTCGATCACCGATCGGGACCTGTTCCGTGGCCCGTTCGCCGACCAGCTCAACCCGCACCTCATTCGGGCTCCCTACCCGGATCCGTACCGCACGCCGGTCGGTTTCGATGCCGACGATCTCGCCGGCGCAGCGCTGGAGCACATCGAGGCCCTGATAGACACGGAGGAAGGCGACGCCGTCGGTGCCGTGATCGTAGAGCCCATCCAGGGCCGGGGCGGAGACGTGGTGCCTGCGAGCGGCTTCCTGTCCCGGCTGGCTGATCTGTGCCGCGATCGCGGCCTGCTCCTGATCGCTGACGAAATCTATACCGGCCTGGGACGGACCGGAAACTGGTTCGCGTGTGAGCACGAGGAGGTCGTTCCCGATCTCCTGTGCGTGGGAAAGGCTCTGTCCGGCTCGCTGCCGATCGCGGCGTGCATCGGCTCCCGCCAGGTCATGGACGCATGGCCGGTGTCCGATGGAGAGGCGATTCACACCACTACGTTCCTCGGCAATCCGCTCGCCTGCGCGGCCGCGATCGCCTCGCTGGGCGAGATTCACCGATATGGCCTGGTCGAGCGATCCGCGTCGGAAGGCGAAAGATGGATCCGCCGGCTCCTCGAGACCCTTGGCCGGCACGAGTCCGTCGGCGATGTCCGCGGGCGCGGCCTGATGATAGGGATCGACCTGGTGCAGGATCGATGGACGCGTGAGCCGGACCCGAACCTGGCCAGGCACGTGGTGACAGAGGCCCTGTGTCGCGGGTGGATCGTGCTGCCGGGCGGCCCGGCCGGAAACGTGATCTCGCTTTCGCCTCCCCTGACGCTGAGCCGGGGCCTGATGTGGTCCGCCACGGGCATGCTGGACGAGGTGATCGGGGCTGCATCAGCCTGACCGCCGGCGGCTTCCAGCCCGATGAGATGACGCGCTCCCGCTCGGGCGATACATTCCCGCCCCGTTTTCCGAGGACCGACGGGATCGAAGAGGAGCAGGCCCGATGTCTTCAGCCGAAATCACAGTACAGGGCACGCCGAATCCAAACGCGGCCAAGTTCGTGGTCAGCGGGGCTTCACTCGGTGCCGACAGCCGCTCCTACTTCGGAGTCGAAGAAGCGGGGGACGATCGGCTGGCCGCACGCCTGTTCGAAGTCGAAGGCGTCCGGGCACTCCTCATCGTGGACAACTTCATCACGGTCACCAAGGCGGACGAGGTGGCATGGGACGACATAGTGGAGGACATCACGTGGATCATCGGGGAAGCACTGGGTTCATGAATCGAACTCGATATGGCTGGATCGCGGCACTCGTCGCCGTGGCTGCTTGCGGCGGGCGGGCGCAGTCGGACACCTCGGACGGTTTGGTGGTCGTGGCCGAGGCGCCATTCGAGACGGGCGCCGAGCCCGCGGATCACCTGATCGACGAGAACGAAAAGCACTTCGCTGCGCTCCGTCAGATCACGTTCGGCGGCCAGAACGCCGAGGCGTACTGGAGCACGGACGACGAGTGGATCATGTTCCAGGCCACGCCCCGCGAGGCCACGTGCGACCAGCAGTTTTCGATGCGCGCCGATGGCTCGGATCTGAGCCTGGTGAGCACCGGTACCGGCCGGACCACCTGCGGCTACTTCTTCCCCGGTAACGAGAAGATCCTGTACGGCTCCACGCACCTGGGTGGTGACGAGTGTCCGCCGGAGGCCGACATGTCGCAGGGCTACGTGTGGGCCCTGTACGATGACTACGACATCTTCGTGGCCGACGCGGACGGCTCGAACCTGCAGCAGATCACTGACGCGCCCGGGTATGACGCCGAAGGCACCATGTCGCGCGACGGTGAGTGGATCGTGTTCACGTCGGCCCGTGACGGCGACCTCGAGATCTACAAGATGCGCAATGATGGGTCCGAGCTGACTCGCCTCACGGATTCGCCGGGGTACGACGGCGGTCCGTTCTTTTCGTACGACGGCACGGAGATCGTGTACCGGGCGAGCCACCCCGAGGGCGAAGAGCTGGCGGACTACCAGCGCCTCCTGGCCCAGGGCCTGATCCGGCCGTCTCAGCTCGACATCTTCGTCATGGACGCGGACGGTTCGAACAAGCGCCAGCTGACCGACAACGGTCGCGCGAATTTCGGACCCTATTTCTTCCCCGACGGCGAGCGGATCATCTTCTCGTCCAACCTCGGGAGCGAAACCGGTCGTGAGTTCGACCTGTGGGCGATCAACGTAGATGGAACGGGCCTCGAGCAGATCACCTACACTGGCGACTTCGACGGCTTCCCGATGTTCAACTCGGACGGCACGAAACTCATCTTCGCTTCGAATCGCGGGAACGAGCTGCCGCGAGAGACGAACCTGTTCATCGCGGACTGGGTGGACTGACTCGCCATCCCGGCGGCTGGCCCACGGGGAACGCACCGTAGGGGAGCTGGCGGAGCCGTTCGAGATCTCCCGTCCCGCGATCTCCAAGCACCTTCGAGTGCTCGAGCGGGCAGGACTGGTGCACCGAAGGCCGGAGGGCCGCATCAGCCGATGCGCGCTCGACGCTTCTCCACTGCGGCGGGCGACCGATTGGGTAGAACCCTACCGCGACTTCTGGGAGGAACGGCTCGACGCGCTCGCCCGTTACCTGGACACGCCGAAACCCGTGGACGAGGAGGAGGACGAATGACGACCCAGACCGCAGGCACCCTCAAGATCACCCGCGTGATCGCCGCCGATCCCGAGACCGTGTTCGACGCCTGGACCCAGCCGGAGCACATCAAGAAGTGGTCCGCGCCCGAGGGAATGGACGTCCCGATCTCGGAAGTGGACCTCACCGTCGGCGGCCGGTTCCATCTCCAGATGCGGAACGCGGAGGGCGGCATGCACAACGCCCGCGGCATCTACCGGGAGATCGATCGACCCAACCGGATCACCTACTCCTGGACCTGGGACGAACACCCCGATCACGGACAGTCCCTGATCACCGTGGAGCTCAAGGCCGTGGAAGGTGGCACCGAGGTCAGCATGGTCCACTCCGGACTCCCCGACGAGAAGTCCGTGACCGACCACGAGGGCGGATGGACGAGCTGCCTGAACCGGCTCGAAGGGCTGTACACCTGATGCCGGAAGGGGCCCACATGCGGCCTGCCGGAGACACCATCGCTGTGACCGGAGAAGTGCGTACGGGCGACCGGAAGGGCCGCCATACGACGGTTCGTCGAGAACTCTTCCGGATCCCTGGTGGGGCGCTCCTCCTGGATACGCCGGGGATGAGGGAGTTGCGGGTCGGAATGTTGGATGAGGGTCTCAGCCAGGCATTCGCGGATATCGAGGGTCTTGCCGTGAACTGTCGATTCCGCGATTGCCGGCACGATGGAGAGCCCGGCTGCGCGGTCCTTGAGGCAGTGGCTCAGGGAAGCCTGGATTCAGGTCGATTGGCGAGTTTCAGGAAGCTCCAGGCCGAAGCAGCACATGAGTTGCGAAAGGTAGATCCACTCGCGCGCGCCGCTGCCCTGTCGGACTGGAAGACCGCAATGAAGACCATGAAACATCATCCGAAGTACAATGGCCAGCGATAGATTCAGTCCAGCACCCGTTGCGGCTGGGGCAGGGCCCGGAAAGCTCTAGTGACCGCATTGAGAAGGAGCCAATGATGTCAAAGCTGACCATCGTCGCACACATCACAGCCAGATCGGACAAGATCGATCTCGTGAAAGCGGAGCTTGAGAAGCTCGTCGATATCACGCGATCTGAGAAGGGCTGCCTGCAGTACGACTTGCATCAGGACAACGAGGACCCTGCTCATTTCATGTTCTACGAGAACTGGGAATCTCGTGAACTCTGGCAGGCGCACATGAACAACCAACACCTGAGGGACTATGCGGCGGCGACCGATGGAGCGGTTGAAGTCTTCACCCTCCATGAAATGACGCACCTGGCCTAGGATGCCTCAGTACATAGCTTTTCTCAGAGGCATCAATGTCGGTGGGCATCGGCTCAAGATGGACCAGCTCAGGGTGATCTTCACCGAACTCGGGCTCATGGACGTTTCCACCTTCATCGCCAGCGGCAACGTCTCATTCTCTACGGACTCTGACGATGCGGACGGGTTGCGCGAGATGGTCGAGGGCCACCTGGCGAGCCAACTGGGCTATGAGGTCCCGACCTTCATTCGTACGCCCGCCGAGCTCGCGGCGATCGTATCCTTCAATCCGCCCGAGACTGTGACGCGGACGCCCTCCCTCTCATCGCACTATGTGATCTTCCTGGATACTCGTGCCCCGCACTCACTGCGATCGGCTTTGACTCGGCTGAACTCCGAGGTGGACCAGTTCCACTTCTCCGATACGGAAGTCCATTGGCTCATCAAGGGCAAGCTCACAGAATCACCGCTCTTTGGGCGGCCTGAGCTTGATCGAGCCACGAGGGGAGTCCGCACGACGATACGAAACATGAACACGCTTCGACGCATTGCCTCGAAGACGGATCGAGCAGAAGCTTGAGCCACGGTTCTCCCACAGCATCGTGGACAGAAACGAGCGGCAATTCGCATGGCTACGATCCAGGCATGGCCGGATGGATACTCGCTGGACATGGATTCGCGACGCGAGGATCCCCTGTTCTACTACCGAAATGGGGACGACTGGGAGAATGCCATCGGCTTCGAGGTTCTTCCGCTCTACGAGGAACGTTCGGCGCGCGACGTTTCGATCTCGGTGTGGGCGGGCCACCGCGACCGGGACCCGTGGCCTGTGGATTCCCCTCGATGACGAGTTGGAAAGAGTCGAGTTTCAGGTCGCCAGGATGGCGGCCTGCGATCGAGCGAGCGCTGTTCGAGCACTACGAGCCCTATGCGAAGGCGGAGTAATACGTGCCGGAGATCGCCGACCCTGCCGGCGTCTGGCCTCACATCGAGGCCCGATTCGTCGGTGTCACTCCTCTCGCCGGTCAGCCTGTGGTCGAAATCGGCTATGAGGTCGCGTGGGACGAGGGGCACACGCTGGGAGCGCGATTCAGAGACGGACAAGCCCTGGAGCTATCGGGCAGCGTACTGGCTCCGTAACGAGACGGCACACACTCAAAGAGAGGAACAATGAGCAAGGAATCACTGCTGGCCTCTGTCGCACTGTTCATGGCCGTCATGTCCGGCTGCGCCGGCCCCGACTCGGGCCAGGCCATGGTGCAGGAGAAGGTCGAGCCGGCCGCCACGGAAGCGCCGGAGTACTTCCTTCTGCGACCGGAGGTGGAAGAGGCCTACGGGTACACGCACGCCGTGAAGATCGGTGACGACATCAAGATCTCGGGCGCCGTGAGCATGGACGACCAGGGCATCCCCACGGCCGTCGGTGACCTGGAGCAGCAGATGAAGAACGCCTACTCCGATCTCGAGAAGGTCCTCGCCCACTACGGCTATACCTTCGACGAAGTGATCGTAGAGAACATCTTCACGACAGACATGGCGAAGTTTCTCGAGGTCGCCGCATACCGCAGCTCGATCTATACGAAGCAGTATCCGACGGGAAGCTGGCTCGAGGTCAAGGGGCTGGCCCTGCCCGAGTTCATGATCGAGATCGAGCTGGAAGCGCACAGATCCGAATAGGAGGCGGCCGGATGTCGAACATGAACGGCAGCGTCGCTCTGATTACCGGAGCGAGTAGCGGGATTGGCAGGGCCACCGCCGAGGCCTTCGCGGCGAAGGGCGCCAGCGTCGTACTCGCTGCGCGGCGGCAGGCGGAACTCGATTCACTCGTGGCCGAAATCGAAGGTCGAGGAGGGAAGGCGACCGCCATCAAGACGGATGTATCCGATGCGAACGACGTGGAGCACATGGTCGCTCACGCGATCGACGCCTTCGGTCACCTCGACTACGCCGTTAACAACGCGGGCATCGAAGGGCCGTTGGCTGCGATTACGGACCTGACCGAAGATCAGTGGGACAGCGTCCTGGACATCAACCTGAAGGGCACGTTTCTCTGCATGAAGTATGAGGCCAGGGCCATGCTCGCTGGCGGAACCGGCAGGGCCATCGTCAACATCGGCTCTGTGAATTCCTTCCTCGGCTTCCAGACCGGCTCGGCGTATGTAACCTCGAAGCACGGCCTCGTCGGGCTGACGACGAGCGTCTCTGCAGAGCTGGCGCCTCAGGGAATCAGAGTGAATCTCGTGTGTCCGGGCTTCGTCGATACGCCCATGCATCATCGGATTCGAGGGATTCTCGGCGACGCGATCTACGATGAAGCCCTGCTGCCCACTGTTCACGTTCGGCGTGCCGGTCGCCCGGAAGAGATCGCTCAGTCCATCGTCTTTCTGTGCTCCGATGAGGCCAGTTACATCACGGGCACGACCCTGACGCCGGACGGCGGATTCATTCATACGATTTGAGGTCCGCCTGTCCCGCACCCGTCGTGGACACGCCTGCCGCCTTCCTACGCGGTGAGCCGATCCTGACCGACGAGCAATGCCTGTCGGTCGAAGAGAGAACAAGGGCAGAAACGTGAGCCCGAGAAGGGGTTGAATTGAGTGATTCTGGCTGGGTCGCGGTCGCGGAGTACGCGGCCGCTTACGAAGCGGAGCTTGCAGCCGGCAGGCTAGAGTCCGTTGGCATTCCCGCGCGCATCAACCAGCAAGGAGGCGTCGGCATCTTCGGGCCGGGTCACACCGGCTCCTCCGTCCGCGGAATAGCGCTCGAAGTGCCGGGGGAACAACTGGCAGAGGCCCGGGATGCCCTCGATCTGTAGGGTAAGCTGTCTGCTGGCCCTCGCGGCGAGCGTCGTGACTGTTGCAGGGTCTACGGGCTGTGACGGTTCCGTGGACGTGGCCTGTACTGAAATCGGCTGCTCGGATGGTCTCGCCGTTGTCGTGCATGGCTCGTCGGGTGTGCAGTATGACGTCGAAGCATCGGCGACCGGCGGTGAAACGCGCACCGGAAGCTGCGCGATCGATGCGAGCGGCTCCTGTCTCGTGTTCTTCTACGGATTCCTGCCCGACGAAGTCACCGTAGCCGTCACGGGTGGGGGCCGGCAGATGTCCGTCACGCTGCAGCCCGCCTATGAGGACGTTCAGCCGAACGGCCCGGACTGCCCACCGACGTGTCGTCAGGCGACCGTCACGATCGATCTTCAGGCAGGTGATGCCCAGGTACGCCGGATTCTGAACGACCCGGGCTACGAATGGGTCACGATCGAGACCCCTGCCACGAGAATCCACTATCCGGCTGGGAGTTTCGCCGAGACGAAGAGCGCCCTGCTCCCGCAACAGGTTGGACCGCTCGAGTCCGGTCGATCTGTTCTACGTCGACAGTCGGCACGACATGGAAAGTCTGGTCGGGAGTCCTGTGGCGGGCTTTGCGTACTACGAAGACGATGCTGTCATACTCGTATTCAACTCCACGTGGCGAGCATTCGAACGTCACGAACTGACACACGTCGTCACTCTTGGGACGTGGCCCAGCCCTGCCGGAGACGCCGTCGTCGAGGGGTTGGCGACGTACGTCGACGGGTATTGTGGAGGGTATGAGAACGGAAGAGTGGCTCGTACGATCCTGGACACGGGCGCCGGACTCGCACTGGAGACTCTGACCGGAGAATTCCGACTTCACGATGACCTCGTCGCCTACCTGCTGGCTGCAAGCGCTATCGATTTCGCGGTAGAACGGCTGGACCGGGAAGTGATCCGCACCCTCTGGGATCAGGGTCTGGGGGCGGTTCCGGAATTGCTCGAGCTTTCTACCCGCGAGTATGAATCACAATTCCAAGACTGGCTGTCATCGACGTACGATCCCGTTCCACCCGCGGCCTGGGACGCGATTCGAGCTGCCGGCTGCGGAATTGATGTGCGCGCCGACATTGCGGAACCGGCCGGCAGGGGGATGATAGCCACTGAGTCTCAAGCAGGGAGAGGCTGATGAGGAGGTCCCAGAGAGGGCGCAGGTTGAGCGTGGCCGCGTTGATTGTCACCCTGATCGCGACGATTCCCGCCTGTCAGCAGCCTACAGCCGAGCGGATCGTCGCCAGGGCGGCCAAGGCCATGGCAGGGGATGGAGGAATCACTGACCTGAAGACGTTACGCATCAGAATGGTGTATGCAGACCACGGATACCCCGTGGTGACGGAGCTCAGTCGCCCGAATCGAATGCGCGTCGAGGGCGTGGGGAGCTATGTACTGGTGTTTGACGGGGAACGTGGCGCGTTCCTTGAAAGCCCGCCGGCTGAGGACGGTACTCCACAAGGCCCGTCGCTTGTCGATTCCCGCTATCTCCGGGATCTGGAACTCGATATCGCTTTCGCCTTTCCCGCATTCTTCGACTACTCGGCGGAGTATCTGGGTCGTGAAGCGGCCGATGGAGTCGAGACATACAGGCTCGGCGTGACTCTGCCTCTGGGCGTCCGCATGACCTACTTCATCGATACGGAAAGCCACCTTCCCGTACGGGTCGAGGCTGACGTCACCGTTGACGGGACCGAGTATCACCCCGGGCGCGCTTTCAGCGACTATGAGGACTGGGGGGGGATGATCTATCCACGTACCGTCACATGTTGGTGGATGCCCAACGAAGTGGAGACGGCCGTCGTAGAATCAGTGGAGGTGGATGTCACTCTCGGGGATGACCGCTTCAGGATCCCCGCGGGAATCATGTAGGGCGGGTTGAAGCTCCACAGCCCTTGGAGCAGAGGCGGGGGAGGCCATTCGATGCCGACCTACCGGGCACGGCTGTTCCGCTTTCTGATCAGATACTCGATCGGGCGCAAGCTCCGCAGAGCAGGCCTCTCGGAAGCGGACCGGCGGAAGCTGGACGACTTGATGGTCCGAAGCCAGCGTCTGCCGCGAGGGACGAAGGTCTCGCCGATTGCCGTGTGCGACCTTCCGGGTTCTTCATGTCGCCGGTCACTGATTGGGTCGAGCCTGGAGGAGAGTCCTTTGCGACGCGGGCTGCTTCAGATCCGCTGGTCAGCCCGGCCCAATGCCGGCAGACTTCGTCCATGTACGTCGGGAGTCACGGCGACAGCCCCCTTCTTCGCCCCACGGAAACGAACCTGACCGGACTTCCACCGTTGTGGATTCAAGTTGGCGACCACGAAGTTCTCCTCAGTGATGCCGAGCGGCTGGCGGACCGGGCAACCAGAGCCGGAGTGGAGGTCAACTTCAAGATCTGGCCGGGGATGTGGCACGTATTCCAGAACGCTGCGCGATACGTTCCGGAGTCTCGCCAGTCCATCGAGGAGCTGGGTCTGTTCCTGCAGAGGAGGCTCGGGTTGCCAGGGGCACCATCGGCCTGAATCAGATGCGGTGAAGGCTTGAGACCCGACGACACGGCGGCAGTCTGATCGTCCTTCTGCATGACCTCGACATGATCATCGTGACTACCACGGATCCGTTGTACGAGCTACCGGTGGACGATGGATGGGCGTACGAAGGAGCGATCATAGATATGGCGGGCAGATTCATAGAGTCGTTGCCAGGGGGCTGACGACGCCGATCGTCCTCGCCTTGTAATCAGGCTGCGAACAAGGCAACCTTCGAACCAAAGGTCGTACCCCGCGAGTGTCTTCGAAGAGGAGTCGGCAGCCACGTGATGCGACAACTGCTCCAACGCAGAGTCCCGCAGATCGCCGGGGCCTACCTGGCCGCGAGCTGGGTCCTCCTCGAGTTCACCGACTGGGCCGTGAACCAGTGGTCACTTTCCCCTGCCCTGACGAACTTCGTCGTCACCGCGCTGCTGCTCCTTCTCCCGATGGTCGTGGTGCTTGCCTGGAGGCACGGCGCCCCCGGCCAGGATGCGTGGACCACGACCGACGGAGCGGTAATCGGGCTCAACCTGGCCGCGGCGGCCGGCATCCTGGTGTTCGCGTTTAGCGGCCAGGAGCTCGGCGCGGCCACTACGGTGCGCCTCCTGGAGGACGACGCCGGAAACACGGTGGAGCGCGTGATTCCGAAGGCCGCGTTCAGGCGTGACGTGCTGGTATGGGACTTCGACAATGACTCGGGGGATCCTGATCTCGACTGGCTGAGGAGCGGTCTGTGGATGGGTCTCATACAGGACCTGTATCAGGACCTGTTCGTGACCCCAGTGGAGGCCATCGACCCGCGCGTGCGCCAACCCCTGGACCAGGCCGGATTCGAGCTCCCGTACGGCATCCCCCTGGCCCTCAAGCGGGGAATAGCCGATGCGCGGGGGGTGGGTCACTTCCTCGAAGGAGAAGTGCTGGACCGGGTTGGAGACACTCTCGTCGTCCGCACGCGACTCTACGAGACGCGGAACGCCCGCGAGGTGGCGGCCCGCACGTACCGCGGCACCGATCCGCTCGAGATGGTGGACCGGATGTCGGTGGATGTGCGCCGGGACCTCGGAATCCCGGAGTGGCAGATCGAGGGGTCCGTGGACCTCCCGACCGCCGAGATGTTCACCGACTCGCCGGAGGCCCTTCGCGCACTGAGCGGATACCGGGTCCCCATGTACCGGAACGAGCTTGCCGAAGCACGGGCGGCGGCCGATGCGGCCATCGAGATCGATCCAACCTTCGCCTCGGCACACGGCACCGCGGCGACCCAGGCGTTCCTGATGGGAGATCAGGCCGCCGCCCGAGAGGGGATCGCGGAGGCACTGCGTCACGCCTACAGGCTCCCCGAGCGCTCGAAGCTCCTGCTTCAGATGCTGGACCGGATGTTGTTCCGGATGGACCCGGCCGGCGCCCTGCAGACCGGCCGCTATTGGACCGAGCTCTATCCGCAGGACCGGTGGGCCCGACAGCTTCTGGCCGAGGCCTACGGGATCCAGGGAAAGGTCGACGAGCAGATCGGCCAGTACCGTGCGTTGCTGGCCATGGATTCAACCGATACCGAGGGGCTCCAGCGCATCGCGGGCGCCTTCCGTGACAAGCAGGATCACGACAGCGCCCTCGTGTACTACGCTCGCCTTGCCGAGTTGCGGCCGACCAATGTGCGCACGCGTCTCGACATCGCGGCGACCCAGTCCGCCCTCCTCCGGTTCGATGAGGCACGGGCCGGGCTGGAGCGCGCGCGAGTCGTGGCGCCGGAGGATCCGGAAGTGCTCGAGCGGATCGCACGACTCGACATGCGAGAGGGACGGTACGACGACGCGGCGAGGCGCATCGAGGAGATGTCCGCGCTCGCCCGGACCCCTCAGCATCGCGACCTGGTCGCCCGCACCGAGGCGACCTACTTCTACAGCCTTGGGCAGTATGCCCCCCTCCGCGAGGCGCATGACCGACGACTCGAGGCGATGCGCGAGTACATGCCCCCGGTATCCACCGTGCTGACGATCAACGGCTCGGAGGTTCTCACGTACGCGCCCGAGTGGGGCCGCGAGGTGGAGGCTCTGGAGCAGATCGACAGCCTTCGGGCCCTCGTCGAGGAGCCTTGGAGCCTGGGAATGGACGTGCCGGCCGTGCAGGTCCACCTGGACCGGGGTGACATCCCGGCGGTGCAGGAATCCCAGGCCGGGCTGCGCACGCTGAGCGAGTCGTTCAGTGAGGCGAGGCTGCTCGCTCGAATCGCCTGGGTCGACGGACGGATCGCCGAGCTGGAAGACGGGAATTGCGCACGCGCGCTGGAAGGTTACGAGGCGGCGCGCGCGATCCTGCCCGATTCGCCGACGTACGGCGCGTGGCTGACCATTTGCCTGACGTCCCTCGAGCGGTGGGAGGAGGCCGAAGTCCATCTCGCCTGGCTGCTCGAACGCCTGCCCGGTTCCGCCATGATTCGGCTCGTCGCCGCGCAGCACTACGCCGCGCGGGGACGGACGGCCGAAGCGATCGCCGAACTCGAGATCGCCCTGGGCTATTGGTCTACCGCGGATTCGGACTACCGGCCCGCGCAGGAAGCGCGTGCGTTGCTGGATGATCTCCAGGCGGCGCGGTGAGAATGTGAGCCCCTAGCGTGACGGTGCTCGACCACATCGGCGGAACGAGGCTCGTTCCACTCCGGCACATCGTTCCTGAGGAGAGCGCCCGGATCCTCGTCAAGCTGGAATACGAGAACCCGACGGGAAGCATGAAGGACCGAATGGCGCCTCGAGGTCACGGACGGCGCCTATTCCGAGGTAGTGGTCAGCTTCGACACCGGGATCCGGTAGGAACCAGGGCGCCGGTGGCGATCGGCGCCTTCGGGGCTCTCCGTCCCGGTTGCAGCCATCCGCTCGAGGAAAGAACATGGATACACACGCATCTCTGATCTTCAAAGAGTTCAGTTCGACCGGTCTCCTGACGTCGATGGAAGGCGACGACGTCTCGCTATCCGGAATCGCTTCCGTGGAGCGGTGCGGACCGGGAGACCTCGTATTCGTCGCCGACGAGGACGCCGTCGAGACGATCCGGGGCCGACCGCCCTCGGCCGTGGTCACGAGTCCTGCATTGCATGAGACGCTGTCGACCATGCCGGACTTGACTGTAATGGTCGCTCCCAACCTCAAGTTGGCTCACGCTCTGATCCGGCAGCGCTACGTGGATCGCGATGTGCTCGAATCGGAGTGGCCGGCCATCCACCCCTCGGCGGTGATCGGCAGCGACTGCGAGATAGGAGCAGGCAGTCGAATCGGACCGCAGGTCGTTCTCGGCCGAGGAGTCCAGGTTGGTGCTGGAACGGCCATCATGGCGGGTGCCGTCGTCGAGCACGGGACCGTGATCGGTGACCGGTCGGTCATTCATCCGAACGCGACCATTGGCTACGACTGCGAGGTCGGTGACGATGTCATCGTCCAGTCCAACGCGGTCATCGGGTCCGAAGGATACGGATTCGCACAGGATGAGAAGGGGCGCAGCCATCGCATTCCCCAGCTCGGGCGAGTGGTGATCGAGGACCGGGTCTCGGTCGGCGCAGGTACGTGCATCGATCGAGCGACCTACAGCGAAACGCGGATCGGGGCCGGCACAAAACTGGACAACCTCTGTCACATCGCGCACAACGTCGAGATCGGCCGGGACTGCCTGCTCACGGCCATGTTCGTCACGGGAGGGTCCGCCAAGCTCGGCGACCGGGTCGTGGCCAGCGGGCAGACGGCGGTGCTGGACCACCTCGAGGTTTGCAGCGATGTGTTCCTGGTGCGGCGGGCGGGCGTCGCCGAGGACATCGAGCAACCCGGGATCTATGCCGGGGCACCGGTCGAGCCGTACGCCAGGTACTTGAAGAACACGGCGGTGGCCCGAGACCTCTCCGGTCTTCGCCGGAAGGTCCGGCGGCTGGAGAAGGCCCTCGGAGAGCGGACACGGGAGGACTGACCGGTGCGCTTCCCGATGCTGGCCGGGGGCACCTTGTTCGTGCTCGTTCTTGCCGCCGCCTGCACGCCCGAGCCGCCCGCCGATGCCGACACCGTCATCCTGGTGCACGGCCTCGGCCGTACCCCGGCGTCGATGCTTGTGCTCCAGTCACGTCTCGCCGGCGATGGGTACCGTGTCGTCAACTTCGGGTATCCCTCGCGTTCGGAAACACTCGAGGCGCTGACCGATAGCCTGAGGAACGCCGTCCACGAGTGCTGCCCGAAAGCCGGCGGGACGGTCCACTTCGTCACCCACTCGATGGGCGGAGTGCTGGTTCGGAGCTACCTGGCGGAGCGCCGGGAACCGTTCGAGGGGCGGGTGGTGATGCTCAGTCCCCCGAGCCAGGGAAGTGAGATCGTCGATGTCTACGCCGACTCTCCTCTTCTTCGCTCGATGTTGGGGCCATCGGGCGTGCGTCTCGGCACCGATTCCAGCGGAATCGCCAGCGAGCTCGGACCTGTCGATTTCAGTCTCGGCATCATCACCGGCGACCGAAGCATCAATCCCATCGGGTCGTGGCTCATTCGGGGCAGCCGACTTCATCGTCGTGCACGCGACGCACACGTTCATCATGAATCGGAGTGATGTGGCCGAGCAGGTCGCGCATTTCCTCGCGAACGGGAAGTTCGCGCGCGAGGAGTTGGACGGGGAAGCGTCGACCGCTAGCCGGCTGGCCTGCGACGGACCGGACACGGATCCCTGGGTGAGGGAGCTTCGCGACCGTGTGCTCGGCTTCGACGAGCTCGTCGGCTTCGCCCTGGAAGAATACGGGGCACCGCTGACCTGCGAAGGAGCCGTCGGCACCGAGTTCGACGGCATGAAGTTCGGCTCCCTGCGCCTGACCTTTTCCGAGGGTGCCACGTTCCACGTCGAGACCATGCCGCCTGAGGCGAGTTCCGTCACGCTCCGGGCTCCGTCCGGTTTCGCGAACGAGGCATTGGCTCGCCAGGTGCTGGAGGAATACACGGAGCGCATCGGGGTGAAGATCGATTGGGCATCCGGCGAGCCGACGACGGAAGGCGAT